>JBGSOJ010000074.1:0-1900 GCA_041739175.1 Sphingomonadaceae bacterium
GCTCATGCCCATCTCGCGGTAGAAGCGCAGATAATCTTGGTGCACCGCATGGCTGAGGGGAAAATCGCCCGCCTCATAGCCGTCCTCATCGCGCCAACTATGCACGGCGAAAGACGCGCCTGCATCGGCGCGGCGACGGGCCCCGGCGAGGAACAATTCGACGCCGCCCGACCGCGCAGAGCCGTGTTCGGGCACATAGGTCGTCATGCCGCGCGCGCGCACCATGCGAGCGAGTGCCAAATTGGCCTCATCATCATCGGTGCCCTCGCAATCGGTGATTTGCAGCAATCGGACTTTTGGGTAAGCGCGCAGCAGGGCGGCGAAATCGCGCGGGCTTTCGCTGGTTACCGAGCCGATCAGTTCGGCGGTGGTGCCGTTTAGGACACTGAACGACCCAAACCGCGCCACCGCGACCCCGCGCTCCGGCGCGGCACGGGGCAAGTCCAGCGTGAAAGCGGGGACATCATCCTCCAGCCATTCTTCCTCCACCGTCACCGTGGTTTCGGTGAAAATCGACGTCTCCGCAGCCGCCGGTGTTATGGGGAGCAGCGCGGCGAGCAGGGCGAGGAGAAGGACGAAAGGCGACTTCATATGCAGTTCATACCGCCAACATGATTTTACATTGGTTGCACCACGCGGTTGCGCAGGCGTTAACGATAAATGACGCGCGCGCATAAACCCTCTCGACAGCGACAGCATCGCGCGGCAGAACAAAGCGGGAGCGGCGTTGCTTTGCGCGTCCAACAGGATGAAGGAGGTTTGCGCATGGTCGCCATCGTTTCGACCGTTGCCTATCTTGGGTTAGAAGCACGCGGGGTTGAGGTCCAATGTCAGGTCAGCGCGGGGCTGCCTAAATTCCTGATCGTTGGCTTGCCAGACAAAGCGGTGGCGGAAAGTCGGGAGCGGGTGCACGCGGCGTTGGCGGCCATTGGCCTTGCGCTGCCGCCTAAGCGGATCACCGTCAACCTCTCACCCGCTGATTTGCCGAAAGAAGGATCGCATTTCGATTTGCCCATTGCATTGGCGTTGCTCGCGGCGATGGGGGCGGTCGATGCGGAGCAATTGAGCGAATTTTGTGTGGTCGGCGAGCTTGGGTTGGACGGTCGGATTGCGCCTTCGCCGGGCGTCTTGCTCGCCGCACTGCACGCCAGCCAGAATGATCTCGGCCTGATCTGCCCCGCTGCGCAAGGGGCGGAGGCGGCATGGGCAGGGCGCGCTCAAGTGCTCGCCGCACCCGATTTGGTCGCGCTTTTGGCGCATTTTAAGGGGCAGGGATTGCTACCCCCACCGCCGCCGGGGGAACTGGCGGAGCGCGCGCATGGACCGGACCTTCGCCAAGTGAAGGGGCAGGAAACCGCCAAACGGGCGCTGGAAATCGCGGCGGCGGGTGGGCACAATTTGCTGTTCTGCGGGCCGCCGGGTGCGGGCAAGTCGTTGCTTGCGTCATGCCTTCCCGGAATATTGCCGGATTTGACGCCTTCCGAAGCGTTAGAGGTAAGTATGGTCGCCTCTGTCGCGGGGCAGTTGGAGGGTGGGCGGCTCATCCGCTCCCGCCCATTTCGCGCGCCACACCACAGCGCGTCAATGCCTGCACTTGTCGGTGGCGGTTTGCGCGTGCGACCGGGCGAAGTCAGTATGGCGCATCTGGGCGTTTTGTTCCTCGACGAATTGCCGGAATTTCAACGCACGGTGCTCGACTCGCTGCGGCAACCGTTGGAGACCGGCGAAGTCACTGTGTCGCGCGCCAATGGCCATGTCACTTTCCCCGCGCGGGTGCAGTTGATTGCCGCGATGAATCCGTGCCGGTGCGGCTATCTCGGCGACCCGGCGCAGGCGTGCTCCCGCGCGCCCCGATGTGCCGCCGATTATCAAAGCAAGGTGTCGGGGCCGCTGCTCGACC
>JBGSOJ010000082.1:0-16831 GCA_041739175.1 Sphingomonadaceae bacterium
GCGATGCGGCAGGCGGTGGAGGTGGACCCGCGCAAGGGCGGGGCGGTGCCATCGACCAAAGGCCTGCTTGGTAAGGGCAGCATGTGACCACCGCATTGATCGACTACGGCGCGGGCAATTTGCATAGCGTGGCCAGCGCGCTGAAGGCGGCGGGCGCGGATGATGTCGTGCTCACCAATGACCCCAAAACCGTGGCGCGGGCCGACCGCATCGTCTTGCCCGGCGTCGGTGCCTATGCCGCGTGCATGGGCGCTCTCGAAGCGCTTGGCGGCATGGTTGAGGCGATGGAGGCGCGGGTTCGCGGCGATGGCGTGCCGTTCCTTGGCATATGCGTGGGTATGCAATTGCTTGCCGATAAGGGCGTGGAGCATGGCGGGTGCGCTGGTCTGGGTTGGATCGGCGGAGAGGTTGTGCCGATTGTGCCCACTGACCCCTCCATCAAAGTCCCGCATATGGGCTGGAACGCAGTCGAACTGCACACGCCGCATGCGTTGTTAGAGGCTGGCGAGGCCTATTTCCTGCACAGCTACCACTTCCGCGCCACAGACCCCGCATATGTTCTGGCACACAGCAGCCACGGCGGCGAAGTCGTTGCGGCGGTGGGCATGAGCAATATGATCGGGGTGCAATTCCACCCCGAAAAGAGCCAACGCTATGGCTTGGCCTTCCTGTCAAGATTTCTGGAGTGGAATCCATGATTGTTTTCCCAGCGATTGACCTAAAAGGCGGCGAAGTTGTGCGCTTGGCCGAGGGTGATATGAACCGCGCCACCGTATACAACGCCGATCCTGCGGCGCAGGCGATGATCTTTGCCGAGGCGGGCGCTGAGCATTTGCACGTCGTGGACCTTGATGGCGCGTTCGCGGGCAAGCCCGAAAATGCCGAAGCCGTGGAGGAGATTATCGAAAACTTCCCCGGCTACGTCCAACTGGGCGGCGGCATCCGTGATGTGGCGACGGTGGAGCGTTGGTTTAATTTGGGCGTCGCACGGCTGGTCATCGGCACGGCGGCACTCAAAAATCCACAATTTGTCAAGGATATGGCCCGAGAATTTCCCGGCGGTATCGTCGTCGCGGTCGATGCGCGCGACGGCTATGTCGCCACCGAAGGCTGGGCCGAGCGGTCTGACATGGAGGTCGTGGACCTTGCCCGCCGGTTTGAGGATGCAGGTGTCGCCAGCCTCCTGTTCACCGACGTGGGCCGCGACGGGATGCTGAAAGGATGCAACATCCGCGCCACCGTTGACCTCGCGCAATCGGTGGACCTCCCCGTCATCGCCAGCGGCGGGGTGAAGGGATTGGACGACATCCACATGCTCTGCCTGCAAGCCGACCAGGGAATTGAGGGCGTGATTACCGGACGCGCGTTGTTTGAAGGCAAATTGGACCTCGCTACCGCGATTGCTATGGCGAACAGGGCGTGAGTGTGTGCGGTTCCCAAGTCCTCCCCAAAATGGGGAGGTGGCAGCGCGAAGCGCTGACGGAGGGGTTAAAACGTACCGACGCCCCCCTCCACCACCAGCAAGCTAGCGGTCCCCCTCCCCATAATGGGGAGGATTTCTTGTGACCGTCCGTATCCGCGTTATCCCCTGCCTCGACGTCGCCAATGGGCGCGTGGTGAAGGGCGTGAACTTTGTTGACCTGATCGACGCGGGCGACCCTGTCGAGCAGGCGCGCGCCTATGACGCGGCGGGGGCGGATGAATTGTGTTTCCTTGATATTGCGGCCAGCCATGAGGATCGCGGCACCATCCTCGACGTGGTGCGGCGCACGGCGGAGGTGTGCTTTATGCCCGTCACCGTCGGTGGCGGTGTGCGAACGGCGGATGATGCGCGCGCTCTGCTGATGGCGGGGGCGGACAAGGTCGCTGTGAACAGCGCCGCAGTGCAGCGGCCCGAAGTCGTCGCCGACATTGCGGAACGTTTTGGCAGCCAATGCTGCGTCGCCTCCATAGATGCAAAGCGGCGCGTGGATGCCAAAGGAAATCAGACTGATGGCTGGGAAATCTACACACATGGTGGGCGCAAGCCAACCGGCATAGACGCAGTCGAGCACGCGCTGAAATTGGCGCAGCTCGGTGCGGGCGAATTGCTCGTCACCAGCATGGACCGCGACGGGACCAAGGCCGGATTTGACCTAAGCCTCACCCGCACCATCGCCGATGCGGTCAGCGTGCCGGTGGTGGCAAGCGGCGGCGTTGGCACGCTCGATCATCTGGTCGAAGGTGTCACCCAAGGCCATGCCAGCGCGGTCTTGGCGGCCAGCATTTTCCATTTCGGAACCTACACCATCGCACAGGCGCACGACGCCCTCCGCGCTGCTGGCCTGCCCGCGCGGAGGCCGTTGGCCTAAAGCACGAAATCGTTAGCAGAGAGGTTGATTGTCCCATCCAATCGGATGACCAAATCAGCGACGCCGTCACCGTTCATATCGCCCTCAACATAGGTGTATGTCCCCGTCTGCACATAACGCAGTTCACCAGCGGTTTGCGAAAATGCTGCATTGCCGATAAAAGCAAAGGCGCTGTCGGCCACTCCGTCGACGCCGTCGATTTGGCGCAGGCTGATCCGGTCCTTTAGCACATCAAAATCGTTAATGATGTCTGCCGTTGCGCGCGTTGCACCGGTGTCGCCCGCCCTAAAGACGAAATAGTCAAAGCCCGCTCCGCCGGTCATCACATCCCGCCCTGCGCCGCCGATAAGCTGGTCCAACCCATCGCCGCCGTTCAGCACATCATTGCCATCGCCGCCATGCAGTTGGTCCGCGCCCGCGCCGCCGTTTAGCACATCATTCTGCGCCTCCCCCCGCAGAATATCGTTGCCGATTTCGCCATAAAGCGTGTCTTGGCCCGCCCCACCGAAAAGCCGGTCAATACCATCGCCGCCGTTGAGGGTGTCGCTATTGTCCTCTCCGCGCAGGACGTCGTCGCCCGCGCCGCCGGAAAGGGTGTCATTGCCAGTGCCGCCGCGAATGAGGTCGTTGCCATCACCGCCAAACAGTTGATCGTTGCCGCTGTCACCCCATAAGAGATCGTCGCCATCGCCGCCGGTAATTTGATCATCCCCATTTTGTCCCAGAACGCGATCATTGCCGGCATTGCCGTTCAACAGGTCGTCGCCGTCGCCTCCATAAATGGAGTCGTTGCCATCGCCGCCCTCCACGGTATCGCTCCCGCCCTTTGCGAATATACGATCATCGCCGTCATAGCCACGCAATATGTTGCCCGCCTCATTAGCGAGGATAACATTGTTCAAATCATTCCCATTGCCGGCCGAGGCAAGCGCCAATAAAGTCAAGTTTTCAACATTGGCGGTAAGAGTATATCCAGTATAAGAATAAACGGTGTCGATTCCTTCTTCAAACAGTTCGATCACCGAATCGTAGAAATTGTCAACATAATAGCGGTCATCCCCAGCCTGACCGCGCATGACATCAATTCCAACGCCACCATTTATCGCGTCGTTGCCATTGCCGCCTAAAACGAAATCGTCGCCTTCTGCGCCATAAAGGAGATCGTCGCCATCACCACCGGAGATGCTGTCATCGCCTGACAAACCATAAATAGAGTCATTGTCCGATCGACCAACGAGGCGGTCATTGTCGGGAGTGCCGATGATTATGGGCATCATAAATTCCTTATGAATTAAGGATGAGCTTCGACTTTACTCCGTTTTCGTAGCGGAATCAAATGCAAAACCCTTCCCATCCTGCCACAAATCCGCCAATGCGGTGCGCATGTTCGCACTCGACCAAACCGCGCCCATGACCGAGACTCCACCGCGCACCTATAAGGACGAAGCGCGGGCATTAGTGCGGCTTGCTGGGCCACTCATCGTTGCCAATCTGGTGCAGATGGCAATCTATACCACCGATGTCATCTTTATCGCGCGGCTGGGTCCCGAACCATTGGCGGCGGCAACCGTTGCTGTCAATTTGCTGTCGGTTGTGATGTATATGATCACAGGTCTTGGCATTGCCGCATCGCCAATGATTGCCGCTGAGCTTGGCCGAAAAAGACATAGCGTGCGCGAAGTGCGCCGAACGGTTCGGATGGCCCTTTGGGTTGTTACCATCTTGACGGTGCCCAGCATAATTTTGTTGTCGCAAGGCGAGGCCTTGCTGCTGATATTCGGGCAGGAGCCAAAGATTGCCGCGAAGGGTGCCGAGTATCTGTTTTGGGTGCAATGGGCTTTATGGCCAGCAATGCTGTTCGGCGTGCTGCGGACGTTTGTGGCGGCATTGGACCGCGCGCATTATGTGCTGTGGGTCACAATATTGATGTTGCTGGCCAATGTGTTGGGCAATTACGTGCTGATATTCGGCCACTATGGCTTCCCGGCATTAGGGCTTAAAGGCGCGGCAATCGCGAGTGTGGGAAGCAATGTCCTCGGCCTTTTGGTGCTTATCATCCTGATCAAGCGACACCGCATTTTGCGGCGGTTTCATTTGTTTGGTCGGTTGGCGCGATTGGATTGGGGCCGAGTGCGCGATATTTTCCGCATTGGCCTGCCGATTTCCATGACGATGGTCTTTGAAACAGCGATTTTTAGCGCGGCGGCGTTCCTAATGGGGCGGATTGGCGTCAATGAACTGGCGGCGCATGCAATAGCGTTACAGGCGGCGGCGCTCGCCTTCATGGTGCCTTTGGGCATTGGGCAGGCGGCGACGATCCGTGTCGGGATGGCTTATGGTGCGCAAGACCTTCATTGGATGCAGCGCGCGGGCCGCGTGGCGATGGTGATGGGCGTCGGCTTTATGGTGCTGACCGCGGCTTTATTTTGGTTGGCTCCGCATCTGGTGATTTTGTTATGGCTCGATCCGGCTGATCCCGCCAATGCGGCGGTTATTCCATTGGCCGCCAGCTTTCTTGCAATGGCCGCCTTGTTCCAATTATTCGACGGAGCGCAGGTGGTTGGTGCCGGGCTTTTACGCGGGTTACAGGATACGCGTGTACCAATGATCTTCGCAGGCTTTGGCTATTGGGTCGCCGGTCTTGGCGGGGCAGTGTTGCTTGGCTTTTACACGCCTTTGCGGGGGCAGGGGATATGGCTTGGCCTTGTGCTAGGGCTTGGCATCGTCGCCATATTGATGGCCGTGCGGTGGAAAATGCGCCTTCGGTTAGGTTTGGCAGGGGTGCCAACCAAATAAGCCAGATTTTAACGCTTTGCCGCTATCTATCGCACCTCAATATTATGGAGAAGGGGCGCAAGCCGTGGGCAAAATTCGTTTAATCAGCGCGACTTCGATTGTCGCGGCAGCCGCCACTTTGGCCGTTGGTCCGGCCTACGCGACAGGAGAGTGGGGCGGCCACCGGCATCATCGCGGCTGCGGACATGGAACATCTTCTGGCGGGCATGGGGCGACCTCGTCGGCCACCAGCACGACCGGCGGACACGCAAGCGGTGGCCATGCAAGTGGTAGCACCTCAACCAGCAGCACAACATCGGGCGGCACGAGTGCAACATCAACCTCCACGAGTGGGTCGACCACAACCGGCTCATCGAGTTCCGACGGCAGTACGAGCGCAACATCCAGCAGCAGCTTTGGTGCAAGCAGCAACGGGACGAGCTCTGCAGGAACCTCATCCGGTAGCACCTCTAACGGCGGTTCAACATCGGCGTCGTCGGCATCCTCCTCTGCCTCGTCGGCAACCTCCAGCGGCACAGACTCAAATTCCACGGGGACCTCGACCGGCAGCAGCACGTCGTCAAGCTCTGGCGGCGCTTCCTCGGGCGGGGGTACAGATGTGCCAGGTCCCGGCGTGCTCGGCCTTTTTGGCTTGGCCGCAGCGGGTATCGGCATCAGCCGCCTGAGACGCCGGGCAAGCAAAGGCGCGCAACCCGTCGAATAGGGCAGTTTCGCCAAACTAAAGATTGCGAATGGGGGCGTCGGCAGAACCGGCGCCCTTTTTTGGCTGGACTCGGTAGGCAAATGCACTTGAACGCTGCGCAAACCCTGCCTAAACAGGATATGGCAATTTCACCATGCAGGAATCTTGCCAATCTTCATTGCGCTCGCCACAATTTTAACCGAGCGGCAAGAGGAAGCCGATATAACGGTCTTAAAGCGAAAGGTTTACGGCGTCATGGATTTTACCACATTGGATCAAGGAGCCACGGGCGATCCGGCCAGCGCGGTGACGCAGGAGGCTTTGGAATCGGGACTTGCCGTCATCAACATCGCCAAATCCTATGACAAGCGTCCGGTGCTCACCGATGTATCGTTGTCGGTGGCAAAGGGTGAAGTCGTCGGCCTGCTCGGCCCCAATGGCGCGGGCAAAACGACCTGCTTTTATTCGGTCATGGGCTTGGTGAAACCCGACGCAGGGCGCGTTTTGTTGGATGGCGTTGATATCACCGGCCTGCCGATGTACCGCCGTGCCGTCCTCGGCCTCGGCTATTTGCCTCAGGAAACCAGCATTTTTCGCGGTATGACGGTGGAGCAAAATATCGCCAGTGTTTTGGAATTGGCCGAACCCGATAAAGCGGCGCGCGCCGAACGGTTGGAGCAATTGCTCGGAGAATTCGGTTTGGCGCGATTACGGTCATCAAACGCGATGGCGTTATCGGGCGGCGAGCGGCGGCGTTGTGAAATTGCCCGGGCGTTGGCAGCCAATCCGTCGATTATGCTGTTGGACGAACCATTCGCTGGTATCGATCCCATCTCGATCAGCGATATTCGCGATTTGGTGAAGGACTTAAAGCAACGGAATATCGGCGTGCTGATCACCGATCACAATGTGCGCGAAACGCTGGATATCGTCGATCGCGCCTGCATCATTTATGCGGGCCAAGTGCTGTTTGCCGGCTCACCCGAGGATCTGGTGCGCGACGAAAATGTGCGCCGCCTGTATCTGGGGGATAGCTTCGCGCTCTGATGGCGCTTGCTCCACGCCTTGACCTGCGGCAGTCGCAAACGCTGGTAATGACGCCGCAGTTGCAGCAAGCGATTAAGCTGCTGGCGTTATCCAATCTTGAGATTGAGGCGTTCGTCGCGGAGGAATTGGAGCGCAATCCTTTGCTCGACATGGCACGGGAGGATGGTGGCGGGATTGCCGATGAGGCGCCGCCCGCGAAAGATACGCCCACGCCCGCGTCTGACACTATGATGGACGGAACCGGCGCACAGGCTCTCGATACCGATCTTGTGGCGGAGACATTCCACCACGACTGCGTTAACGATGCGCCGCCATTGTCCGCCGAGGTGAGCGGCCTCCCCAGCGGGGACTATGCCGCCGATTACGCTACGGGGGCCGATTGGGATGGGGAGGGGCCCGATTTTGATCGGTTCGCCGCGCCCGACATTGGCCTTGCCGAGCACTTGATTGGTCAAGCGCGGGCGCATTTAACGGGCCGCGAGCTTGCGCTTGTTCTGGCCTTAATTGACCAGTTGGAGCCGACGGGATATCTGGGCGAGGACCTGCGCGTGTTTGCCGATCGAATGGGCGTCACCCGCGCCGAAGCGGAAGAAGCGCTTTTCGAATTGCAGCGGTTTGATCCTGTTGGCATTGGCGCGCGCGATCTTTCCGAATGCCTTGCGTTGCAAGCCAAGGATGCCGATCGGTATGATCCGGCAATGGCCTGCTTGCTAAACAATTTGGAGCTATTGGCACGCGGTGCCTTGCCCCAACTGCGCCGGATGTGCGGCGTGGATGAAGAGGACTTGCGCGATATGATCAACGAATTGCGCGCCTATGATCCCAAGCCTGGCCTAAGGTTTGAAAGTGATACGGCACGGTCGGTGATTCCCGATATTTTCGTGGCGGAACGCAAGGGCGGCTGGATAGTAGAACTTAACACCGCCACTTTGCCGCGCGTATTGATCAACCAAAGCTATTTTGCGCAAGTCTCCGCCAATGGCTGCGATAAGGCGACAAAAAGCTGGCTAAACGAGTGCATGGCCGATGCGAATTGGCTCGTGCGCGCACTCGACCAGAGGCAGCGCACGATTATCAAAGTGGCGACCGAAATCGTGAAACACCAAAAGGGGTTTTTCGATTCCGGCGTGGCGCATTTAAAGCCGCTGACGCTGCGCCAGATTGCCGAAACGATTGAAATGCATGAAAGCACGGTCAGCCGTGTGACCAGCAACAAATACCTCGCCTGTTCGCGCGGGGTGTTCGAATTGAAATATTTCTTCACCAGCGGTATTGCATCGTCCGAAGGCGGCGATGCCGTCTCGGCCAATGCGGTGAAGGCGGCGATTAAAACGCTGATCGAAAAGGAAAATCCGCGCGCTATTTTATCGGATGATACTTTGGTGGATATATTGAAAGTACAAGGCTTCGACATCGCCCGGCGCACTGTCGCAAAATATCGCGAGTCGATGGGATTGGGAAGCTCCGTGCAACGCCGCCGCCAAAAGGCCCTAGCGGGATAAGCGGCGTTACTGTTTCCAGCTGCCGCTATGTTGAAATTCTGACTTTACGCTGCCGGATTCGGGCAGTTTATTGCCTGCATAGCTGTGTTCGCCGCCCCGCGCTGTGGCCTCCGCACTGTATTGCGGCGCAGCATAAGCGGTCGGCGCGCGCGGCTTTGCGGTGTCATAGCCGACACTGGCGGTGCCGACTCCCAAGGCGCCGCGCGCAGGAACCGGTGCTGCCCCAATCCCACGCTGTGCCTCGGCGGCCTTGGCATCTGCATCGGCCTTGGCGCGGGCAGCGGCATAATCACGCTCATATTGGGCCTGTAACTGGAGCGGGTCGAGGGTGGAGGCAGGAGCAGGACGATAAGCCCGCGGCTTCGGTCCGGGGAACGGTTCCGCGCCCGCGTGCTTGCGGAAGAACGCGCTGTTCGACCCAGCGGAACCTTTGAAAGTATAAAAGCGGTGCGCGCCAATCGTCGTAATGTACCGCAACGACGGTGCCCAATAGGGATAGATTTCCGTCGTGTGATAATGCGTTGCGAGGCCAACGGGTGCATAGACAGATCCGGCCAAGGCCGCCGCCGCGACATTGCGTGCGCGGCTATAGAACATGGCCGATGGCGTGCGGCGCATCGATCCATCGCAGCTATAGCTGAACTGGCATCCGGTCACGCGCTCGCTGCCCTGATAGATCACACCGCAAATGGTGTTGGGATAGCTTGGGTGGCGCATCCGATTGATAATAACCTGCGCGACCGCACGCTGTCCGACCTCGGCCTCCGATGCGGCCTCATAATAGATCGCGTCGGTTAAACAGCGCAAGGCGCGCGTATAGTCGATACCGACTGGGCTCATACGGAATGGCCGCGCGACGGCACCGACACCGGGCAGAACCATTGGCGGTGTTAGCGCGGCACTTTCCGCCGCCATTTCTGCGTCATTTATCGCCGCTGCTTGGCCATCTACGCCCGCCGGATAGCCCGGCGGCAGCGTTTCGAGGCCCATCGCATTGAGGTCGCTGGTTTCGATACCATAAGCGGCATAGGCGGCGCTATCACTCTCAAGGTAATAAAAGGCAGAACCGGGGAAATTGCCTTCCGGCAATTCCACGACACCCATTTTGCCATCACGATAGCCGTTTCCAATGATTTGGAGGCCATCATCGGCGCGGGCAATCTGCGCCGCCGATGGAGCAATGGCGAGGAATAGGCACGCCACCAGAATAATCAGCATTTCCCGCTTGCCCAGAACGCCCTTTTTCCCGAACATCTGGACAAATTTTGCCCAAAGGCGACCGTTGTCCGCCAAGGGATTGGCAGGCTCAACGGGTATCACAATCGGAGGCGCCGCTTGCAAGGGCGCCGGATTGGCCAGTGGGGTGAGGGGCAATTGCATTTAGCTGTGTTCAAATCCTGCGCAGGCTATGATCCAAAAGCGTAAATATACGGTTTTGAGCCGCTTTGCTTCCACGAATTCGACGCTGTTTCATGCTGGGACGCTACCTGGGCGCACGCTTAACGGAAATGGGACGCTGGACATCGCTAGGGCTGGCGCGCGCGAAAGGAAATATCTCCATCCAGCACAAATGCCTAATTTTGATACACTTGCGAGCCAATAGGGCGCAACAGAGACCATTGGACTAGTTTTTCAATCGGTAATTTCCCGCCGAAAGACTTGCCTTATCGCTGGCTTAGCGATTAAGGGACAGGCAAATTGCACTGCGTCGTGCACAGGGGCCATTGAAAAGCCCATCTATGGAGAAAACCTATGTCGGCGAATTGGACGCCCGAAAGTTGGAAATCGCATCAGGGTATTCAAATGCCCGACTATGCAGATCAAGAAGCGCTCGCCACGACAGAGGCTCGCTTGCGCCGGTTTCCACCTTTGGTGTTCGCTGGCGAGGCCCGCAACTTGACGGCTGACCTCGCTAAAGTGGTCCGCGGAGAGTCCTTCCTTTTGCAAGGTGGCGACTGCGCCGAATCATTCGCCGAATTTCATCCTGACAATATCCGTGACACCTTCCGCGTGCTGTTGCAAATGGCGCTGGTCTTAACATTCAAGTCGAAGCTGCCTGTTGTGAAATTGGGCCGGATGGCGGGGCAATTTGCCAAACCACGCTCGGCAGGAACCGAGGTAATCGGCGGTGTTGAATTGCCAAGCTATCGCGGCGACATCATCAACGACATCGCGTTTGAGGCCGATGCGCGGGAGCCGAATCCGGCCCGCATGGAAATGGCGTACAACCAGTCCGCTGCAACGCTAAACCTCTTGCGCGCATTTGCGGGTGGCGGCTACGCCAGCCTGTCGCATGCGCATCAATGGACGCTCGATTTCATGGGCCGCAATGATTGGACGAAGAAATTCGAACAAACGGTCGAACAAATTAGCGAGGCACTGGATTTCATGGAGGCTTGCGGTGTTTCGCCGGAAACGACGCCCGCCATGCGGACCACGCCGTTCTACACCAGCCATGAGGCGCTGCTGCTGCCTTATGAGCAGGCGCTGACGCGGAAGGATTCGCTGACGGGCGATTATTATGACACCAGCGCGCATTTCCTATGGATAGGCGATCGGACCCGGTTTGAGGGCAGCGCGCATGTCGAATTCTTGCGCGGCATCCACAATCCCATTGGCATGAAGTGCGGCCCCAGTCTTGAGCCCGATGCGCTTTTGGCCATGCTCGATTTGCTCAATCCCAATCACACGCCGGGCCGTATCACGTTGATTACCCGTTATGGCCACGACAAAATTGAGGCTGGCCTGCCGAAATTGGTGCGTGCGGTGAAGGCGTCGGGTCATCCCGTGGTATGGTCATGCGATCCGATGCATGGCAATGTGATTAAGGCAGACAATGGCTACAAAACGCGACCATTTGAGCGTATTCTCGCGGAAGTTCGCGGCTTTTTCGCTGTTCACCGCGCGGAGGGCACGTTCGGTGGTGGCATCCATATTGAGATGACGGGACAAAACGTCACTGAATGCACCGGCGGCGCAGTTGCTATTACGGAGGAAGGATTGCGCGATCGGTATCACACCCATTGCGATCCACGCTTAAATGCCGCGCAATCATTGGAATTGGCGTTTGCTTTGGCAGAAATGCTGAATGTTGAGGTGAATGATCGCGCCCGCCAAGCGGCATAAATTCGGCGGGCCGGTATTGTCGTCCGCACGGCAATATGGCCCGTTTTCTTTTGCCTTTCCCTCTCGCGTAAAATTTGGCAAATGTGCGACATGAATTTTCGATTAAATCGAACAGCACGGGTGGCAGCAATTGCCGGTTTGCTGTTAACTGTCGTCGGCGGGTGTTCGACGCCGCGCGCGATGCAATCCACCCAAAGCGAGAAACTTCAGGCCAGCGACAGTTTTTCCTTAGTCGCTGATACCGGCACGGCCCGCAAAAATGCGGCTTATGATCAAGCGGTATTGCAATCTTTGGCCAGCATGACCGCCGGACCGTCGCCGAGCGGACGCACTTGGCTTGTGGAATACAGCTTTGCGGCACGGCCTGCAGCTATAGGGATGACCGCTGGAACGCCAAATTCGTCGCAGGTTTATGGCCTGCCCAGATCAAATCTTGTATTGGATTGTAAAGAGACGAGTTATCGGCTGACCGTGCGGCTGATTGCCGCCGACAATGGCAAAGAAATTTATAAAGGTTCAGCGGAAGAGCACAGCTGTGAAAAAGCAACCGCTGATGGCGATGCGATATTTACCCGATTATTGTCAGGTTCGCTCTCTGGGCTTTAAAAAAATACGGCCCCCTCCGTATAAGGGAAGGGGATGTATTAAAATTTAATTGAGGGTTGTCCTCAGATTTTATCGCCCAAGGCACCTTTAACAGATCCAGACACTTTTTGCGCCTCGCCCTTAAGTTCCTGTGCTTTGCCTTTGGCAACCAATTCAGGATTATCAGTCGCTTTGCCGACCGCTTGCTTTACATTTCCGGCGACGTCATTGGCGGCACCTTTAACTTTATCAACAAATTCACCCATTTCGTTTCTCCTTTAAGGTAATCAGGCAAATAATAAACGAACGGCGGTCGATTCAGTTCCCGGAAGGGATTCCCATGGCGCAAATATAGGTCCATTCGGCCTACGTCACCGGACTAACCGATAAGCGCGATTGCTTCAAAAGCGCCATATCCGATAACGCCGGTTCTGTTTTGATAACCGCAAGCGGAACGGTGTTTGTAAACTTTTCTAAGGCGCGAACTTTGACCGCGACCCATTTGCCAGTCTCATCCGTCGGGTCAGTCTCGGCCCCGGCAGTAATCTCACAACACCCGATAATGTGCGGGCCAACGGCACCGGCGCGCGGGCCGCTATGATAAAAGAACGCGCGATCACCGACCATCATCGCGCGCAAATTGTTTGCCGCCTGGTGATTTCGCACGCCGTCCCAGACCGCCTCTCCTGCGCTAACCAGATCATCCCAACTGAACGCTTCCGGTTCTGATTTGAGCAACCAATATTGCATCGCTATATCCCGATATAAAAAACAGCGGCACCAATTTTGATTTCCGTCATGACGCCGCCGATCGTTTGCGCTATAACGAAAACATGACAGAAATTGCACTCATTTCGCTCGATGCCGAAGAAGCTCAGATTGCGCAGGATTTTGGGCAGTCGTTTGAAACCTATGGGTTTGCCATGATTAAGGATCATGGCTTAGACGCGGCCTTAATCGCCCGCGCGTGGGATTTGACGGCACAGTTTTTCGCTTTGCCTGAGGCGACAAAGCGGCGCTATTATGATGCAAACATTGGTGGCGCGCGCGGCTATACGCCATTTAGGACGGAAATCGCCAAAGGGGCCACGCATCATGATTTGAAAGAGTTTTGGCATATTGGGCGCGATCTGCCCAGTGACAGTCCGTTGCGATCCTCCATGCCTGATAACATCTGGCCTGATGAACCGTCCGACTTTAAGGCCGTTTTTGCGCAATTGTGGGAGGATTTCGACGCGCTTGGCGTAAGGCTGCTCTCCTACATCGCCGTATATCTTGGCCTCGACAAGGATTGGTTTGCGCCAACCGTCGCGGACGGCAACAGCGTGATGCGATTGTTGCATTATCCACCCTTAGAAGGCGACCCAGCAGGCGCAATCCGCGCTGGCGCGCATGAGGACATCAATGTTATTACCCTTCTCATGGGTGCCGAGGAAGCCGGGCTGGAGGTCTTGACCAAAGATGGCCGATGGATATCCGCCAGCCCTCCGCCGTCGGGCCTTGTGGTCAATGTGGGTGACATGTTGCAACGGTTGACAAACCACCGTTTGCCTTCCACGACGCACCGTGTTGTGAACCCGTCGGGAGATCGCGCGCAATTTAGCCGCTATTCCATGCCGTTTTTCCTCCATTTCCGCAGTGACTTTCCAATCGCCACTTTGCCCGAATGTGTCACCACGGAAAGTCCAAACCGCTATCCCGAGCCGATATTGGCGGATGACTATTTGCGCGAGCGACTCATCGAAATTGGCCTGATCAAAGCATAAAAAACGCCGCCCGAACGGTTCGGGCGACGTCTCTGCGCTTTCGAAAAGGGGAACCTTCGAAAGTTACATTTTCGGCATGATAACGGTATCAATCGCGTGAATGACGCCATTGCTTGCCGGAACATCGGTCATTGTAATCGTCGACTTGCCGCCATTGGCGTCCGTCAAGACGACTTTGTCGCCTTCCATCATGGCCTTCAATTCTTGACCCTGAACGGTTTTCAATGTGGCGGTGCCGCTGCCATCCTTGATCGCTTTAGCAACATCGGCGGCCATCAATTTGCCCGATACGACATGATAGGTCAAAAGACCGGCCAGGTCCTTTTTGCTCTCAGGCTTCATCAGACCGTCAAGCGTTGCTTTGTCGACCTTGGCAAATGCGTCGTTGGTTGGTGCGAACACGGTAAACGGGCCTGTACCGCTCAACGTTTCGCCCAGATCGGCGGCGGTTACCGCAGAAACCAAGGTGGAGAAATTCTCATTCCCCTGGGCAACCGCAACGATATTGCCAGCGGCGGTTGCATCAGCTGCTTCGCCATCAACCGCCATCGCATCTTCTGCGGGCATCTCTACGGTATCCGCTGCTGCCGTATCGGCTGCCTCAGTTTCAGCGGGGCTGCATGCGGCAATGGCCACAGCAGCGGTCATCGGCATTGCAAGCTTAATCAATTTCTTCATTGTGCTAATCCTTAATGAAATAGCCCTCGTCCCCGCCTTTCTAACCCGATTGCGGGCCGTTGGTTCCATGGGGACGAAAATTTAGTGTCAAAAATTCATGAAATCGCGGCGAAAACTTTCCAAATGCGCGCCGCAATCAACGAAGATGGTTTGCCCGGTCACGGCTTCGGCCCGGGCCAAATACAGAACGGCATCGGCAATGTCTGACGCCGCCGGTAACCGATGCAGCGGCATCGCGGCGGCGGCGGCGGCAATAGTGGCTTCGTCATAATCTGCCGTTGCAATGGTTAGGCCGGGTGCGACGGCGTTTACCCGAACGTGGGGCGCCAACGCACGGGCCATGCTGCGTACCGATGCGTCCAACGCCTGCTTGGCGAGCGTATAGCTTAATTGGTCCACCACCGGATTGCGCACGCGCTGGTCGGTGATGTGGACAACGGCGGCGGTGTGTCGCGCCGCGGAGGCCTGTTCAGCCAAGGCCTGCGCGAGCAGCACTGGCGCACGAAAATTGAGCGCCATATGTTCATCGAGGCTTTCCGCCGTCATGCTGCGCGCATCATCCTGCCCAAACATCGCGGCGTTGTTGACGAGGAGGACCGGCAAGCGGCCAAAATGCGCGGTTACTTCGGCCAGTAAGCGGGCAGGGGATTGGGGCGCGCTTAAGTCGGCCTGAAATGCGGCCGCATCGGCATCCCAATGGGTTAGCCCAGCGGGCAGTTCGGGGCCGGCGGTATGGCTGGACACCGCCACCGAATAACCTGCCTCCGCCAACCGCTGAGCAATCGCCGCGCCCAACCGCCGTACCCCGCCGGTGACAAGGGCGAGTGGCTTTTGGAGAGATGCCGATTGTTCCGTCATGCGGCGGCATTGGCGCGAGCGCGCTTCATCGTAATGCCGATTGATTCACCAGCTTCGGCAATCGCTAGCTTGATGATTTTAACTTCCACCGCCGAAACGCGCGGGTCCTGCGCCATCAGGCGGGCGATGATGTGGTCAGCCACCGCCTCTATCAAGGTGAAGTGCACGCCCGCAGGCAAATCGGTCGCCGCCTCGCGCAGGTCCATGTAGTTTTTGGAAGCATCAAGGGGCGTTTCGGGCGCATAATGCCGCTCCATCGCCAAATCGGCGCGGATAGTAATACGCAACGGCTGCGGCTTGTGCGTTTCCTGGCTGTAAATACCCGTCAGGACATCGACTTCCAAATCGGCTACCTCAAGAACAAGTGTGTTGGTGTTGGGCGTCATTATAAGGGACTTTCAGGATTGGGGTTGCTCCATCGAGCAAAAATCGCCGTGGGGAGCAACAAACCGCGCGTTTCCTCCCGCACAGCCAACTCGCCCATTTCAACGGTGCCGGGCAGGTCGGCGAACAATTGCGCCATGAGTTCACCGATCGCCAACGCGCTCATCCGCACAGCGTAAACGGTGAGGAAAACAAAGCTGGACTGCGTATCAACGAGCGCGCGAATGTTGGTGAGCAGGTCGGGCAGGCCGTCCTCCAATTTCCACACCTCGCCATCGGGGCCGCGGCCGTATTTCGGAGGGTCGAGCAATATGCCATCATATCGCCGCCCGCGCCGCACCTCGCGTGCGGTAAACTTGATCGCGTCATCGACGATCCAACGAACCGGTGCGCTTTCCATGCCCGAAAGCGCCGCATTGGCGCGTGCCTGCGCCACGGACTTTTTGGAAGCATCAACATGCACCATCGCCGCGCCGGCTTCCGCCAGCGCCAATGTGCCGACGCCGGTGTAACCGAATAGATTGAGGCACTCCGCCCCCGGCTGCTCCGCAACGAAACCGCGCATCCATCGCCACACGGGGTCCATATCGGGGAAATAGCCGAGGTGCCGAAACGGCGTGCATTGCTGGGTAAATTTCACACCATGACCCGCTTCAGCGAGCCACTCGGCAGGCCATCCTGCCTCGGGGAGCGAGCGGTGGTAATGCCATTGGCCGCCGCCGTCCTCATCCGCACCGGGGATGAACTCCGCGTCGCACGGCCAATCGGGAAGAGCAGGCGCCCACAATGCCTGTGCCTCGGGCCGGACGATGCGGACGCTGCCATAGGCCTCATATTTTCGGCCATGTCCGCAATCGAGCAGGCGATAATCGCCGCGCGGTTCACCAATCATGGTGGTCAGGACAGGCGGTGCGCGCATCAGCCGACTTAGCGTCCCGCCGCCGGAATAGCCTTTGCGGTGATGAAAGCGCGGATTGTCTCATAATCCCCGCTGAGCACATCAAAGCGTTCTTCGCGCGCGAATAAATCGCCCATTCGCGCAGGCAGGGCAGGGCG
>JBGSOJ010000096.1:0-10805 GCA_041739175.1 Sphingomonadaceae bacterium
GCGGCAAAACCGGCACCGCGGCCTGCGGCAGCACCCGCTTCAGCATCGACGGCGACGGGTTGGCGCGTGCAATTGGGCGCTTACAACAATCTGACGCTGGCGGAAAACCATTGGTATAAGTTGGAAACCAAAATTCCCGTCTTGGCTGGGATGCAGCCCTATTTGGTGAAGTATAACAACGTCGTCCGCTTGCAATACGGCCCGTTCGGAACGAAGGCCGAGGCAGACCAAAGCTGCACCAAGGTAAAGGCCACCGGCAACGCCTGTTTCGTTGTAAAACAGCAATAAGCCGATGCCAACGCGCCGCCATTGGCATTAGCCGCGCAAGCCGCTATAGCCGCCCGATAATTTGGGATCGGGGATAGTCCATTGGCCTTGCGCAGCCGCGTCACATCGTTTGAAATTGCTGAGCGCGCAGGCGTGTCGCAGCCTACCGTATCGCGGGCGTTGCGCGGGATGCCGGGCGTCCATCCCGAAACGCGCCGCCGCGTGCTGGAGGTGGCAAAGGAGCTTTGCTACACCGCTGATTTCAATGCATCACGCCTTCGTACGGGTCGGACGCAGACGATTGCCTTGGTCATGCTATGCCGGACGGACGAGGACCGCGCGCGCATTAACCCGTTTTATCAGGCTTTGCTTGGCGCGGTTGCGGCGGCGGCGGCGGATCGCGGCTATAGCTTGCTGATCAGCTTTCAGGACCCCGACCATTTGTTTGGCGAATATGAGACCGCTGGCCTCGCCGATGGCGTCATTGTGATCGGCAGCAGCGCGCACGCCGCTGGTTGGCAATATTTTTCTGATATGGCGGAAAACAATCGCACGATTGTTGGCTGGGGTTGCGGCAGCGGGCCGATCCACCGCGTACGTACCGCTAATCAAGAGGGTGGCCGCTTGGCGACGCAGCATCTGCTGGACATGGGCGCGCGGAAGCCCGTTTTCCTTGGCTGCGATCCCGCGATCCGGCCACAATTCGGGGAACGTCAGCAGGGTTTCGAGCAAGCGGTAACCGCAATAGGTCTTACACCTGCCATTGCGTTCGTCGATCCAGGAAAAACCCGCTTTCAGGAGGCGTATGATACTGTTCGCGGCATGGCATTGCGCGGATGGGACTATGATGGGCTTTTTGCGGCATGCGATCTGTATGCGCTGGGGGCAATGAAGGCTTTACAATCGGCGGGAATCAAAATCCCGGCCGACTGTATGGTTATCGGCTTCGACGGTTTGGAAGCAGGCGAATTTAGCAGCCCGACATTGTCCACAATCACGCAAAACTTCGGCGAAGTCGCGCGGCGATTGGTCGATACCATGTGCACTCTGATCGATGGGCTGGAAACCAACGAAGCGTCGATACCCGCAACGCTGACCTATCGCGAGTCCACCGAACGATAGGTCGGTGTAAATGCTGGTTTAGGCGGCGCGGCGCGCATTCGCTTGCAACCACGCGCGGGCGTGTTTTTGCGCGATGCCGATCTCGCGCGCGCTCATCTCATCGCTGATTTCGGCGCGGCAGAACGCGGCTTCTTCGTGACCTTGCGCTGCGGCGAGGTTGAACCATTTATGCGCCTCAATCATATCAATCGTGCCGCCATCGGTGCCCGTAGAGAAAATGACGCCGAGTTCGAACAATGCCTGCGCATCTCCGGCGGCGGCATCGGCCATCCGGCTTTCCATTAAGAATTGCGCGCTTTTTAAACTGTTGCCCATGTGTGAAACCCCTGTTTCCCTTTATCTGGGGCCAAGTTGGCGCAAAGGGGTCACCAAAAGGTTAATGCGAGCGGAAATTTTCTTAATGATACATTTGAAGTGGATCGAAAGAGCGCATTTCCTGCCAAAATGGCGTTAAACAGCCATGTTATCAATCAACCGGGTGCCGCCAATCCGCGCCGCCGCAATCAGGCGGGCATTTGCACGATAGTGCAAAAGCGGCGCTAGGTCTTCGGAGTCGCGAAGTTCAATATAATCGACGCTGTCAAATCCCCCGGTCAATATCGCGTCCCGCGCCTTCGCTAATGTGTCCTTAACCTGCGCGCCTGCTTGAAGGACCAAAACCGCCGTTTGCATGGCAGTCGGCAAAGCGACTGCACGCGCGCGGTTTTCCTTGGAGAGATAAGCGTTGCGGCTGGACAGAGCCAACCCATCGGCATCGCGCACCGTGGGCACGCCAATAACCTCCACAGGAAAATCAAGATCACGCGCCATCCGGCGAATCACCGCAAGCTGCTGATAGTCCTTTTCGCCAAAAAACGCCTGATCGGGCGCGACTTGGTTAAACAGTTTCGCCACCACCAATGCAACGCCATCAAAATGCCCGGGCCGGTCGCCGCCACATAGGCCGTCGCTTACACCGCGCACAGAAACTTTGGTGGCAAAGCCGGTTGGATAAACCTCGGCAACAGGTGGAGCCCACAAAATGTCAACGCCAGCCGCGCACAGCATGGCGCTGTCTGCTTCCATTTGTCGGGGATAGGCGTCCAAATCTTCGTTCGGCCCGAACTGCGCCGGATTGACGAAAATTGATACCGCGACAGCATCGCACGTCGCCCGCGCCGCCTCGATCAGCGCCATGTGTCCTGCGTGCAATGCGCCCATCGTCGGCACCAACGCCAATGTTTGCTTGTTATCGCGAATGGCATTTGTAACATTTCTGAGCAACTCAAGCGTATTGATTGTTTGCACCCGCGCGCTCCCTTCCCTATTGCAGAAGGATGCATATGACCGCACGCCTCGTTTCGTGCAAGTCGGCTTTGCCGAGCGGTCGATGCCGAAAATGGGGCTTTTTTGGGGAAGTGGGCGCAGTATGACGCACGTAATCGTTTTTGCGAATGAAAAGGGTGGCACAGGAAAATCCACAACGGCGGTGCATGTCGCCGTCGCTTTGGCCTCGATGGGCAAGTCTGTAGCCTGCCTTGACCTTGATACCCGGCAACGCACTCTGTTCCGCTATATGGAAAATCGGCTTGATACAGCGAAACGCCGCGGCATTGCCTTGCCGACACCCCATTTCGCGGTCTTTGAAGACGACTCGCAGGCGGGGATCGAGCGCAAAATTAACGCGCTTTCGACAGGGCGCGACTTTTTGGTCATCGATACGCCCGGCCGTGACGACAAATTCGCGCGCTTTGCGGTGACCCGCGCAAATACGCTGGTGACACCGATGAACGACAGCTTTGTCGATTTCGACCTGATCGGTCAGGTCGACGGGGAAAGTTTTAAGGTCAAACGGCTAAGTTTTTACTCCGAATTGATTTGGGAAACCCGCAAAGCGCGGGCAAAAGCCGATGGTGCCACCATCGATTGGATCGTGCTGCGCAACCGGCTCGCAAATATGGAGGCGCGTAACCAGCAACGTGTCGCCGAAGCCTTGGGCGAACTTTCCAAGCGCGCCGGGTTCCGGCTAATCACCGGCCTGAACGAGCGCGTAATATACCGTGAGTTGTTCCCCAGCGGCCTGACGTTGCTAGACAAAGGGCATCTTGGACAATTGGGCACGACGCATTTGGCGGCGCGCCAAGAATTGCGGTCGATGGTTTCTGACCTAGGCCTGCCGATTGCCGATCGCGCGTCGGCGGCGGCGTAGGGCCCGATGCTGCCAATCGCCTTAATTGTCGGCGGCGTATTAGGCTGGCTGTGGTGGCAAGGGCGTATTGGGACAACACATATATTGCCAATGGCGCTTGGCCTATTAGGGGCGTTAGGACTCGCAAAGGGTTTGCCGCCATTGGCACTGGCCGGATTTGGCGGGGCGGCATTTCTCTTGTGGAAATCGGGCCGCGATGCGCGTGTTGCGCCAGACCGCCTGTTGGCTAAACAGCGTGCGGAAGCAGAACGATTGCTGCGCCTACCTTCCCACTATAACGAGGCCGATTTGGACGCGGCATATCGCGAGGCGGCAAAGCAGGCGCACCCTGACGCAGGTGGCAATGCAGAGGCAATCGCCGCATTATCCGCCGCACGCGACCAACTGAAGGCGCATTTGGCGGCAAAAAGGGGCGGCTGACCGCCCCGTGCATCACCATCATGCTGCCTTCAGTGATTCGCCAAGGAACCACGCCCGCCCTTCTGCCTCGTCGGTCCAATCATCGATTAAGCCGTCTGTCGCATTGTCGCGTGCTTCGGCGCACAGGGGCTTCATATCCTTAAGCCGCTCGGCCAGATCCAGATTGTCGCGGCGCAATTCCTCGAGCATATCGGTCGCGGACACGGAAACCGCATCATTATCCGTAACGCTTTGTTGCGCCGCAATGGCACCGATTGAGGTCAGCGTCCGCTGCCCATTTTTCCGAACCCGCTCAGCCACCAGATCGGTAATGGCGAGGATTTGCGTCGCCTGTTCATCCAACATGAGGTGATAGTCGCGGAAATGCGGGCCGCTGACATGCCAATGGAAATTTTTCGTCTTCAAATAGAGTGCGAACGAATCCGCCAAAATTGCATTCAGCGCGTCGGCCAGTTTTGCTTTGCTATTGTTACCTGTCATAGAATTTCCTTTCATACTGCATCTGCGCCCGGGCGGGCGTTGCATTGTGTTACAGCTATAACACCGCAGTGGTTATTCGGTTGCACGACGAATTGCGGCCAGAGTAATCGATTTTAACGATTTCGCCTGCGCGACGTGCCGCATTGCACTGCGGGCTTTGCTTGAGGGGCGGGGCAGACTATATCGGCGTCATGACATTCGCCATTCCCCCCCAATGGGCACGCCTCTTTGCGTTGCTGCTGCTAACCGTCATGCTATCGATTGCGGGCAGTGCATCCGCACAGGGCCGGATTTATGTATCTGGCGAACTCGTCACCGCAGCCCCCACGGTGCGGGCGGGTGAGGAGACGATGCTTGCGCTTCATATGGTGCCGGAGCCAGGCTGGCATGGTTATTGGGTAAACGGCGGCGATGCCGGTTTTGGGATGGAACTCGCTTGGACTCTGCCCGACGGGGTAAAGGTTGGTGAACCGCGCTATCCAGTCCCGGAGACCTATATTTTGCAGGGCCTGATGAACCATGTGTATGAGGCGCCTTACGCCATACTCATTCCGGTCACATTCGAAAAAGATGTGCCAGCGGGCACCCGGATGACGTTGGCAGCCGATGGCAACTGGCTTGCCTGCTCCGACACCCTATGCCTGCCGCAAGAAGGGCGCTTCGTCGCCGAAGTGACGGTTGTTGCCGCCGACGCGCCTGAGCCCGCGCGCGATCCCCGCTTTGCACAATGGCAGGCAAAATTGCCCAGCGCGCTGACCGCGCCTGTCACTTATCGGATCGAGGGCGAGGCCTTAACGTTATCCGTCCCGTTCCCCGCCGATGCTCCACTAACATCCGCCCATTTCTTTGCGGAAACGGATGGTTTGATCGACTACGCCGCGAAGCAGGATTTCGCCCGCGATGGCGATATGCTTACTATCACAACAAAGGCTGCGTCAGGCGCAAAGATGGGCGACGTTTTGACGGGAATCCTAAAAATAGGGCCCGATAGAGGGCTGACTGTGAACGCTAAGCCCGGTACAGCCGGAAGCGGTGCGGGAAGCGGCCTCGACAGCGTTGGCGGGCCGGGCGGATTGCTGCTCACCTTGGGTGCGGCATTGTTGGGCGGGGTGTTGCTCAACATCATGCCATGCGTGTTCCCCATTTTGGGTTTGAAAGCACTAACGCTTGCGCGCGGCGCACAAGACGAACGCAGCGCCCGGCGCGAGGCGCTCGCCTACACCGGCGGAGTTATGGCCACGACCCTGATTCTGGGCGGCATCCTGTTGGCCCTGCGCGCCAGTGGGGAGCAGGTGGGATGGGCATTTCAGTTGCAAAATCCAGCGGTGGTCTTGTTTCTATTGATGCTGATGGCGGCCATAGCGCTCAACCTTCTAGGCCTGTTTGAGGTACCCGGCATGGCCGGCGTCGGCGGCATATCTGGCAAATCGGAAAGCAGCTTTATGACCGGCGCATTGGCAGCTTTTGTTGCCACGCCGTGCACGGGCCCCTTCATGGCAGCAGCGTTAGGGGCGGCATTAATCTTGCCTACGGCGGCGGCGCTGGCGTTGTTTGCGGCCTTGGGGCTTGGCATTGCCCTGCCCTTTCTGGCCATAGGTTTTGTGCCTGCACTCCGCAAAGCGTTGCCAAAGCCGGGGCCTTGGCTATCGATTTTTCGCCGCTGGATGGCGTTGCCAATGATATTGACGGCGGCGGCGCTGTTTTGGCTTTGGGCACAAATGGGCGGCGCGTTTTGGGTCGCTGCTATGTGCATCCTTTTACTTGGCATCATCCTCACCATCGCGGGCAAAGCGCAATTTTCGGGCCGCCGAGCCGCCCCCGTACTTGCTGGAGCAGCGGCCTTATGCATCGCCGCGCCCGCCGCCGTTTCGGCATTTCCCGCCGTAAGCGTGACCACATTGGATCGGAAAGCGGACGATTCCGCTGTCCCCTTCTCCCGTGACCGTCTTGCCAATCTGCGCAAAAACGAGACACCTGTATTTCTCTACTTCACTGCCGATTGGTGCATTACCTGTAAAGCCAATGAGGCAGCCGTGTTAAATCGCGCCGATATTGTCGAGGGTTTTGCGGAAAAAGGAATTACCGTCATGCGCGCCGACTTCACCCGCCATGACGCCGCAATCGCCGCGTTTCTGGCTGAACGCGGCCGTGCCGGCGTACCGTTGTATTTGTATTTTCCCAAAACCGGAGAACCGACCGAACTGCCGCAAATCCTGACGCAAGATATCGTCAAATCGGCAATTGCCCGCGGCTAACCATCGGCCGGGTTCGTCCTAACGCAAATACGACTCAACTCAGCGTTCGTTCATTGCAGGACGCTTATGCCTGATTCATGGTTAACAGCGGATGGGTCTCTTAGCCTGTGGCATTCGGGGTAAGAGCAATCGGGTAGGAACGCACGATGAAAGCATGGAAATTTAGCGGGCTTGTAATGGCAATCGCCGCAATAGGATTGGCCAGCGCCCCTGTCGCGCAGGCGCAGGTGGAGGAATTTGACCCCAACACGGCGGTCGGAAGAGACTATCGCGCGCCGGAATATCCGGAGGCCAGCCCTCCACCAACCACAACCCCGCCCTATTCGCCGCCAGCGGAAAGCGAATGGAATGATCCCTATGCACCCGTCGGCGACATCAACAATCCCGCCGCCGCGACACCGCCCAATGCGAACGCCAATGCGGCCACCACCTATCAACAAGACGACTTGATTGGTGCGGCCGAAGGTGTGTTCGGTGAAGGTGCGGAGGGCGTTGCGGGGGTTATCGAAGGAATCCTGAAAAAACAGGGCCAACCCAACGGCTATATCGTCGGCCGGGAGGGCGGCGGCGCCTTTATCATCGGCCTGCGCTATGGCAGCGGTACAATGTATCACAAAGTGGAGGGGCAACGCCCCGTATATTGGACCGGCCCGTCCATCGGACTCGACGCCGGTGCGCAGGCGGGCAGCAGTTTTATTCTGGTGTATAATTTGTACGACACTGAAAAACTGTTCACCAAACGCTTCGTGGCTGGCGAAGGCGCGGCGTACGCAATTGGCGGCTTGCATGTCAGTTATTTGCGAAAGGGGAGCATTGTGCTCATTCCCGTACGCATGGGCCTTGGCCTGCGTTTGGGCGCGAATGTTGGCTATATGAAGTTTTCCAAGAAACAGCGCTGGTTGCCATTTTAAATTGAAAATTCCCTTAGGGTCGCAATAAAATTGAAAAAAGCGCGCGGGCGGGGTTGATTGCTAACTCCGCCCGTCGCATTGGCTCGACCATAAAATATATTCGACGATGGGAGTCGCCCGATGTTCAACGACCTGACCACTTTGCCGCCCGATGGCCTTTTGGCGCTAATCAAACTCTACGCCGCCGACCCGCGCGAGACAAAGATTGATTTGGGTGTTGGAGTGTATCGCGATGCAACCGGCGCAACGCCGGTATTTCGCGCGGTAAAAAAGGCCGAGATGCAGTTGTTGGCGTCGCAGGACAGCAAAGCCTATTTGGGGCCCGAGGGCGACCTTGGCATGGTCGATGGCTTGATCCCTTATGCATTCGGCGATTGTGTGGCGCGCGAACGGCTCACCGGCATTCAAACCCCCGGCGGCACGGGTGCGGTGCGTCTGGCGTGCGATTTGCTGGCTTCGGTCGGTATCAAACGCGTCTTATTGGGCACGCCAAGCTGGCCCAACCACGCCCCGATCATAAAGGCGGCGGGGATGGAGGTCGTTACCTTCACGCACGGCGATATCGATACGCAAATCCTGACTTTCGACGCGCTTATCGCCGCATTAGACGGCGCGGGTGCGGGTGACGCGGTGTTGTTGCACGGATGCTGCCACAACCCGACGGGGATGGATTATAGCGCTGAACAGTGGGTGACCATAACCGACAAGATTCTGGAACGCGGCGTCTTTCCGCTCATCGATTTGGCCTATCAAGGCCTTGGCGTCGGGTTCGACGAAGACGCCGCCGGGATGCGCGGATTGCTTGCCCGCGTGCCAGAGGCGCTGATCGCCTATAGCTGCGACAAGAATTTCGGCGTCTACCGCGACCGCGTTGGCGCGATTTACGGGCTGGGTGAAACCGCCGAGGCCGCTGCCAAATTGTTCAGCCACTTCAACGCCTTGGCCCGCGCCAACTGGTCGATGCCACCCGACCACGGCGGAGCCGTGGTACGGATGATTTTGCAAGATGCCGAGCTGACCGCAATGTGGCAAGCGGAGGTCACCGCCATGCGCGCGCGCCTATCCGAAGTGCGTGCCGCATTGGGCGCGGCGGGAGCCAATGGCCTCATCGGAACCGTGGACCTTGCCGCCGCCGGCGCGCAAAAGGGGATGTTCAGCACGCTGAAACTGACGGGCGACCAAATCAAAACGCTGCGCGAAGACCACGGCGTCTATATGGCAGGCAGTGGGCGGATCAACATCGCGGGCTTTACCCTGCCGCAGGTTGCGCAGTTTGTGGAGGCGTTGCGGGCGGTTTCTTGAGGTCATTAAGGCGAAGGCGCGGGCTTAACCCCGCGCCACCACCAAGCGGTAGCCGCAATCCAATGAGTCTTGGTGCATCACATCGCCATAACGCCGCGCCCATGCGCCAGATTCCAAGTCGGCGGCCAAGCGCTTAAGGCCGTTTTCCAAACTATCCAATTTCCAAAACGAAGAACTGCCCGCCCGAATGCGCGGGTCGAGGTAAGCCGCTGGTCGCCGCCAAAAGGCATAGAGAAACCCATCGATGCAATCGTGCGGAATGGGGACGGGGCGAATTTCCACCTCGCGCAAATGCTGCGCATAGAAGTCCATCGTCGGCATTTGCGCGTCGTCCAACGTGACCAAATCCGGGAAATAGTTGTGTAGCCAAGGCCCACGGAACGCCGGATCGAAGGTCAGCAGCACGACCGATTCCGGCGCAACGCGTCGCATTTCCGCCAAACCCTTCGCCTGATCCTGCCAATGATGGATGGTTAGCACCGCCAGAGCGGCGTCAAAACTCTCATCGGCAAAGGGCAAATTTTCGGCGCTACCTTGGACCGCGGGTGCGGCATCGGCGGGGCGCTGCGCAATCATCGCGGCGCTAGGCTCGACCGCGGTCACTACCCGGTCGCGCGGTTCGTAAGACCCTGCGCCTGCCCCCACATTTAGGACCGATTGCGCATCGCCTAATGCAGCATGGATCTGAGCTGCAATGCGAGGTTCCTCGCGCCGCAAGTTCGCGTAATCGACGCCGATGGTGTCATAAAGCGGCTGCATTTAGCCCAACACCCACTCGCTCCTCGGCACGCCCTGCGCGTATAAGAGCGCGGTGAGGTCGTTCACTGACACGCTGGCATCCGCCGCCACCCTCGCCTTTTCCTTGGCGTGATAGGCGATGCCAAGGCCAGCTGCCTCTAACATCGGAATGTCATTCGCGCCGTCGCCCACGGCCAGCACTTGCGCGGAGGTGAGGCCCTTGGCGGCGCTAATTGCGTGCAACAACCGCGCCTTCGCCGATGCATCGACGATGTCACCCAATACTTCACCGGTAAGTCGGCCATCCGCCATCCCAAGCACATTGCTATGCGCCTGATGAAAGCCAATTTGCTCCATGACTGGCGTGGTGAAGTGCGTAAACCCCCCGGAGACCAGCACAGTCTCTGCGCCCCATGCCCGCATCGTTTGCACCAAGGTGCGCGCGCCGGGCATCAACACGACGCGTTCGGATAGGCACGCAGCGATCGCGGCCTCGTCCAAATTTTTGAGCAGCGCCACCCGCCCGCGCAGCGCCTCAATAAAGTCCAATTCGCCGCGCATCGCGCGCTCTGTCACCTCCGCAATTTGCGCCTTTATTCCCGCATAATCGGCAAGTTCGTCGATACATTCGATCTGGATCATGGTGCTGTCCATGTCGGAAATCAGCATGGATTTGCGGCGATGGTCACCCGATTGGACGATGACATCGATGGTGGCGGTAAACGGGGCAAGCGCCGCCTTGGCTACATCCAAATCACCGTCAAATAGCACGTCGGCGGCGACGCCCTCATCAATCCATTGGACTGCACCGACCGCCAAGCCCGCCGCTGCCAACGCATCGCGTGCCCTATCCAAAAACAGGGCGTCCAAATGGGTTTGCGATAATTCCGAACCTGCTATCAACGTCGCTATGGCCATGACGAATCCTTCCAAAAATCCAGTCGCGCTTATCGCTGGTCCAACGGCCAGCGGCAAGACCGCATTGGCGTTGGCGCTCGCCAAACATACGGATTGCGTCATCATCAACGCCGATAGCGCGCAGGTCTATGCTGATTTGCCCATCCTAAGCGCCGCGCCATCGGCGGAGGAATTGGCGCAGGCGCCGCACCGATTGTTCGGTTA
>JBGSOJ010000101.1:0-1638 GCA_041739175.1 Sphingomonadaceae bacterium
TGTCATACATATGCCACGTCCAATGGTCCGGCGTGTTGTTTCCCAGCGACGCCGCAATGCCGCCCTGCGCCGCCACGGTGTGGCTGCGCGTGGGAAAAACCTTGGTAATGTTCGCGGTTTTTAGGCCCGCTTCGGCGCTCCCCATGGTGGCGCGCAGGCCGCTTCCGCCCGCGCCGACGACAACGGTGTCGTAGATGTGATCGATAATCTTATATGCTTCAGCCATTATCCAGCAACTCCGACAAATGCATGTTTCGCGACGGCAAAAATGGCCAGCGCGCCCGCACCAAAAACATAGAAATTCAGCGCCATAATAACGGTCAGCTTGCTGCCCGCGTTATGGAGATAATCCTCAATCAACACCTGCCAACCCAGCCGGATGTGCCAGAACACATTTATCAGCAGCAGGATCAATGGCACCGCGACAATCGGCTTTGCCATCCACGCCGCAACCGCGTCATAGGTGAAATTCGGCAGCAACAGGATCGATACGAACAGCCACAGGGTCAGGAACACATTCCCCACGGCTGTCGCACGATGCATCAACCAATGATGCGCGCCCGACCGTGCGGAACCCAGACCACGCACGCGGCCAATATCGGTTTTGTAAGACGATTTATGCATGTCATTCTTCCCCTTACAACAGGCCCAAAAAGGCCGACGCCCACAGCGCCAAAGTGCACAGCATCGCGCCCATCATGACGGCAATCGACCATGTGCGGTTCGAGGTAAGCTCATACCCCGCGCCCATATCGAGCACGAGGTGGCGCAGGCCGGAGAACAAATGCTGAAAAAACGCCCAGGACACGGCAACGCCAAGCAGGCGGAAAAAGATGTTGGCGACAAAGCCAAACGTGTCGCCGGGCACCGCCTCCACCACATAATATAAGAAGGTGAAGTAGCTTTCCTCACCACCCGATACCGCCATCAAAAACCACACCAAGGTCAGCATTGCCACGCTGGCCAAGATAAAGCCGCTCACCCGGTGCAGAATGGACACCGTCATATGCGGCCCCCATTTCCAGATTTGCAAATGCGGCGAAAGCGGTCTGTTTTTTGCCGATGCCATTGGGCGCTCCCTTAAGAATTGATTCCGGTGCTGTACCACCGGCGGTTGCCTGCGCTCATTGCGCAAATTGTTAAGCGTTGCAAGCATTGCCGATAGGAAAATGGCAATAGGCGGCGATGGCGCGCGCGGCAATTTCGACTTTAGCAAAGCCGTTGCAATTGTCGCATGTGCGGTTTTAAAAATTGCGCCGAATTGATGTTGATCATTGCACGCCGGAAAAGTCCGAACTATGCGGCGGCGGATGACGACGCACCCGCGCCCCTTTTGTATAATGCCTGCTCTGTTGCGGGCGATAATGGCGTTGGCAATGCTGTGCAGCGCGATCATACCGCCCGGCATGATGCCCGCGCGCGCCGCCGAGGGCGGGATAGCGATGACCATCTGCGCCGACTCCGCTTTGGCGGTGCGCACGGTTGTTGTGTTACCCGATGGCAGCATGATTGATGCGCCCGCTCCGGCAGGGGTCGAGGATAATGGCGAGCCGCCACAATGCGCCTTTGCGGGTGTCGGCGCGGCATTGCGGCCCGATTGGCCGATCCCGCTTTTCACGCCTTTGCTTCCCCCGCCGC
>JBGSOJ010000157.1:0-2813 GCA_041739175.1 Sphingomonadaceae bacterium
AGCCCGCGCATGCTGGCGTGTCCCGGCGGCACCGCCAAGGGCGTGTTCGGCGTGCGGCGCAAAAGCGATGTCGATGCGATTATGGCCGCGCTGCCCGATACGCAAAATATCGTGGTCATCGGCGGCGGCTATATCGGGCTGGAGGCGGCGGCCGTTCTGCGCAAATTGGGTAAGGACGTGGCATTGATCGAATCGCTCGACCGTGTGCTGAGCCGCGTGGCGGGCGAACCTTTGTCACGCTTTTATGAGGCGGAGCACCGCGCGCATGGCGTCGATTTGCGGCTTAGCGCAGGCGTCGAGGGAATTGAAACGGACGACAACAATGCGGCCACTGGCGTTCGGCTGACCGACGGCACGGTCCTGCCTGCGCAAATGGTGATTGTCGGCATTGGCATCATTGCCGAGGTCGGCCCACTGATGCTGGCGGGCGCAGCGGGCGGCAACGGCGTCGATGTCGATAGCCATTGCCGCACCAGCCTGCCGCATGTCTATGCCATTGGCGATTGCGCCGCGCACCACAACCGCTTCGCGGATGGCGCGATGATCCGGCTGGAAAGCGTCCAGAACGCCAATGATATGGCGAAAGTCGCGGCCAGCGATATTGTCGGGCAGCCGATGGATTACGACGCCTTGCCATGGTTCTGGTCAAACCAATATGATTTGAAATTGCAAACCGCGGGGCTTTCGACGGGATACGACGCCACCGTCCTGCGCGGCGATCCGGATAGCCGGTCGTTCTCGCTCGCTTACCTGCGCGATGGCCGGATGGTGGCGATGGATTGCGTCAACAAAGCAAAGGACTATGTGCAGGCACGCAAGCTGATCGAGGAGGGCTTCAGCCCCGATCCCGAAAGCCTCGCCAATGCCGAATTGCCGTTGAAGGAAGTGCAGACGGTTTAATCGCGCCCACTCTAACCCCTAATCATCCGCGCCACCGCCTCGGCGATTTGCGGGATGGTGAAGGGTTTGGGCAGAAATCCGATGTTTTCCAAATTGATCGATTTGCGCAACTGTTCCTCGGCATAGCCGCTCATGAACAATATGCGGATATCTGGACGCATCGCGCGTGCGGTGCGGCCCATGGCGGGGCCGTCCATATTGGGCATGACAACATCCGAAACGATCAGGTCATAATCGGTCCCGGCGCGCAGTTTTTCGACCGCTTCCTCGCCGTCGCAGGCAGTATCGACGGTATAGCCCTGCCGCGTTAGCGCGCGTTCGGCGACGGCGCGGACCATGTCCTCATCCTCCACCAAAAGGATATGCCCGCTGCCCCAATTTTCATCGGCGAGCACCGCCTCTTGCCGCACATCGGCGGCGGCGACCGCCTGTTCGGAGCCGCGATAGACGGGCAGATACACATCAAAGCGCGCGCCGCCGCCCTGACCATCCTTCACCGGCATATTGTCGGCGAAAATGAACCCGCCCGATTGTTTGACAATGCCGTAAACGGTTGAAAGGCCCAGCCCCGTGCCCTTGCCCACAGGTTTCGTGGTGAAAAACGGGTCAAAGATTTTGGGCAGGATCGCAGGGTCAATCCCCGCGCCGGTGTCGGACACGCTCAATCGCGCGTAATCGGCGGCAGGCAGGATGTCGCTTGGCTGCATCCGGCGGACATCGGCGGCGCTCACCGGGCCCGTTTCGATGCGCACCACGCCACCTTGCTGCCCACTTTCCAAAATGGCATCGCGCGCATTGACGGCAAGGTTCATAATCACTTGGCCAAGCTGCCCGGGATCGGCGCGCACCGCCCCAATGGCGCGGCCATGTTTAACCTCCAGAGCGACGGTCTCCCCCATCAACCGTTTCAGCATGGATGAGGTGTCGGACACAATATCGGGCAATTGCACAATTTGCGGGCGCAATGTTTGCTGGCGGGAAAAGGCCAACAATTGCCGCGTCAAATTGGCGGCACGGTTGGCGTTGTTTTTCACCTGCTGCACATCATCATAGTCGCTGTCGCCGGGCGAGTGGCGTTGCAGCATTAGGTCGCATAGGCCAAGGATAGCGGTCAGGATATTGTTGAAATCATGCGCCACGCCGCCCGCAAGCTGCCCCACCGCCTGCATCTTGGTGGCTTGGGCGACTTGCCGTTTTAGCGTCGATTCCTCGCTGTTGTCGCGCAGGCTGAGGAGCACGGCGGCGTCGCCCATGCCGCGCAGGCCGCCGATCGAGAGGCTGACCACATCATCCTCCGCCTGTTTGAACCGCACCGCAATGTCGCCGGTTTGGCCGTGGCCATTGGCAAAGCGGCGGATGGTATCGGCCAGCGGCCCCTTGTCCTCCTTCACCACCAAATCGCCGGGATAGGGCGGCAAGTCGCCTTCGCCCGCGCCGACGAACGCACGGAAAGCGGCGTTGGCGAATTGGAACCGCCCTTCGCGGTCCACCAGCGCGAGGCCCAAGGGCATCGTTGCAATCAAATTTTCGACATAGGCGCGCAAATCGCCCGCTTGCCCGCCGGTCTCCTCATCCATCATCAGGATCAGTTGCGGCGCCTGCGTATCGTCGGCGTCGGGGCGCAGGCTCAGCGGGATGGGGTGCAGCCGGATGGGAATGCCGCGCGCGCCCTCACGGTCGAAATAAATCCGGTCCTCTTTGCCCGCACGCAAGAATCGGGCAAAATCGCGGCCCGTCACGCTGGCGTTGATATCGCCGGTGGCGCGCTGCGCAAAGCCGCTGTTGGCCGCAATAATCCGCCCCTCCGGCCCGATAATCGCCGCCATGACAAAGGAACGGCTTAGCGAGCTGCCCACCACGCCAGACACCAATTTTGCCGCCTCATCGACCAAATCGACGCGGCGCACGGGTTC
>JBGSOJ010000252.1:0-10744 GCA_041739175.1 Sphingomonadaceae bacterium
GCTGGAAAAATCCAGCCCGAGTGTCAGCCTCAAGAAAACTGGGGCGACGTTCGGCGAAATTGTGCTCAATCTCAATTGGAGCCAGGCCACCGAACAAAAACGCGGGTTTTTCGGCGGAAGCGTGAAAAATATTGACCTTGATTTGGGCGTTCTGTTCGAATTGCAGGATGGATATAAAGGCGTTATTCAGGCTCTGGGCCGTGCCTTTGGGTCTTACAACAATGAGCCCTTTATTGAATTGTCTGGTGACGACCGCACCGGCGCGGTGTCTGCCGGTGAGACGATTAGGGTCAACGGCAAAAATTTTGACCAGATCAAACGTATTGCCGTGTTTGCCCTCATTTATGACGGCGTCCCCAATTGGAATAAGACGGATGGGATCGTTCGCATGACCATTCCCGGGCAACCCGAAATCGAGCTTCGGCTTGATGAAGGGCGCGACAATTGCCGTCTATGCGGTATTGCCTTGCTTGAAAACGAAGCAGGTGGTTTACGGATGCAGCGCCACATGCGCTATTACCGCGACCAAAAGGAATATGCCGACGATGTGGGCATATTCCTGCGCTGGGCAGCCGGTACGAAAGATTAATTGCAAACCACCCCCATGGGTGGCGAAGGAACACTAATGATATTCAAGCATTTCGGGGGCTCCCTCGTCTTTACAATTGTCGCGCTGGCTCTGGGCGGCTGGTACGGGTGGACATTGACTGGCACAGTCGAAGGTGCCCTTGGCATCTTGTGGATTTGCGCCGTTCTGGCCGTGCTAGAGGTTTCACTATCGTTCGATAACGCAGCGGTAAATGCGTCGGTGCTGAAAGACATGGATCCTGTTTGGCAACAGCGGTTCCTAACCTGGGGCATCGCCATAGCCGTGTTCGGGATGCGCATTGTTTTCCCGTTGGTAATCGTGATGATCGCGGCCAGCCTCGGCCCCATTGAGGCGGTCAACATGGCGCTGGCCGAACCGGTCCGGTATCAAAATATCATGGAGGATGCACACATCGGCCTAATGGGCTTTGGCGGCGCATTCCTTGGCATGGTCGGCCTTGGCTATTTCTTTGATAGCGACAAAGAAGTCGACTGGATCGGTTTCATTGAGCGCCCCTTGGCAAAAGTGGCGGAGATTGAGGCGATTTCCATTGGCGTTGTGTTGCTGGCCACCTATCTGACCTCCACCATGTTGGCCGATGCCGATGCGCTGACGTTCTTGGTCGCGGGCATTGCTGGCTTGCTGACTTTTATAGTGGTTGATATTGTCAGCCATGTTCTGGAGGCACCGACGCCGACCACTGGTCAAGTGGCCAAAGCGGGTTTTGGTTCATTCCTTTATTTGGAAGTCTTAGACGCCAGCTTCTCATTCGACGGCGTGATTGGCGCATTTGCTTTGTCAAACAACCTGTTCGTTATCGCCATTGGCCTTGGCATTGGCGCAATGTTTGTGCGCTCGATGACCATCTTCTTGGTCCGGCAAGGCACCCTGTCCGAATACCGCTTCCTTGAGCATGGCGCGTTTTATGCCATCCTTGCCCTTGCAGGGATCATGTATGTCAATACATTCTACCATATTCCTGAGGTGTTTACCGGCATGATCGGCGCTGTTTTGATTGGCCTTTCGTTTTGGGCTTCGGTGCGCTGGAACAAAGCCAACCCGGAACAACCGGAGGACTTAGCAAGCAAAGAGGCAGTAACGTAATCTTATCCGCGCCGCCGGATGGTCTGGCGGGGCACAATCAGAAAGGATGCTGAAACATGGCAATCTCACTTTCAAAGGGCGGCAATGTAAGCCTTTCCAAAGAATCCCCGGGACTTGATGAAATCATGGTAGGCCTTGGGTGGGACGTACGCGCAACCGACGGACAGGATTTCGACCTCGATGCATCTGCTTTCCTGCTGAAGACCGATGGCAAAGTCCGCAACGATGGCGATTTTTGCTTTTACAACAATAAGAATGTCGCCGACGCGGTTATCCATCAGGGCGACAACCGCACCGGCGAGGGCGACGGCGATGACGAGCAGATAAAAATCATACTATCCAAAATGCCTTCAGACGTCGACAAAGTCGCTGTTACCGTAACCATCCACGAGGGCGAGAGTCGTGGCCAAAGTTTTGGTCAGGTTTCCAACGCGTTCATCCGCTTGGTCGATAACAAAACCGGCACGGAAATCGTACGCTATGACCTTTCTGAGGATGCTTCGGTCGAAACCGCAATGATCCTGGGCGAAGTGTATCGCAACGCAGGCGATTGGAAATTCCGTGCCGTTGGACAAGGTTTCAAGGGCGGCCTCGGCCCGCTTGCCAGCAACTACGGCGTCAGCGTCGGATAAAATCCTTAAAAATTGACAGGCCCGGCGGCGTATCGCCGGGCCTGCTTTCCACACCGGTTAATAGGTCAAGCAGCATGGCAGTATCACTTAGCAAAGGCGGCAATATCTCCCTCTCAAAGGAGGCCCCGGGATTATCAACAGTCACCGTTGGCCTTGGCTGGGATGTACGGCAAACCGATGGCGCGGCGTTCGATCTCGATGCTTCGGCGTTCGTGGTCGGGCCCAACGACAAAGTGCTAAGCGATGGCCATTTTGTATTCTTCAACAACAAGGCATCACCCGATGGTGCCGTTGTTTATGGCGGCGATAATCGTACAGGCGATGGCGCTGGCGATGACGAGACGATCAAAATCGACTTTGCGCGGCTTGGCCCAGATGTGAAGAAAGTCGTCGTTGCGGTTACAATTTACGAGGGTCAGGAGCGGCGACAGAATTTTGGCTCGGTCTCCAATGCTTACGCGCGCGTGATCAACGATTCGGACGGCAAGGAATTGGCCCGTTACGACCTCTCAGAAGACGGCAGCACCAGCGCGGCGTTGATTTTCGTCGAATTGTATCGCGGCGCTCAGGGCGACATTAAAGTGAAGGCAATTGGTGAAGGTTGGGCCAGCGGGCTGTCCGGATTGGCGGCCGCAATGGGCGTCAACCTCGGTTAAGTGGCGACAGGCAAGATTGGCCGCACATGACGCGCCCCTATCGCATATGGTTTAACCGCGGCTTTTCGCTGGCCCCGATCGCGGGCCTAATGCGCGACGCCGATCCGACTTTAGAGGTCTACATAAGTATCGCGCCCAATGGCGCGCGATATAGTGGCCCTACTCAGACTTGGACCGATGGCGGTGACGATCCGGCGACGCAGTCAGACCCGATTGCCTATTTGGCTTGGGTTCGCGATACGATAATTGATAACAAGATCGACCTGTTTATTCCAACGCGGCGTCGTGCATTGATTTCTGCGGCGTCGTTGCCGTGCCGCGTCCATTGGCCTGCATCCACACAAACACTTGCGCTGCTGGAGGACAAATTTGCCTTCGCAGAGGCACTGCGTGGGGAGGAATTTTGCCTTCCCACTCAATTGGTAAGCAGCAGCGACGATCTGGCCAAAATATTGGCTGAGTGGCCAGCAGATGGCACGACGCCCTGCGTTAAACCGCAAAACGGTGTAAATGGACTTGGTTTCTGGATGCTGTCCCCGGTATCCCAGTCGTACCATTTGCAAAACCCAGACCGGCGGCAAATCCATCCTGATCAATATCTACATGCTTTGCGCGCGCGCGAGGTTACACGGCCGATCGCGCCGATTGTGGTCATGCCGTTTTTGCCCGGACCGGAAGTTTCCTTTGATATCTTGGCTGAGCATGGTTGTGTTTTGAAATATATCGCTCGCACGAAGCTGGATAACGGGCATCAGATTATTTCATCGTCGCATATACTTGCGCAGCAGGTTGCCTCTTTGGTGCAACGCTTTGCACTGCATGGCTTAGTCAACGCGCAATTTCGTTTGGATGCAGACAACCATTGGCGTTTGCTCGAAATCAACGCGCGGCCTGCGGGCGGCGTCATTTACGCCGATCATGTCGGGGCGAATATGGTCAGCGATTGGGCCGGATTGTTTACCGGTCGGCTCACCGCTGAAACGATCAGCCGCCCCAACATTGACCGCGAAGTCGCGTTTGCGACAGTGGCGCTAAGCGTGAATGACGCCACGGTCGGTGCATTCGGTTCAATTTCACCAAATGCCCCGCAGGTGTTGGAGCCGGCGCAGTGAGGCGGGTGCAAGCCGGCGAGCGTTTGGCTGTCGGCAATGATGACGCGTGCGTTATCCGCATCGGCGGCCGCGACGGCGATCGGCTGGGCGTGGTTGCCGTTTCGCCCATGGGTGAGTTTCAGCCTTTAGAAAAATCGGCGTCTGCCCAAGAGTGGTGCCTGCCCTCAATGGCGGACTTGGGGGAGCGCGCCGAGTTGTTGTTGTATTTCATGGACGACAGCCAAGGCGGTTTCGTCAATGACAGCTACCCCGTTTCGGTTCGAATCGGGGACACTGATTACGAATTTCCCTCGCCTGTTGACCAACTGGCCGCTGTCATCTTCGCGGAGGCCTATTTGCGCGATGGCAAACGGCGGATTAAAGTCGCCAATGAAGGCTACACCTTTGGCATAGAGGCCTTTGCCCGCGCGCGAAATTTTTCCATCGACACGATCCCTGGCTTGCGGCGCAGCGGGGGCAATTCTGCATCCAAAGACGATCGTCGCTCGGCACCGCCTGGTACGCAATTGGGGTCCGGCAGCGGCGTGCTCGTGGCGCCGCGGGTTATTGTCACCAACGCCCATGTCATTGAAAATGGTGCACAGTTCCATTTGGGCAGGTCCAAGCAAGCGATGAATGTCATCGCCGTTGATCCCTTGCATGATCTTGCCTTGTTAGAAGGCGATGCCATCGGTGCGCCCATCCCGCTTCGTTACAGCGCGCCGATATGGTTGGGAGAAGCGGTACTTGCGGCGGGCTACCCCCTGATGGATTTGTTGGGCGCAGATTTGAAAGTCTCCACTGGCAATGTCTCTGGACTGAAAGGTTGGGAGGGCGATGTCGCGCGGTTCCAATTTACCGCCCCCATTGGCTCGGGATCGTCGGGTGGTGCGATTTTGGATGAGTGCGGAAATTTGGTCGGTATTACAGCATCATCGCTTTCACATTCCAACATCCGGGACCGCGGGGCCATTAGCGAGAATGTGAACTTCGGCATTAAGGTTGCGCTGGTTCACGAAATGCTGTCCGCATCGGGCGTCGATGTGCCAACGACTCATCTGCTTACCGACAGCAACCGGCGCACATTGGTTCAAAGATTGCGCGATAGTGTTGTGAGTATCGTCGTTTCCGCCTAACGCACAAACAGCATTTCATGATGCGGCAACAGGCGGTCGCTATGATCGAATTATCGCGACATCTTCGACATTTATCTAATTCGTTCTTAAGGTTCTTTTGCGCTTATGCAGGCCACTTCGCCGATCCACAATTGGGTAACGCCATTGCCGACCGGCACGCTGACGTTGTCGGTCGAGGGGGATGGCGACGCCGATGCCTTTTGTGCGGTGGCGGCGCGCGCAAATCCTCGGCGTGGCTTCTTGATTGTGTCGCGTGTGCTGGGCCGGCATTTGCCCGCAAGGCCGACCGAAATGCGGCGTGTGATGCAGGCAATGGCTCTGAAATTATCGGCGGATTTGCCTTCGCCGGTGGTGTTTTTAGGCATGGCGGAAACGGCAACGGCGCTTGGCCAAGGGTGCTTTGCCGCTTGGCAGGACGCCAATCCCGAAGCGCGGGCCTGTTATCTGCAGTCCTCGCGGCAGCGGGTAACGGGCGCAACGATGGTCGCTCAATTCGAGGAAGGGCACAGCCACGCCACATCTCATATGGTGCAAGCACGCGGCGGCGCGATTCAGGCTATCTTGGCCGACGCCCGAACCCTGATTGTTGTCGACGATGAATGCTCCACTGGTGCAACATTTGTGGCAGCGGCAAAGGCAATGGCAGACGCGATGCCCGCGTTGCAGCGTATCGAAACCGTGTGCATTACCGATTGGAGCGATAGGTCATATCTCCGGGAGATCGCAGTTCCTTCGGCGGCACATGCTATGCTCAACGGCCGACTGCAATGGACGCCGACTGAAACGGTGGCCGCACCGGCTTTGGCGCAGAGCAGCAATGCAGCAGGTAACGCCCCGTCACACGGAATGCGCAGCCGCACCGGCCTGTTGGTGGCCGAGCACGCCCTCCGCGCATCTGCGGACGCCATCCCAGGCGAACGCGTGCTGGTCCTCGGCGAGGGAGAACATAGCTATGAGGCGCTGCTGGTCGCGGAAGAGGTCGAGCGCGCGGGTAATATCGCCGCGGTACAATGCATCACGCGTAGCCCTGCCCTGCTTGGCCATGCGATGGCCAGCGTATCGCAATTTATCGACAGCTACGGCAGCGGTGCGCCTTGCTTCCTTTACAACATGTTGGCGCACGCGCCCGACCGCATTATCATTGTAAGCGAGATTGCCGGCAACCAAGTGGCCGAGGCTCAGGCGGCATTGCATGCGTTAGGCACTTCGATGCCGGTTGAATTGCTTTTATGCCACTATTCGGCGGAGACCGATTGATGAGCCCGATCTACCTAACCGATTTGGACGATACCCTTTTCCAAACCATACCAAAATGCCCGGCCAACGGCGGCGATCTGCGGTTGATGAGCACCTTGGCCGATGGCACGCCCAGCGGCTATGCCACCCAAATGCAGCAGAATTTGATGGCATGGATGAGCAAAGGTTTGGTTGTCCCAGTCACCGCCCGCGGCCGCGATGTCTTGGCGCGGGTGGACATCACGCAGGCGCCCGCAATCTGTTCCAATGGCGGCTGCATTTTGGATGATATGGGCGAATTGGATCATGCCTGGCATGACCATTTGATACAGCAATCCGCCACGACCGACCCGGTTTTGCGCGTTTACCAAGCACTCACCGACGGATTATGTACAACGGCATTCCGGCATTGGTCGGTTGAGGAAAATGGCCTTGATCTCTATATAGTGATTAAGAGCAACCTGCACGACGAAGATGCGTTGGTGGCGCTTGAGCGGGAATTCCAGACTGTTATTCCCACTGGCTGGCGGTGCCATCGCAATGGCAACAATTTGGCCTATTTGCCGCCTTGGTTGAACAAGCGCCATGCCGTGCGGTATCTTATTAATCACTACCGCAATATCGATCCTTCGCGGCCCATACTCGGGCTTGGCGATAGCGTGTCCGACGCAGGGTTTATGGACCTCTGCGACTTTGCGATGATCCCAACGGGGTCGCAACTCTGGTCCAGTGTGATACGCGACAACGCGTGGGTCGATTGACCATGACGAAGCAGGCGAACGCCGATTATTGGGATACCAACGGAGACTGGACCTTTTCTGGATCCTATGCGGCGGACGATGTCATATTCCTGTTGAGGCCGGCGGCGATTGAACCTGTGGAGGTGGCGGAAAAAGAGCGACTCATCCAATCCGGCGTGCGCCATTACTCCGAAATGCTGTCGGCTGAGCAAGTGCCTGATGAACGATATATTGCGCTGTATCATGCCGCGCTGGAGCGGAATGCGGCACGGCTAAAACACGATATTGCGACGCTCGCCGATGCGATCGCTGAACGGCCGCAAACCGCGCAGGAATGCGTCGTCCTTTCGCTTGCGCGCGCAGGCACGCCGATTGGCGTGCTGCTTAAGCGCGCGTTGCAGCGGCGCGGTATTAGTGCGCACCATTATTCTATCAGCATTATTCGCGGACGCGGGATTGATGAAGCGGCGCTTGCTTATGTCGCCGCGCGCCATGGTACGAAAACGTCCATATTCGTTGATGGCTGGACTGGGAAAGGCGCCATTCGCGGCGAATTGGATCAGTCGCTGCAGGCGAGCAGCCTCGGTTTCGCGCCGTTTTTGGCCGTCGTTGCTGATCCGGCGGGGCGCGCAGATTTAGCGGCAACCTATGATGATTATGTCATCCCAAGTGGTTTGCTTAACGGCATCGTATCGGGTTTGGTCAGCAGATCCGTGCTCAATGACGCATTGGTTGGACCCGGCGATTTTCATGCCTGCCTCGTTATGCCGGAGCACAAAAATGTTGATCTCAGCCGAGCCTTTATAGCCGCCATCGAAAGTGCCGGACCAAGCACTTCGCTTTCGAGCCCATGGCAAGCAAACGATCGCATCACGACCTGCGAAGCGTCAACCGGGCTCATCGCAGAACTTGCAAAAGCGTATAAAGCAAAGGACACAAACCGCATTAAGCCAGGCATCGCCGAGGCCACGCGCGCTATTCTCCGCAGGGTGCCTGACCGCGTCATTGTGCGCGATATCCATGACCCCGATGTCGCACATATACTGTTGTTGGCGGACCAAGCAGGCGTCCCAATTATCCAAAGGGATTTGAAAAACTACCGCGCGGTCACCATAATCAAGGACTTGGGAGGAGAGCAGCAATGACCGCAATAGAATTGGGCGCCACCCTATATGTCCCTGCAACCCATGCATCCGCCATGGATGTAGCCTATGGGTCGATACCCGAATTGCGATCCATGGTGATTTGCCTGGAGGATTCGATTTTGGACGCGCACATCGCGATTGCCCTTGATCGGGTGCAGGAGTTGCTGCGGATGTTCGCCACCACAAAGCCATCCATCGCGGTCTACGTCCGGCCGCGAAACTTCGGCGTGCTGACCATGCTGATGCAGATGGATGGTATCGGCGGCATTGACGGGTTCGTCCTACCCAAAGTGACAACGCACAGCCTGCCCCATTGGCTATCGGCATTAATGTCGCATAATCACCGCATCATGCCCACCATCGAATGCACCGAGGCGTTTGATCGGGGGGCGCTCGCCAGCCTGTGCAATCAATTGGTGCCCTTCCGCGATCGTGTCACAGCCGTGCGGATTGGCGGGAATGATATTTTGAATATGTTGGGCATCCGCCGTTCGCGCTACCGCACGGCGTATGATGGGCCTTTGGGTAATGTGATCCGCGATTTTGCAGCGACATTTATCCCAAATGGTTTTGCCGTCGCTGCTCCCGTGTTTGAACATTATGCCGCCCCCGATGTGCTGTTAAGCGAAATAGAGCAAGATATTGAGCATGGTTTGCTGACCAAAACTGCTATCCATCCCGATCAAGTAAGGTTGATCCATGCGGCCTACCGCCCTTCGGTCCAAGAATTGGCAGAAGCCCGCGCTATTCTGAGCCACGATGCGCCCGCTGTGTTTGGACAAAATGGCAGCATGTGCGAACCCGCAACGCATGTTCGTTGGGCAAAAACGGTTCTGGAACGTGCCAAAGTGCATGGCACCGCTGGGACCGAACAAACCAATGAGGCATGGGTCGCGTGATGACGATTGCCGCGTCGGAATTGCCCGCATGATAGCAATAACGCCACCTAACGCCGAAAGCGCGACTACAACACTGGATCCGAAGATTACCGCTCGCAATAAAGCGGTTGCTCGGGAATTTGCTGGGCAATTTGTCTTTCTCAGCGCCAATGATCCCGAATTCGACCGAAAAATAGGGCACATCGCGGCGATCGGAAAATCCGAGGAGACCGCCCTTGCTGACCTCACCCACGCGGCAATGACGCGGTCCTTATCTCGGGACCAGCAAGCAGCCAATGGCTATTCGGCCATGGCGAATTTGCGCACGATTGTGGAACGCCTGCACCCTGGAGGCGATGACAAGGCGTTGCAACCGCGCAAATTTCTTGGTCTGTTTCCGTCGGCGCGTCGCCAAACCGGTTATTTTCACCGCTACGAAGTGGAGCAAGGCGCAATCGAAGCTGCGCTTTCAACGATGAAGGCAAGCCGGGATTTCCTGTTGCTCGACACCATTGCGGTCAACCGACTGCGCGAGGCAATGCCACCGTTGCTCACAAAATTGGCGGAATCCGTGCATTTGTGCGATTGCATTGAGCAAAGGCTGGAAAAGCTGGCAACGGATATCGATGCCTCAGATCCATCCAAAGCAGACGCCCTTCGCCGGGACGTGCTATTCGCCGCTCGGCAGCGGCACATGGACCTAATGACAACAACGGCATTGGCGCAGCAATCCGCGCTCACCTTAGCTTTGGTCACGCGCAACAATACCGAACTGGTAAAGGGCATTGACCGCGCGACAGCGACAACGATTGCGGCGCTGAGAACGGCGATTATTGCTTCGCAAACTCTAACACAGCAGGGCCTGATGCTGGATCGGATTGAGGGACTGAAGGCGTCTGGTTCATCATTAATCGAAGCGGCTGCTGTGCCGCTGGAGCAATCGGCGCCAGGCGACGATATGGCCGCATCGCAGCATTTGGCCGCGCTTCGCCGCGCATTGGACGAAGTAAGCGAGTCGGTTGATAGTTTGGCACTGCAACGCAGTGATCACAGACCGGTATGACAACCCCGTCAGGTCGGCGATCCTTGCATCAACCTCGCTAGACCGCTATTATAAGGGAATGCCGACGCATTTTATACACACGACGAAATGAGCATGCTCCGGCGTCTGGGTCGATTGTTTGGCAATGGGCCGGATGTGCCTGCGCAAACGCCGCCGATTGCCGCGCCCACAGCGAGCCCGCGCCCTATCGCCTTCGACTATAATGACGACCGCATACCTTCGGGCGCGAAGGCAAAAATCGCAAAGATATTGGATTCAATCCAATCGGTTGAGCAAGCGATGGCGCGCGAAAGCGTGCCGAGCTTCAGCCGCGCCGATACCGACCAGATGCGTGATATTCACCTGCCCAAATTGGTGCAGAGCTATATCGATATCCCCGCCGAGCATCGCAGTGAGATTTTCCGCAAAACCGGAAAGTCAGCCAGCTTCATGCTGGGCGAGAGTTTGGATCAAATGCAAGAGCGCATTGACGGC
>JBGSOJ010000261.1:0-5991 GCA_041739175.1 Sphingomonadaceae bacterium
GTCGCGGTCGCCACCGATCCAACTGCCCAGCCGCACGAACGATTGCGGCCGCGCGCCGAGCGCCCGCTCCCACCGTGCATAGAGCATCGGCAGCGCGGGCAGGAACACATCGCGCATGTAGGATCGCGCATTGTCAATCTCATCGGCGACCACCAGCCGGTCGGTGCGCAGCGCCTTTGTCTGCCACAGGAGCGCAATTTGCCGGTAAATCGCATCCTCAACCAGATCGCCTTCGGGCGTCATCTCCGCGCCCGCATCGCGCATCTGCATCAGCGTTGCGATACGGTTTTTGTGATCAATGAGCGACTTACGCCGCACCTCGGTCGGGTGCGCGGTGAGCACGGGGACGAACAACGCCTTGCTGAGCAAATCCGCCGCCGCCTCTTTGGGCACGCCATCTGCGGCCAATCGGTCCAGCGCCTCCGCCAATGTCGCGCCGGGTTCATTGGCCACGCCCTGCCGATCCTCCGCCAGATTGGCGAGCAGGCTGAACAGCATGAAACCATGCACAAAGGCCAATGTGCTATCGAGCGAAAGCGCATCAAGGCCGGGGTCCACCGCCTCCATCCCCTCAATCCCGCGGTGCCGGTCCACGCTGGTGGCGCGGATATATTCGGTCTGTTTGAACAATCCCTCCCCGCCATAGGCGCGGATCACATCGCCCAAAAGGCGGCCCAAAAAGCGGATGTCGGGATTTTGCGTGATGGGAGGGAGGCGATCTATCATAATAATCATGGTGCGTTGCAACACCGGCAGGGTCAAGCCAAATAGCTATGCGAATGCGGCATTTGACCCCATTGCACGCTGTGTTTTGTGTCGTCGTACCCTAGACAGGAAAGCGTCACCCGACTATCGGCCAAACATGACTATTCAGCCCTCCGATTCCATCCTGATCGTCGATTTTGGCAGCCAAGTGACGCAGCTTATCGCCCGCCGCGTGCGTGAGGCCGGCGTCTATTCCGAAATCGCCCCCTTCAACAACGCCGAGGCCGCGTTTGAACGGATGCAGCCAAAGGGGGTGATCCTCTCCGGCGGGCCAGCGTCGGTGTGCGACGAAGGCAGCCCCCGCGCGCCGCAATGCGTGTTTGACAGCGGCCTGCCGATCCTTGGCATCTGCTATGGCCAACAGGTGATGATGGCGCAATTGGGCGGCGAAGTGCAACGCGGCGGCGATGCTGGCGGCGAATTTGGCCGCGCCTTTATCGAGGTTCAGGCCGAATGCGCGCTCTATGACGGCCTATGGGCATCGGGCGAACGGCATCAAGTATGGATGAGCCACGGCGATAAAGTCACCGCATTGGCCCCCGGTTTCGACGTGGTCGCGACCAGCGAGGGCGCGCCCTTTGCCTTCATCGCCGATGAGGCACGGCGCTATTACGGCATCCAATTCCACCCCGAAGTCGTCCACACCCCCGATGGCGCGAAATTATTGAGCCACTTCGTCCACGACGTATGCGGCCTATCCGGCGATTGGACGATGGCGGAATTCCGTTCCACCAAAATCGCCGAAATCCGCGCGCAAGTGGGCGACAAGCGCGTCATTTGCGGCCTTTCGGGCGGGGTGGATTCGTCGGTCGCGGCGATCCTGATCCATGAGGCGATTGGCGACCAACTCACCTGCGTGTTCGTCGATCACGGCCTATTGCGCATGAACGAACGCGAGCAGGTCGAACGCCTGTTCCGTGACCATTACAACATCCCCTTGGTCGTGGTGGATGCGGAGGCGCGCTTTATGGCGGGCTTGGCTGGCGTCACCGACCCAGAGGCGAAACGCAAATTCATCGGCGGCGAATTTATCAATGTGTTCGATGAAGAAGCGCACAAAATCGGCGGCGCGGACTTTCTGGCGCAAGGCACGCTCTACCCCGATGTCATCGAAAGCGTGTCCTTTACCGGCGGGCCATCAGTCACGATCAAAAGCCACCACAATGTCGGCGGCCTGCCTGCGCGGATGAAGATGGACTTGGTCGAGCCGTTGCGCGAATTGTTCAAGGATGAAGTGCGCGTGTTGGGCCGCGAATTGGGCCTCAATGACCAATTCGTCGGCCGCCACCCCTTCCCCGGCCCTGGTCTCGCCATCCGCATCCCCGGCGAAGTGACCAAGCAGCGGTGCGACATATTGCGCAAGGCGGACGCGGTGTATCTGGAGGAAATCCGCAGCGCAGGGCTGTACGACGCGATATGGCAGGCGTTTGCCGTGCTGCTGCCCGTCAAAACCGTCGGCGTGATGGGCGACGGGCGGACCTATGACAATGTCTGTGCCTTGCGCGCAGTCACCAGCACCGATGGCATGACGGCGGATATCTATCCGTTTGACGCGGCGTTTTTGAGCCGTGTTTCAACGCGGATTATCAATGAGGTGCAGGGCATTAACCGGGTCGTCTATGACTATACCAGCAAACCACCGGGGACGATTGAGTGGGAGTGAGGGTTTAATGATTAGCCATGCTGAAATCATAGGCCGTAATGGTGGAATTTCGAAATTTGGGCACAGAATTGGAGTTGACCCCAATACTGTAAAGCCATGGAAGCGTTTGAACTCAATTCCTTGCGCTTATTGGAGAAGGATTGTCGGTCTAGGCTTGGCGTCATATGATGAGCTAGGCCAGTGGGCAGAGCAAAAAGTTGAGTGGCTCACTTTTGACTAACTGAACAGACTGCTTTACTCCCCAAACAAATCCGAATGCGTCCCCGTCCGCGCCAACATGAGTGCTTCGTCGGTTTTTCGATACAAAAGCAGCCAGTCCGGCTCGATATGCAAATCGCGATACCCCACCCAATCGCCGCGTAAAGGGTGGTCGCGCAGGCGTTCGGGCAAAGGTTCATCGGACAGCAACAGGATGACGACGGCCTTTAGCCGCTCCATATCCTTACCGCGCCTTTGCGCCCGTTTCACATCCTTCTTAAACGCAGTGGACCGGACGATTTCGCGCACGGATTAGATGCCAAGGTCGTCGAATAAGGCGTCCGCATCGGCAAATTTCACACCTTTGCCCGCGTCCAGTTCGGCGATGGCGGCGCGGCTTTCGGCATTGGGCACGGCGACGTCGAAGGGCAATTTCTGTTCCTCCGCCACGCGCACCATCAGCATGCGGATTGCGTCGGACACCGAAAGCCCCATCGCGGCGAGCGCCTTGGTTGCCTTGGCCTTTGTATCGCTGTCGATTCGGGCGCGGATGGTGTCGTTTGATTGCATATTCAGCGTGTAGCTACATTGTGGCTACAAGTCAACTCACCCCACCAAATAATGCATTTGGGCAATGGCGATCGGTTCATCCACCGATGCCTGCCAACCGAACGCTTCCACATTCGCCAAGCTACGCCCCATCCGCGTAATCCGCGCACTGGCGTAACTCGTCACGGCCTCCCCGCCGCGGAGATAGTCGATGGTGACGTTAATCGGCTTTACCCTTGGCAACGCCTCCTCCCCATGCCGGTCGAGCATCACGGCGCGCAGGCCGACGAGGCCTGCCATTTCGATCAAACTCGCCGTCGCGCCGCCTTGCAGGAACCCGGGGCGGCCCATTAATTTGGGCGTGAAGGGCATCGCCAGCACCGGTGCGCCGTTTAAGGCACCGTGATAGACAATCCCCGCATGGCCCGCCATCGCGGGCAGGGGGCCGAGGATAGCCTCCCAATCATATTCGGTGGTGACGCTCATGCCGCGCTGCCTTTTGCCGCGACCTTAGGCTGTGCCTGCGTGCGGATAAACGTCGCCGCGACAAACGCCAGCGGATCGTCTCGGTCGCCATTATGCGCTACCCCGCGCACAAAGGCGATGCGGCGGGTGAGGTGATAGCATTCGGCAAAGCCATAGACGCGCGCGCCCTTGGGGCTGGGGCGGAGATAATCGACGCGCAAGTCGATGGTGGCCAAGGGCGCAAACTCCCCCATCCGCGTCCAACACGCCGCGCCGCCGGCCAAGTCCATCAGGGTGATGACGGGGCCAGAGGCCAAAACCTCCTGCGCCGGATCGACGGTCAATTCGGCGCGCCATTCGAGGAAAAGCTCACACCAATCCGCGCCGTGATCGTGATAGTTCAGGCCGACATGGCCGCTGAACCCCCATTGCTCGAACAAAGCGCGCGCCGCTTTCGGGTCGAAGGGTGCGGGGGATGCGCGCAAACGCTCCCGCTCCGATCCATTCGCGCTGTCATTGGTTCCGGTCATAGGGATAGCGTTGGCAACGCCGCGCCCAAAACACAACATATTTGTGCGGGTTCTTGCGATGCCAAGCGGTTTGGGCGACGCGCCCCGAAATCGGCTTTAGAATCGGCGCAGCTTGTTGGGGTCCGGACGGCGTTCGCCGCTGGTATGGCGCACCGAAATCGCCTCGTTGTTTTGCCCGACGGGCTTGCGCACCAATTTGGGGTCAACCGGATGGTCAAAGGCGACGCCAAAGCGATTTTCCGTTACCCATGCCACTTTGCCCGTGACCCAGCCGACATTGCGCAAATTCACCTCAACCGGATCGCCGCGCTCGACACGGATGTTGGCTTCTGCCATCATCCCGCCCGCCGACAGGTTGCGCACGCGCGCCTCGATCGTCTCATTTTTGGCAACCAGCCGCGTTTCCGCCCGAAGCATAAGGCTGTCCCGGTCACGTGCGCGCTCCGCCGGACCATCAAGCGCGGACGCTTTGCTATGATCGGGGAAAAACGGACTGCTCATCAGGGGCGTACCTAACATATTGGACCAACATTGCGGCGGGGCGGCGTGCAATTGCGTGCTGGACACTGCATATCGGGGAAAGGTCGCCAAAAGGTTAATGCAAAGCGCGACAAACCAATTTTGATGGGTCGCCGTGGGGGCAAAAAACACGCACAATCCTGCGACTTATGCCATCCCGCGCGCTGTTTAAAGATGTTTACTTTTGCGCAAATATTTTACGATTGCCGCAATTTACAGGATTAATCGTCGCGCGATACCCGCTCGTTACGCTCATGCCGTTCCTGTGCTTCAATCGACATGGTGGCAATCGGGCGGGCCTGAAGGCGCTTTAAAGAAATCGGATCGCCGGTGACCTCGCAATAGCCATATTCCCCCTCGTGGATGCGGCGGAGCGCGGCGTCGATTTTGGAAATCAGCTTCCGCTGCCGGTCGCGGGTGCGCAATTCGATGCCCCAATCGGTTTCCGATGAAGCGCGGTCATTCAGGTCAGGCTCCTGTATCGGGCCGGACGATAATTGGTTAAGCGTGCCGCGCGATTCATCTAGGATCGATTTTTTCCAATCGAGCAACAACCCCTCAAAATAGCGCAATTGTTTGGGGTTCATAAACGGCTCGTCATCGCTGGGCCGATAGTCGGGGTCAAGATGCACCGCATCGGATAGGTCAGCTAAGCCACCCGGCAGGATTTCCGAAGGTTCCGGCGTTTGCGAACTCATGCCTATGTCCCACCATTTTTTGCGATGATCCTGAAATATCACGCATTTCAGCCCATCGGCGCCAATCCTGCGGGCCCTATAGACAGTGCGGCGGCCACCGACAAGCGCGAATCGGCGCGGGTGCGCAATTGTGGCTTTTGGCTCCGCTTTCCATCACTTGCGCCGTGCCGTGGTTAGCATTGGCACAGCAACAGTGTCACATCGGGACAGTGGTGCCCGATGCCGCCCTGCTATCCCCGAAAAAAGCACATCGCACGCCAAAATCACGGTTAACGGGTTTGTGATTAAGAAAATCTTCTGCCCTTATAAGCATAACAGCGCGGAATGGAACGGGGTCGGTCCCTGCATCGCCCGCCCTTTAGGCAGAAAGAAGAGAGTATATCATGTCGGTTCGGATGGCACTTACAAAACTTTGCGCCTGCACTTGCGGCGGGGCAATCCTAGGCAGCGGCGCAGTCCAAGTGAACGAGGCCCCGCGCACGGCGCAGGTGCAATCGACCAAATATGCGTCGGGCAGCGGCCAGTATAAGAAAAAGAAAGTGCGCGCGCGCAAAATTGCCTCCGGCGCTCCGGCCCGCAAGGTGAAGCGCACGCGCACCGTCAC
>JBGSOJ010000274.1:0-16523 GCA_041739175.1 Sphingomonadaceae bacterium
GCCTGTTGCCATTGCGCCCGCTGCGCCTGCCGCTGCTGCGCCGGTTGCTTCTGCCAGCAATGCCAATGCGGTCAAATCGCCGATGGTCGGCACAGCCTATCTTTCGCCTGAGCCCGGCGCATCGAATTTCGTGTCGGTTGGCGCAAGCGTGAAGGAAGGCGACACATTGTTGATCGTTGAGGCGATGAAGGTAATGAACCCCATCCTTGCCCCCCGCTCCGGCACCGTTTCGGCTATCTTGATCGACAATGCGCAACCGGTTGAATACGACCAGCCTTTGGTTGTCATAGATTGATCGGCGGGGTTGAACGCGACATGGAACAGCGCATCAAAAAAATCCTGATCGCCAATCGCGGCGAGATTGCTTTGCGCATTCACCGCGCGGCGCATGAATTGGGGATCGAGACTGTGGCGGTGCACTCGACCGCCGATGCCGATGCAATGCATGTGCGGCTTGCCGACCAAGCGATTTGCATCGGCCCGCCGGCGGCAAAGGACAGCTATCTTAATATCCCCGCGATCATCTCGGCGGCGGAAATTTCGGGCGCGGATGCGATCCACCCCGGATACGGCTTTCTGTCCGAAAACGCGCAATTTGCCGAGATTGTGGAAAGCCACGGCATCATCTTCATCGGGCCAAAGCCTGAACATATCCGGACCATGGGCGACAAGGTGGAGGCGAAACGCACCGCCGGTGCGCTGGGCCTGCCGCTGGTTCCCGGGACCGAGGGCGCGATTGAGGATGTGGCGGAGGCGAAACGTATCGCCGCCGACATGGGCTATCCGGTGCTGATTAAAGCCGCGAGTGGCGGCGGCGGGCGCGGCATGAAGGGTGTGCCCGAGGAAGAATCCTTCGAATCGCTGATGATGCAGGCTTCGAACGAGGCCAATGCGGCCTTTGGCGACCCCACCGTCTACATGGAAAAATACCTTGGCAACCCGCGCCACATCGAATTCCAAGTTTTCGGCGACGGCAATGGCAATGCCATCCATTTGGGTGAGCGCGATTGTTCGCTGCAACGCCGCCACCAAAAGGTATTTGAGGAGGCTCCCTCCCCCGTCATCACACCCGAAGTCCGCGAACACATGGGCGGCATTTGCGCGCGCGCTATGGCGGGCATGGGCTATCGCGGCGCAGGCACGATTGAGTTTCTGTGGGAGGACGGCGAATTTTATTTCATCGAAATGAACACGCGGCTTCAGGTTGAGCACCCTGTTACAGAAGCAATCACCGGCGTCGATTTGGTGCGCGAACAAATTCGCATTGCGGCGGGCAAGCCGCTCAGCCGCACGCAGGACCAAATCCGGTTTGAAGGGCACGCGATTGAATGCCGAATCAATGCCGAGGACCCCGTGACATTCGCCCCCTCGCCCGGTAAAGTCGGCATGTATCACCCGCCCGGCGGCCTGTATGTGCGCGTCGATAGCGGACTCTACAATGGCTACACCGTGCCGCCATATTACGACAGCATGATTGCCAAGCTGATCGTCTATGGTCACACCCGCGACGGCGCGTTGATGCGGCTGAACCGTGCGCTTGGCGAATTTGTGATTGAGGGGATGAAAACCACCATTCCATTGCACCAGAAATTGGTGCTCGATCCCGAGGTACAGGCGGGCGATTACACCATCAAATGGCTGGAAGAATGGCTGGCACGCACCAACGCAGCGTGACAGCAAAGCCACATCAGAAAAAATCTCTAAAGGCCTCGTTCAGATTGGCGGCGTTATCCGCTGGATTACGTGCTCGGTTTGCGGTTATAACGGCCGCAAGGGTCAATGGTGACAACGGGCACAAAAGCGGCGCGCGATGCGTTATGGACGAAGCGTTTCAACAGGGATTATGGGCGATGAGCGGGATTAGATTTTCAGGCCTTAAACGGGCAAGCAGCTTGACCTTGGCAACAGTATTGGTTTGCGGTGCATCGGGCGCGGCAATGGCGCAAGAGTCAATCTTGCCGCAGGATATGCCGCAAGACGAAACCGTAATTGCGGATGAAGCCGAACTCAGCACGTTAGAGCAAATGGCCCCGCCCGTGACCGACGGCACCGATATCGACCCCGAAGCAGGTCAGGACCCCGAAGGCGCGCGTCCCGTGGTGGCGCAGCTTGAGGAAAAACCCCAGGCTCCGGCGAAAATCATGGTTTGGTCGGTGGCCGACGCCACGTTGCTCTTGGACGCGGTGAATGCTCTGGAGCAATTTGCGCTCGATCCTGCCGATTATAATCCCAAGGCACTGCAAACCGCAATCGCCAGCGGCGACGCGGACAAACTCAACACGGTCGCCAGCCAAACGTTCAGCGCGGTGATCAAGGATTTGCGCGACGGCCGCACCCCGATGAAAAGCCGCGTGGAATGGTTTGTGGTCGATAAGGACAGCGAAACCTATTCGACCGAAAAGCTCATGGCGTTGGCGCTGCGCAAAAAGGATGTCGATGCGGTGTTCCGTGCCGTGCAACCGGCGCACAAGGATTATTGGAGCTTGCTCGACGGCTACAACCGCACCCCAAAAACCGAGACAGCTAAGCGGCAGAAATTGGCGGTGAACCTCGACCGCTGGCGCTGGTTGCCGCGCGATTTGGGCGATCGGTATATTTTCGTCAACGTGCCCGAATACACCACCGAATTGATTGATGACGGCAAGATGGTCGCCCGCCATAAAGTCGTTGTCGGTGCGACCAAGACGCCGACCCCGCAATTGGTCAGCGAAGTGCGCGGTGCGATCTTCAACCCGAAATGGTATTTGCCGCAATCGATCATTGCCGAGGGTATTGGCAACACAATCCGCACCAATCCAGAGGCGGCGCGGGCCAAAGGCTATACCTGGACGCAAACGGGCAATACCTTGAATGTTATCCAGGGCCAAGGTCCGGGCAACGCGCTGGGACTGGTGAAGATCGACATGCCTAACGATCATGCAATTTATCTGCATGACACGCCATCAAAGGCCGCATTCAACGCCGACGCGCGCGCGTTCAGCCATGGATGCATCCGCACCGATCAGGCACTGCTTTTCGCCGGGATGCTCTCGGTCCGCTATGCCGGCGTCAACAAGGATCAGTTACAGGCGATCATCCTGAGCGGGGAAACTACGCCAGTGAAGTTTAAGCAGCCGTTTCCGGTTTACATCATGTACTTCACCGCCGCGCCTGATGATAACGGCAATGTGCGTATGTATAACGACATTTACGGGCGGGATAAGCCGGTGATGACGGCGCTGAAATAGGCGTCGAATTCTCGAAAATCCCGACTAGAGGCGATATCACGGTTGTGAATATCGCCTCATTCTTATCCATTGCGCCCCGCTTTTCCGCATATAACTTAATGACAATAGCCGCGAATATCCAACGTCGGCAGAACATGCGCCCGCCACCATAGCCTAGCGGTAATTGCACCCATGAAGCTGCCGTATAAAATGAAAAGGACGGATATTGCAGCGGGCGATGGCAGAGGATCGCCTGCGTCTCCAGCGAGAATCGCGAACCAAAGCACGATCAACAGCGCGCCCCCAATCCCGCCAGCCCATTGATAAGTCAGCTTCGCCTTAACGTTGAGCCGCCCAAACAGCCAAGCTATTGGCAGACCTATGCCCAGTAAGCCGACCAATATGGCCACGAAGGCGATGGCAAGTGCGTAGCCAATAACGATGAAAGGCGCTATGAGCGCCAGCAAGCCGAATTCGGTGATGTTTGCCATTGCCGCCAATATTCCGATTGGCCCAAAGAACGCCCAGACTGGACTGGACGCCAACAACGCGGATTTCCAAAGCGTCTGAAAAAAGGTCGCCGAAATTTTAGGGTTCGGGCCGACCGTGGTATCGCCCACAGGCATCAGAACTTAATCATCGTCCCGACATAAACCGCCTGATTGTCGCGTTGATCATTGGTAAGGCGTTGATCTTCGCTGCGGTCATTTTCCAGACGAACACCGGCGGTCACATCGATGCCGGAGGTGACCGAAATCCGGCCACCCAAATCGACCTTATAGTCGTTGACGCCCGATACAGCGCGTGGAACGGCGGAAACAGCGCGGCCTTCCTCAACCACTATACGCGGGGCAACGCTCCGCTTTTTGGGTTCGTCATCAAGGCGGAAGCCTGTGCCCTTACCCGCCGCAGTAACAACGGGATCGTTATTTTTGCGGCGAACCGCTTTTTCAGGCAAAGCGAAACTTTGCAAACCCTTGGCGGCGCCGAGATCGTAGCTGATTGCCGCGAGCTTTACGCCTTCTTTTCCAGATGCTGACGCAGCCCCCAATTCGCTTTCCAATACCGCGCGGCGCACACCGACCATATTGGACGATGGCGCACTTGGCGCGCGGACAACAATCATGACTGACCGATCATCATCCATGGCACCAGCAGGCGTGAAGGTGAAATCGGTCCGTTCGGTCAGATTGTTGATATCAAAATGCTGCGCCAATTCGCTATCAACGCCAGCAGGGGTGAATTTTCCAAAGGGATCGATTGCATCCACGGAAAGGCTGGTTGCGGCAACTGCCAATACAACCGAGGGAGTAAGCGCGAGCGCAACAGCCGTTGCCGCGGTCCCCCATGTCCTCAATGAATTAGCCTGCTTGGCCATTATGCGATCCCTTTTGCTGCAAAGCGCGACTCGCCGCAACATTTGATACGGCTATACGCCTTTGCCCAACAGTTGGAAAGCAAAGCCGTCGTAACGATGCGTGTTGCTTACATTTTAATATATGCTGTTGCAATTCGCACACAATTTGACGCGCCGTATATCGCATAAGCGCCATCTATCGCCGCTTGCAGGGGGCGGGAAAGCGGCTATAGATGGGATGATAATGCTGCGCGCGTGCGTATGCCAATGTTATTGTAAAGGATCGACCGATGGCCCGCATATCGAAATCAACGCTTTTGACCGTTTGCCGCGCCCGGATGACCGGTTTGGTGCTCGCCCCTGCCCTGTTTCTGTCGGCTTGCGGCGGCAATTCCAGCCCGGTGGCGCAGTTGCTCAACACCGATACGGCATCGGTGGCGGTCAATCCCTATTTGTGGGCGTCCGCGCTCGACACCGTCAGCTTTATGCCGAATGTACAGGCCGACGGCACCACTGGCGTGATCAATACCGACTGGTACGCCAATCCGCAAAGCCCGAATGAGCGTATGCGGATGACCATCACGATCACGGGGCAGGAACTGCGAACGGACGCGGTGCAGATCATCGCGTATCGACAAGTGGCGCAAAACGGCGTTTGGGTCGATGCCCCCGTCAGCGCGGCGACTGTGCAAAAGTTGGAGGGTATTGTCCTTACCAAGGCGCGCGACATGAACCGCGCCGCCTCTTAATTTTACGCCGTAAACAGAACGGATTACAAACGCATGACGAATGACCGGTTCAACCCGCACGTCGCCGACGCGCGGTGGCAAAGTGCATGGGACGCGGCGCAGACCTTCGCGACGCCGACCGACACCGATAAGCCCAAGGCGTATATCCTTGAGATGTTCCCTTATCCCAGCGGGCGGATCCACATCGGCCATGTGCGCAATTATACGATGGGCGATGTGCTGGCGCGCTATAAGAAGATGACCGGCCACGCGGTGCTGCACCCAATGGGTTGGGACGCCTTTGGCATGCCTGCTGAAAACGCCGCGATGGAAAAGGGCGTGCACCCCGGCGGTTGGACGCGCGCCAATATTGCGAACATGAAGGCGCAATTGAAACGCATCGGTCTCGCGCTCGATTGGGGCCGCGAATTGGCGACGTGTGAGCCTCAATATTACGGCCATGAACAGGCATTGTTCCTGAAATTGCTGGCGGCCGGTCTGGTCTATCGCAAGGAATCGACGGTCAATTGGGACCCCGTGGACAACACCGTGCTGGCCAATGAGCAGGTCATCGACGGGCGCGGTTGGCGATCGGGCGCGTTGGTTGAGAAGCGGAAACTCAATCAATGGTTCCTGCGCATCACCGATTTTGCCGAGGATTTGCTGGCGGGCGTGCAAGGCCTAGACCAATGGCCGGACAAGGTCCGTTTGATGCAGGAAAACTGGATCGGCAAGAGCCAAGGTCTGCAATTAACCTTCAATTTGGCGGGGACAGTGGACGGCATCGACGTGTTCACAACACGGCCTGATACGCTCTATGGCGCGAGTTTTGTCGCGGTTGCCGCCGACCATCCTCTCGCGCAGCGGATGGCAGAAAATGCCCCGGAGTTGCAGGACTTTATCGCGCTTTGTAAGCAGGGCGGCACGACGGCGGCAGAGCTGGAAACGGCGGAAAAGCTGGGCTTTAACACCGGCCTGTCGGTGGAGCATCCGCTCGACAAAGACTGGCATTTGCCCGTCTATGTCGCGAATTTCGTATTGATGGATTATGGCACGGGCGCGGTTTTTGGCTGCCCCGCGCATGACCAGCGTGATTTGGACTTCGCCCGCAAATATGACCTACCTGTCCGCCGCGTGGTGGCCGAGGGCGAGGACGACGGCTTGACCTATCGCGGCGATGAGGCCTACACCGGCCCTGGCCGCATTGTGAACAGCCACTTCCTGAACGGCATGACGATCGATGAGGCGAAATCCGCCGTCATCACCCGTGCCGAACACGAAGGCTGGGGCAAGGGCACGACCGTCTGGCGTTTGCGCGATTGGGGGGTGAGCCGACAACGCTATTGGGGCACGCCGATCCCGATTATCCATTGCGACTCCTGCGGCGCGGTGCCTGTGCCAGAGAGTCAATTGCCGGTGACCTTGCCGGAGGATGTGACCTTCGACACGCCGGGCAATCCATTGGACCGCCACCCGACGTGGAAGCACGCCGATTGCCCCAAATGCGGCAAAGCGGCGCGGCGGGAGACAGACACGCTGGACACATTTGTAGACAGCAGCTGGTATTTCCTGCGCTTCGCCAGCCAACCCGACGGCGCGCCGAACGACGCCATAGACATCGCCCGCTGGTTGCCCGTGGACCAATATATCGGCGGCATCGAGCACGCAATTTTGCACCTTCTCTACGCGCGCTTTTGGACGCGCGCGTTGGCGCATATCGGGTTGATCGATGTGGTGGAGCCGTTTGCGAGTTTGTTCACGCAGGGGATGGTGACGCACGAAACCTACTCCCGCCCGCAAGGTGAAGGATTGCCACCGCTCTATTTCACCCCCGATGAAATCACCCGCACCGCGACAGGCGCAACGCTCGACGCCGACAATGCACCCGTTGAGGTTGGCCGCATCATCAAAATGTCGAAGTCGAAGAAAAACGTCGTCGATCCCGATGACATTATCGACCAATATGGCGTGGATGCCGTGCGTTGGTTCATGTTGTCTGACAGCCCGCCGGAGCGGGATTTGCCATGGAGCGAGGCGGGGATTGAAGGATGCTGGCGCTTCGTGCAACGCGCATGGCGGCTCGTTGGGCAAGTGTCAGGCGCAGTGGGCGAAGACAAAGCCCTCACCCGCAAAATGCACCAGACCATCGCCGCCGTGGCGTCCGACATTGAGGCGCTCAGCTTCAACAAGGCCGTTGCGCGCCTCTACGAACTCACCGGCGCGATTGAAAAAGCCGCGCCATCGGCAGCCCGCGATGAGGCCATCCGCACGCTCATCCTGCTCGCCGCGCCAATGATCCCGCATTTGGCGGAGGAAGCATGGGCGACATGGGGCAACACCACCCTCATCGCTGACGCTGCTTGGCCGACCGTGGACGAATCCCTGCTGGTTGAGGATGAAATCACCATCGCGGTGCAAGTGAAGGGCAAATTGCGCGACACCATTACGCTCCCTGCCGATGCTGATACGGCGGCGATGGAGGCGGCAGCAATGGCTTCTGAAAAAGTACAAGCGGCCATCGGCGGCGCGGACATCCGCAAAGTGATTGTCGTTCCCGGCAGGCTCGTTAATATCGTCATATGAGACTTCGCGCTGCCCTTGCCTTGACCGTCGCCGCCGTCACCCTGCCCGCGCTTTCGGCGTGCGGGTTAAAGCCGCTCTATGGCAATGGCGCGGCGACGAACAGCCTTTATGGCCGCGTCGAAATTGCGCCGATCCCGGGGCAAGGCGGCTGGCTTATGCGGCAAAGTTTGCTTGACCAGTTCGGCGAAGTCACCGGCGGCGCGCCCGCTTTCCGGTTGGAAGTCGTGCTCGACGACAAGATTGAGGGCTTTGGCCTGCGCAGCGACGATTCGGTGACGCGGGAGCGGCGCACCTTGCGCGCGCGCTACAGGTTGGTTGACTTGTCCACCGGTGCGATTGTCCACGACGCCGCAACGGGGAGCGACGCGGGTATCGATGTGGCGAGCAGTGAATATGCCACGATCGCGGCGGAAAACACCGCACTTGCCAATTTGTCCGACCGAGTCGCGGGGCAAATTGCCATCGACCTCAATGTCGCGCAATTGAACCGCGCCACGCCCGCACCGTGACGGCTTGGCGCGCATTGTTATGAGCAGCGTCAAAACTATCGCCCCCATGCTGGCCGCGTTGAAAAACGGCGAGGATATCCGGCTGTTCCTGTTCCACGGGAGCGATGAAAGCGTGGCTGAGGACAACGCCCGGCAATTGGCCGGAGCCGTTGGTGCGAGCGCCGAGCGCGTTGAAATGGACTCCGCCGAATTGAAGAACGACCCCGCGCGGTTGCTGGATGAGGCGGCATCGATTAGCCTGTTTGGTGATAAGCGTTTCATTCGCCTGCGCATCATGCGGGAGGATGCCCTGCCCGCGTTGGAAAATTTGCTTGCCGCCGATGCTGCCGGCAATCCAGTAATAGCTATCGCCGGCAATTTGACCAAGGCCAGCAAAATTCGCAAATTGGCGGAGGCGTCCTCCAAAGCGATTGCCATGGGATGCTACCCACCCGATGAGAAAACCGTTGTCGCCCGCATCATCGACCGCGCAAGGGAACAGGGATTGAAACTTGACCGGGCGTTGGCGCGGCAGATTTATGCGGCAACGCACGGGGATGTTTTTCTGGCTGAGATGGAGGTGGAAAAATTGGTCCTCTACACCGACGCCGCACCCGATCGGCCGCGTGAAGCCGATACCCAAATGCTCGCCGCCTTGGGCGCAGAGACGGCGGAGGAGGACATCAACGGCCTCATCCATACCGTGTTGGCGGGGGATCATGCAAAATTGGGTGAGGAATTGCGCCGCGCCGCCTATCTCAACCTCAATGCGGTGCGTATTGTGAAAGCGTTGGAACGCCGCACAGGACAATTGATTGGCCTCAGGTCGCGGCTTGGCAATGGCGGCAACGCCCGCGCGGCGGTGGAGGCGGACCGCGCGATCTTCTGGAAAGAACAAGACGCCTATGTGCGCGAATTGTCGCTGTGGCCCGCGGCGCGCCTGACCCGCCTCAACGAAAGGCTGATCGCGCTAGAGGGGGCGATTATGGCGAACAATGCGATGGCGGATACCCTGTTGGGCCAAGAGCTTAGCGAGATTTGCAATGCGGCGGCGCAGGCGGCACAACGGCGCTAACCTACCTTATTCATACTCAACAGAAATCGGGATGCGCCCGCGAAATTGCCCCGCCTGCCCCGCTTTTACACGCAATTCTGCGCCAAAATTGAACTTCAGATAGCCATCATTGTTTAGCTTTGGATTGCGCTTCAAATCGGTTTGGAAATTGGTCACGGTCGCGCGTGAACCATCGGCGGCGGTGAGTTCGACGGTGGACGGCAAGTCAACGGTCAGCTGACGGTTACGACTGCCCCAAACCTCCACCGTGCCGGCAACGCCCATGCCGCCCAAGTCTTCCAAGCTGCCTGTTACCATCCGCCCGCCATTGGGGGTGACGACAATCGACCCTTGTCCGATGCTCGCAATTGCCGCCCGGCTGAAATCGAGCCGCGTGTTGATGGCAATGCGCAGCGGTGCTCCTTCCGGTCTGTCGCGATCCACCGTCGGACGCACGGAGTCATCCTCCGTTGGCTTGGCACACAGCAAGCATTGCGCCGCCACTGGCCACGCGGCGGCACCGGCGACCGGCAATGCGGAAAGGCTAATGAAAAGGGCAAAAACGGCGCGGCGCATAGGCCAAATGTAAACTGGCGCGGTTAATGAATCCTTTAGGCCCCGATTAACGCATAAAAACAGGCGGATAAGCCTGCTCGCTCACCCGCCCGTTGGAATTGGTGTCCGCCGTTTTGGCGAAGGACTTAATTGGATTTGAGGCTGAGTCCGCCGAAACGCTTGTTAAAGCGTGCAACCTGACCATCTTGCGAAATACGCTGCGTACCGCCGGTCCATGCGGGGTGCGATTTGGGGTCGATGTCCAAGGTCATTGTGTCGCCTTCCTTGCCCCAAGTGGAGCGGGTTTCGAACACAGTACCGTCGGTCATTTGAACCTTGATCATGTGATAATCAGGATGGATATCTTTTTTCATGGCGCTTCATTCCTTAAAATAGACGCGGTTACCGACCGCATCCGGGTGCCGACGACGCGCCGGCGGGATATGCTGAACGCGGGCGCTTAGGCAAATCGGCGGGCAAAGGCAAGGGAAAAGGCGGGTGAGCGCGGCGTGATTGTGACAATCTTGCAATTATTGACGCGCCCTACAAACCGACCTTGACATTCATCCGCCATAGCCATAGAGCCGCGCCTTCGATAATCACCGAATTCCAGCAGAAAAGGTGGGTTTTTCCCATGAAAGTTCGCAACTCGCTTAAGTCGCTCAAGGGCCGTCACCGTGACAACCGCGTGATTCGTCGCCGTGGACGCACTTATGTCATCAACAAAACCAATCGCCGCTTTAAGGCGCGTCAGGGCTAAGCAGCCGTTGGAGCGGGGTTTCGGATGCGACGCCCCGATACAGGATTATGGCCGCGCCGGTTGCCGGTGCGGCTTTTTCCATTTGTGCTTCCCTGATTAAGGCAAGGTCCGCCATGACGAAAACCGCCCCCGTCGACACCGTCGTTTTTGATGTTGGTAAAGTCCTGTTCGAGTGGGATCTGCGCTATCTTTTTCGCAAGCTGATTTCCGACGCGGAGGAATGCGAGTGGTTTGTCACGCATGTTATCACGCCCGAATGGCATTTTCAGCATGACGCCGGGCGTCCGCTGGCCGATATGGTGGCGGAGCGGGTGGCCGAATTTCCCGTATATGCGCCGCTGATCCATGCTTATGCTGAACGGTTCATTGAAACCGTGCCACATATGATGCCGGGTATGGAGTCCGTTGTTGCGCAACTGGTCGCGCGCCAGGTGCCGCTGTTCGCCATTACCAATTTTGGCCATGAGTTATGGGCGCAATTCCGTCCAGTGCAGCCGATTTTTGATAACTTCATCGACATTATTGTCTCCGGCACGGAGAAACTCGCCAAGCCTGACCCGGCGATATTTGCGCTTGCGTTGGCGCGCTTTGGAAAGCCAGCGCAAACCATGTTGTTTATCGACGACCGCGCCGACAACGTTGCCGCCGCAGAAGCATGCGGGTTTGTTGGCCACCATTTCAGCGACGCAGCGGGCCTCATACCTGTATTGCGCCACTATAATTTGATTGATTAAGGCAAAGCAGATACGAAGGAAATCTTCACGCCGCCCTTGCCTATCGCATAATGTTGCGGTTACCCCATAGTCCGTCGCGGGCTCGTGACGCACAGCTGGAGCAATGAAATGGCAGATATCGCGCTTTTGATTGCTACCGTGGATGGCAATGCCTTTACCTCCGCCAATACAGCCACCGCCGTGTCGGTGTTACAAACGGCGCTGACGCCCGCCTTTTTGTTGGTGGCGTTGGGGCAAATGCTCAACCTGTTTTCCGGCCGATTAACCCGCATTGTCGATCGCACCCGCGCGCTTGAGGCTGTTTATCCCACCAGCACCGGCGCGGATCACGACCGCGTGGTCGCTGAATTGCGCGTGTGCGAGAAACGCCTTGCCATCGTCGGGCGTGCAATTTTGCTTGGCGTGCTCGCGGCGATCGTGGTTGCGATAATGATCGCATTGTTGTTCTTCACCGGATTGTTGGGCGCGCGCAGCGGTTTGGTGATCATCATCGCCTTTTTGCTGGCGCTAGCGCTCCTCACCGGATCATTGCTCTATTTCGTGCGAGAGGTCCATTTGGCCACCTCTATCATTCATGTACGCGAGGAGTATCTGGAGCATGACACGGTCGAGCGTTAAAAGGGATCGCCCTTCAACCCGTCGGCACGCACACGGGCGGTGACTTCGGCGCAGACATGCGGCGTGACGAATTTGGAAATGTCGCCGCCATATTGGGCGATTTCTTTTACCAAGCGGCTGGCGATTGGTTGCAGGGATACATCGGCCATCAGAAACACCGTTTCGATGCGGTCGTTCAATTGCTGGTTCATGCCCGCCATTTGATATTCATACTCAAAATCGGCCACCGCACGCAGGCCGCGGATGATGACATTCGCACCCAGATGTTCGGCAAAGTGCATAAGTAGCGCGTTGAAGCCGATGACGCGGATATTGTCGACGCCCATCGCCGCAACTTCGCGCTTAACGATGTCGATTCGTTCCGCATCGGGGAACATCGGCGATTTGGAGGGGTTGGTGGTGACGCCAATTACCAACTCATCCACCAACTTCGCGCCGCGCCGAATGATGTCCATATGGCCCAAGGTAATGGGATCAAAGGTGCCGGGATAGATTCCCACTCTTGCCATCAAATCTCTCCCCTAAACGCGGCCTATTTGTCCCGCTTTATTATATAATGCGCCAACGCGCGCAGCACGTCGGCCTCTTTGCCATAGCCATTGAGGTGCGCAATCGCTTGCTCTACCAGCATATCCGCCTGCGCCCGCGCGCGTTCGACGCCCAGGATGGACAGAAAAGTCGCCTTGCCCGCATCGGCATCCTTGCGCAGCGCCTTGCCAGCCGTTTCCTCGTCGCCCTCGACGTCCAGCAGGTCATCGGCAATCTGAAAGGCCAAGCCGATGTCGTGGGCATAGCCGCGCAACGCCTTTCGGCCATCGGGCCCAACATGCCCCAAAATCGCCCCCATATCGGCCGACACCGCAATGAGCGCTCCGGTCTTAAGCTGTTGCAAACGGGTAATCGCGGCAAGGTCGAACTCTGATGTTTCCGCCATCAGGTCCATCATCTGTCCCCCCGCCATGCCCGATGGCCCCGATGCCTCGGCCAGCGCGCGCACCAATTCAATGCGTACGAACGGATCGGGCAAAGCGGCGGCATCGGCCAAAATCTCGAACGCCAAGGCATGCAGCGAATCGCCCGCCAAAACGGCCGTCGCCTCATCGAAGGCCAAATGCACCGTCGGCTTGCCGCGCCGCATGGCGTCATCGTCCATGCACGGCAAATCGTCATGGATCAGCGAGTAGACATGGATCGCCTCAACCGCGCACGCCGCACGGACGGCGGCGGCGCGGTCGACACCATGCATTTGCGCAATCGTGACCAAAAGCAAGGGCCGCAACCGCTTGCCGCCGCCAATCGCGGCATAGCGCATTGCTTCATACAAACGGGCACGGGCATCGGTTGGAATGGGCAGCAACCGGTCGAAATCGGCATCGATGTCCGCGGCGATTGCATCCATTGCCTCATGCAATTGCGCGAACTCCGGCACGGCAGTCATCACAATCATCCTTCGGAATCAAACGGCGTGGTGGATTGCGGCACGCCGTCACGGACAGCAGCGATTTTTTCAATCCGCGATTTGGCTTCATCCAACCGCGTTTGGCAGAAAACGCGCAGCTTCTCACCCTGTTCAAACTTCGCGATGGCATCGTCAAGCGGGACCGAACCGCTTTCCAATTCGCGCACGATATTTTCAAGTTGGCGGAGCGCATCTTCGAAATTCTGCGGCGGTGCGGGGGGCGTTTGGTTGTCCATGTCCCTGCATTGCGCGCACGCCGCCTTTGGTCAAGAGTGCGCCGCATTTCGAAGGAAAATTTTTCGGGAATCCGCTTGGTTGAGCGAGGCGAAAGCGCCGCAACAGCAATTTACAACACGGCACGCAAAATTTGCCTCTGAGTGCGCAATTTCGCGTTGCATCGGGCCAAAAAAGGCGGCAAACGCAGGAGTATGAAGAAAACACTCTCCCTCCTCACCCCGGTGCTGCTGCTCGCTATTGCGGCATGTGGCACTTCCCGCGAAGAACAAGCTGCTGAGGCCGAAAAGGCTGAAAAAGCGGAATTGGCAGAGAAAGCGGAGGCAATGCCCCCCATGCTGCCCATTACCGAGCAGGCCGCGTATCGTTGCGCCGATGGCAGCGTCGTGAAAGTCGACGTACTTGGCGCAAAAGAGGCGGCAAACATCATCATTGGTGATGCCGCGCCAATCCGCGTCACGGCCCAAAAGGCAGCTGACGGCTCGGTATCTGACCGCGCCATGAAATCGGAGGATGGCAAGACCATGCTCGCTGGCGGTGGCGATTCGATTAACCTGACGCTTGCCGACAAGGGCGCGCAAAGCTGCAAAAAGTAACTGGGCGGCGCAGTGCGCCATGCCTTTTCACCCAAACGGGGGAGCAACCTTTTAGGTTCGCTCCCCTTTTTCATGCGGACGATACGGCGGCGACGTTAGCACACAGGTGACACACGAAAAAGGGCGCCGCCCCAATGGGTGGCACCCCTTTTCTGACACGCAATAAAACGCTTCAGGCTTATGCAGCCGCAGCTTGCTTTTTTACGATTTCTTTTTTCACTTTGCGTGCATTGTCGCTCAGCTTCGCATCGCTGGTTTTGACGAGCCAATTGTCCAGGCCGCCATTGTGCTCAACCGAGCGCAGGCCGTGGGTGGACACGCGCAATTTGATGCCGCGCTCCAGCGTTTCGGACAGCAACGTTACGTTCTGCAAATTGGGCAGAAACACGCGCTTGGTCTTGTTGTTGGCGTGGCTGACATTGTTGCCAACCATGCGACCTTTGCCGGTCAGTTCACAAATACGCGCCATGAGAAAATCCTGAATAAAATAAGGGTGGGTGGCGTCTCGCCGCCCAAGGAAAGCCGCGCTGTTACTGGTGTATGAAGCAAAGGTCAAGGGGCATCGGAGCAAATTTGTCCTCCTTTTGCTTTGCATGGGCTGTTGCAACGCGCTAGCCGATTGGGCGATGACACACCACCGGTTCCGGCATTTTATGGCAGAAGCCCTGGCTCTGGCGCAGCAAGCGGCCGATGCGGGCGGTGTGCCTGTGGGCGCTGTGGTGGTGCACAATGGGGTAATCATCGGGAGCGGTGGCAATCCCCCACCCGGCTCGCACGACCCCACGGCACACGCGGAAATCCTTGCAATTCGGCAAGCATCCGCGTTTTTGGGCCGCGACCGGCTGACCGATTGTGACCTATGGGTTACTTTGGAGCCGTGCGCAATGTGCGCCGGGGCGATTGCGCATGCGCGAATCGAGCGGCTATATTTTGGTGCGGCCGACGCAAAGGGCGGTGCGGTCATCCATGGCCCACGGTTGTATAGCCAGGCCACCATCCACCACCGGCCAGAGGTGTATCACGGCATCTTGGAAGACGCGTGCGAATCGCTGCTTAAATCATTCTTTGCAGAGCGGCGACGATAACGCTGGCTTAACCGCCCTGTGCGTTGGTGAATGTGGCGGCAGGCCAGATATCCTGAGGCGAGGATGCATCCCAGTCGTTACCACCACCGGAATTTTCACTGCCAAAGCCGCCGTCACCGGGCACCATATTGACGGGCACGCCGCCAATTTGCAGCTTATCGGCAAACAACAATCGGCCGGGGCCAAGCAGACTCAAAATCTGCGGCAATTCGCCCTGCGAAAACGCGAAGCATCCCTCGCTGCGGCCCAATTTGCCGTATTTGGCGATCATATCAGGTTCGGCGTACCATGCACCATGAACAACAATGGCCCGGTCCCGCGCGGTGTAGTTGTCAAATTCCAACCCGTCCAAGCGCATTGAAAGGCCATGCTGCCCAAAATAAAATTCCTGCGTCAAATACGCGCCACGCGACGTCGCCAGGCTGCCCGGGACATGCGAGAAATTCTGCAACCAACCCATATGGCGCGGGTCACTGCCGCGACCGTGCGTTACCAAGAAATCGCTGATTTGCCCGCTAACGCGATCAACAACAAAAAACCGAGGGCTGGAGCTGGTGGGCGAGAAGTCGGCAATGCCCACACGATCGGTAAAACGAACCGTTCCCGCATTGCGCGCCAGTTGTTGGTCCGCGATCATGCGTAGGCGTTCAACATCAGCGCTTGGCAAAGCCAAGGCTGGTCCAGCCACAGCGGCGCACGCCACGCCAGCGGTGGCACCCTTTATCAATTGTCTGCGCGTTACAATCGTCATTGCGACCTTTTCGTATTGATCGATTCACACCCAAGGGGCAGAACGAACAACGCATGCTGCGTTGAAGCCCGGCCCCCGTCAAGTGAAACTGTTACCGGAAATTGTTTGGCGAAGCGACAATGCGGGCATTCATCCTGTCGTACCTTTCTCTCTTATGGCCGCGAAACGTGCGCGACACATACCAATTTGGCGGGTTTTGACCGCCTATGTTACCGTTATTGCATTCATCCTTTCGCGGATGTGGATGAACGGTTCAGCCTATGGTCAGGGTGATTCGCTTAGCAGGGAGATCGCAGGATCGAAGCCGCAACACTC
>JBGSOJ010000277.1:0-1909 GCA_041739175.1 Sphingomonadaceae bacterium
CACCTGCGCTGGCATGCCGACCGATAGCGATGGAGATCGACACCGCAATCGCCGGAGACGTGGGGCCGCTCTTCGCTCTGTATCGTGTGGCCTTTCCGGATGAGGATTTGGTACCTTTGGTCGGGCAGTTGCTGACCGACACTGCCGCTACACATTGGGTCATGCGAGATGGGCGCGCCATTGTTGCGCATATCGGCGTCACGGCCTGCGCCTTGCAAGAGGATGCCGATGCGCGCCTTGCCTTGCTTGGCCCTGTCGCGGTGCATCCTAACCACCAACGTACCGGACGGGGCAGCGGGCTTATCCGCCATGGGTTGGCAGAGGCAGCGGCGGCGGGCAAGGCCAAAATGCTGGTTCTGGGCAATCCTGCCTTTTATGGCCGCTTGGGTTTTATCGAGGAAACGGGCATTGCCACCCCCTATTCCCTGCCCACGGCATGGATGAGCGCGTGGCAGTCGGTGCGCCTTGCTGATGGCCCAACGCACGGTACTTTGGCCGTCCCCGCGCCATGGCAGAACCCGCCGCTTTGGGCCTAGCCGAGCAGCGCGTCCGCCAGCAAAAGCGTGATTTTCATATCCATTGCGCATCCTTCGGCGCGTTTGCCCGCGATGAAATCAGGCAAGTCCCTTAACGCCACACGGTGCGGCGTAATCCCCTCGCCCTCCACGCCGCCACCCTCGCTTACGCGGGTCAGGCCGGTGGCGCGCACCAGAGTGAAACTTTCCGACACCATGCCCGGCGAGCTGTAATACTCGCCCAAATTGATCAGCGTTGCCGCGCGCCATCCGGTTTCCTCCTCCAATTCGCGTCCGGCAGCAACCAAGGGGTCTTCGCCCTCGGTCTCATCGCCAACCAAACCGGCGGGCAATTCAAGGCAGGGGCGACCCAACGGCACGCGGAATTGCTCCACCAGCAGGACATGGCCATCCTCCACAGCCAGAATCACCGCCGCTTTCATCCCGCGCACGCGCGACACATATTCCCATGTGCCACGCGTTTTGGCGGCGATGTAGTCGCCCTGCCAGCGCGTGATTTCCGGTTCCTTGGCGGCGGCCTCGGCAAAGCTCATGACATTTGGCCTCATAGTTCGATTAATCGGTCGGGCAATTCATTGGTGTCGGACGCGGATTTGGGGAAGTGTGGCGCAATCAAAGCGCCCACCGCCGCGACAGCATCAGCCATTCCCTGCCCCGCTTCACCGCGTTTGATACGCCCGATCAGCAAGGCCATGGCATCGCCCCATTCCTCCGGCGCGACTTTGTCGGCAATCGATTTATCCGCGACGATTTCGGCGCGGTGCTCAGACAGCGAAACATAGATCAACACGCCGGTCGCTCCGCGCGTGCGGGCCTCGGCACCAATGCGGAAAGCGGCGATTGCTTTGTCGCGCACGCGGCGTGCCTTTGTGCCTTTGGCAGTAAAAAACAATCGCGTGGTGCGCGGCAAAAGCAAAGCCCAAAACACGCCATAGCTGACCACCGCAACCAACAGCACAATGAACACATAGTCCCCTGCCTCGACATGCTGATTCCAGCCGCCGGTGAAACCGTCGATGATACCGTTGAAAAAAGCGGGGAATACCAACAAGGCGCTGGTCGTTAAAAACGCGCCTATGGCGGCCCATTTGTGCGGGGTGTCGGCGTAATGATCGGACACATCGGTGACGATGGTGACAATTTCGCCGTCGCACGCGTCCTCTGCCGCGCCAACGGCGGCCGTGACCAACGCATGGTCCTCAGCAGACAAATGGATGGGTTTACGAAAGGCCATTACCATCCCCCTCCTGCGCCACCGCCGCCGAAGCTGCCGCCGCCGCCGCTCCAACCGCCACCGCCAAAACCACCGCCACCAAAGCCACCAAACCCGCCGCTGGAACGTCCGCCGCCGCCCCAAATAACGACCGGCGGGC
>JBGSOJ010000288.1:0-4060 GCA_041739175.1 Sphingomonadaceae bacterium
TCTCATAATCGCTGAAGGCAGAAAATGCCGCACGGATACAGCCCCATAATCATCCTATACATAAACGCCTTCCATCATTCGGGAGGCGATAGTGATCTTGACCAGCGATTCGATTGGTCGCCGCCAGCGGCTAACCCCACACACCACGGGCAAATGCGTCTCGCCAACCGAGCGAGATCTGTTGTGGTTTCGCACGCTGGCCGAGCATGGGCCACTTCCGTCTTCTTTTCTCTTGGCATTTTCAAGCGGCAGCCATGCCAGTGCAAAGCGGGCCAGTGAGAGGCTTTGCGATCTATTCCATGAAGGGCAGACGCCAGACGGCGGCGCATATCTGACCCGTCCACCGCAACAGTTTCGCACTCTCGACAGCCGCTATAACCAGCTTGTCTATGATCTAGCGCCCGCAGCGTGGCGAGCGATGAAACGGGCGAGCATCGACCAATCATCATTTGCCGCGCCAACTGGCCCATGGCTGCACCGCCACATGACCGCCTGCATCACCGCATCGATTGCTCTGGCCTGTGTGCAGCACAAAAATATTGAATACATCCCGCAAAGCCAAATCTTGCAGCGGGCGAGCACCAATTTGCGTTACCCCGTTTCTATCGTTGATCCTGTCACCAAAAAGCCGATGACCAAAGACCTCATACCCGATGCCATGTTCGGATTGCGGTATGTCACCCCCAATGGAGATCGATTCCGATTTTTTGCAGTGGAAGCCGACCGCGCCACCGAGCCTTTCACCAGCGCCAATTGGAATAGAAAAAGCTTTGAACGCAATCTGCGCCAATATGAAGCCTATGTGGGCGGTGGCGCGTATCGGCAACATTTGCATTTAACCGCACCGCTTATGGTGCTCAATATCGTGTCGGACACACAACGAATGGAGCGGATGGTCGACTATACAGCGAAACTTTATCCCAAAGGAAACAGCTATATGCTGTTCCAAGCATGGGAGGATTTTGGCGCGATCTATTGCCCGCCCCGACCCCAGTCCAGCCTGCTGATGGGCGACTGGGGGAGGGGCGGGTTACCGCCTTTCTTGATTGAGCGTTGCGGATGAATGTGCCAAGAGCGAAAAGTGCATTGCAACACAGAACAAAACACGCCATATGATTCATGGTTTGTTCCAATTGCCGGGAGGGTATCATGTCGACACGCCTGACAGCCATTGACCTGTTTTGTGGTGCTGGCGGCCTATCGGAAGGGTTCCGGCAGGCGGGCTTCACCATTTTAGCTGGAAATGATTGCTTTGAAGCCGCTGGTGAAACCTTCAAGGCCACCCATCCCGAAGCCATTTTCTACCCCGAGCCAGTGGAGCAATTAACCGCTGCCCGAATCCTGAAAGAAACAGGATTAAAGCGCGGCGAGCTAACCACCCTCATCGGCGGCCCACCGTGCCAGGCCTTTTCGGTTTATAACCATCAACGCGGGATGCATGACGAGCGGGCCAGCCTGTTTCGTGAATATCTGCGTTTGGTCAAAGGTTTGTATCCCGAATGGGTGGTGATGGAGAATGTCACGGGCATATTGTCCGCAGGCGGCGGTGAACCCGTCCGCGCCATTACCGCTGGCCTTGAGGCTTTGGGCTATCAAGTGACCTATCAAACATTGCGGGCGGAAGATTATGGTATTCCGCAAGAACGCCGCCGTGTGGTGTTCATTGGCAATCGCATCGGCGCGCCGCTTGTCATGCCCAAGCGCACCCATGGTGAAGGCCTTGCACCCTATGTGACTGTCTGGGATGCCATTGGCGATTTGCCGAAATTGCAAAATGGCGAAGCGCCAGTTGGCCCGCAAAGTTATCGCAAAGCCGCGTTTTCATCCTATCAGCGTGAACTACGCGGCCATGCTATCACTGTGGCCAACCACCAAGCCGCAAAATTGTCGGCAGTCAATCAACAGCGGATGCAGCATATTCCGCCGGGGGGCAGTTGGCGGGATATTCCCCATGAACTACTGCCGCCGGGAATGCAGCGGGCGCGCCGTTGCGATCACACCAAACGCTATGGCCGCTTGCGCAAAGAAGGGCTGTCCTCAACAGTGCTGACCAAATGCGATATTCATTGGGGCGCATATATTCACCCCGAGGATGACCGTGCATTAACGGTGCGGGAAGCAGCCCGCATCCAATCCTTCCCCGATTGGTTTGAGTTTAAGGGTTCGCGCACCGACCAATATGTGCAAGTTGGCAATGCCGTACCGCCACTTCTGGGTCGCACAATCGCCAATGCGGTGCTAGACGCCCGCAACACCGCCAATGAATGCGTGCTTGTGGCCGCTGAGTGAGGATGCATGACGTTTGACCCGACGCAGGCGATTGAAGAAATCCTTGGCACAAGGGCAACATCAGGATTCCAACCAGCAGCCTATAGCTATCGCTGCCCCTTTATTGACCGCACCTGCATCAAACGCAGCACCGCCGACAAGAAATTACCCTATCCGGTATGTTCATTGCGCAAGAAATCTGGCGATGTGATCGCCGTCTGCCCGAAACGCTTTTATGAGCGCGATTTTCTGGCCGATGTGATCGAACATGCGTGGACAGGGCCAAAGCCCGCCAATCCCGTTATCACCAGCGAAGTGAAAATGGAGGGATTTGGCAATGTCGATTTTGTTATTTCCGATATTGCCGAGGATGGCAGCATCAACCAGTTCATATCGGTTGAATTGCAGGCCATCGACATAACAGGTTCGGCACGCGCCGCCTATGAAGCCATTTTGGCTGGGGAGCAGTTGCCCAAGCGCCCGACGTATAACTTCAATTGGAAAAACGTCGCCAAGCGATACATGAACCAGCTTATCTCAAAAGGCTACTACCACCACCATTGGGGCACCAAGATTGTGGCGTCGATTCAGGACGAGGTGTATGACTATTTCCGCAAAGATGCGGATTTCTTCACCACCACTGACCTCAATTCCACCAACGTCAACATTGTGTTTATGATATACGGGTTTGAACCGGGCGGAAGCGATGGCCGGGAGCAAAAGCTTGTTTTGAAGCGGGTTGAAGGCACGCATCACTTGAATTTGCAGCAGGCTGTGCTATACAAGACTGCACCAAGCCGCGATGCATTTATTGAGCGGATACAGAAGGCGATCAGGCGTTAAAGTTTATCCCGGCACAATACACAGTCAGCCAACGCCAATGCCTCAAACAGCACGGTATTTCTGGGTTCATTATCAAAGAATCGACGTGTCGGCTGCCACGCGGCTATTTCGGGATAGCGTTCGATTAATACCGCCGCCTCAGCATATTTGTTCGGAAAGTCATGCGGACGTTCAACCGCTATATCAAGAAGTTCATGTTCCGCCGCTATAGCAGCCATGGATGCAACCAGCGCCTTTGCCGTGCCGCCCTTGTGGTGTGCAGCGTCGATTTTTTCAGTGATGAACACATCTGGGCGGTGCGACCAAATGATTGCCGATACAAACTGCATGGCCAACTCAGGCGACTTGGCCGCCTTTCCTGATATTTGCCAATCCATCAACCGATTGCCGATCAGGAACACCATGCCAATTCTGCCCGTGGCAGCAGCCACCGCCAGCACTCTATTCGGCTCCATGTTCCGGTTGATTAGCAGCTAAGCGGCGTTCCAACTTTTTGAGGCTCGCATCACGATTGAACGTTCCCACATAGCTACGCACCATTGCAGGCAACGCCGCTATCCTGCCGCTAATTTCTGTTTTGGCGGACAATAGCAAATCAGCAAACAGGCTTTCAAACGACCGACCGAATATCAGCGACAAGGATACGACCTCTAGGAGACTGGGCAGCGTGCGGCCTTGTTCTAAATCCGATACATGGGATTGATGCGCGCCTAAGAGCAGCGCCACATCATGTTGGGTATAGCCTGCTTGCCGCCGTGCAACACGCAGGTCGAGTGCAAAATCTGAAGACATAAATTTTTTGATACAACTGTTCCCCGTCAGCACCAATGGCACAGATTTGATGTTGTGAAGTAAGGAGGGTTTTGGTCTCATCGTAGTGACGAAGGAACGAAGATGAGACCAAAATCCTCTGGCCAAACGAAGGCCTCTGCCGAACGTGTCGTGAAGG
>JBGSOJ010000324.1:0-2740 GCA_041739175.1 Sphingomonadaceae bacterium
GGCGGCGGGCGGCGTGCGTCCCGATGCGGCGCTCAACAATGTTATCGTTATTCGCGGCGATCAATGGGCCAATGTGGACCTCAGCGGTTTAATCTTTGGCGCCGCCAACATGCCCTTACCCGTGACCGATCAGGACCGGATAATCGTGCCGAGCAGCGGATGCTTCAACGCCGAATTGGTGCGCCCATCGGCGCTGACCCCGCCGGGGGTGAAGATTTTCATGTCGAACCTGACGCGGTCCGCCAACAATAATGCGGGTGCGGGTATTAACTCGGAATCAACCAGTTTTCCTTATGGTTCGCGTCTATTGGATGCGGCCATCGCGGGCAACTGCGCCGGCGGCAATATGCTATCCGCTGATCGTTCTGTCGTGCATATTTCGCGCAATCCGTTCAACGGACAGTCGGTGGTCATTGAAAGAAGGATTGAAAAATTGATCCGCAATGCCGACCGCGATGGGCACAACCCCTTTTTGATGCCGGGCGATTCCATCGTTTGTTATGACAGTGCAGCCACAAATGTGCGTGAAGTTTTGGGCATGTTTGGCGATGCGTTGACGCCGGGCCTCTTGCTTAACGGCGTGCTGAAATGATCAACGAACAACTTACCCCGCCGCGCAAATTGGTGCGACTTGGCCATGTGATCCGGAAAGGATTGCCGTCGGTGGGGCGATACCGGCGCTATATCGTCACCATCGCGCTGGGCCTTGCCGTGATTTGGGGGGTGCCGGTTGCCTATCTGGCGGTGACACCGAAAAGTTATGAGAGTCATTTTACGCTTATCCTGCCCGGCACCGGCGTGGGCAGCTCGCTCAACATGGAAAATATGGGGCAGGCGAATATTTCGGCCAGCTCCGCTTTTGCCTCGTCATCGCTAAGCCCGACAGAGAGCTATAAGCGCCTGCTCACCGCCGATGTCACATTGACCCGTGCGGCAAAGGCGGCGGGCGTGCCGTTTGAAGACTTCCCTGCGCCGGTGATTTCTTTGGTCGATCAAACCAATTTGATAGAGGTGAAGATCCGCGCCGCCGACCCTAAAATAGCACGCGCGCAGGCGGAGGCGTTGCGACAATCCTTCCTTGTCGGGCTGGATGGTTTGCGCGCCGATGAATCGGCCAAGCGCGAGGCGGCGGAGCGTACCAATTTGGCCGCGTTGCAAACCAAGGTGGACGATGCACAATCGGCCCTGCTGGCGTTTCAAAGCCGCACTGGCCTGATTTCAATGGACCAATTCAACAGCCGCATCGGCGCGTTGGAATCGACCAAGGACCGCGAGCGCTTGGCGCGGGTGCAGGCGCGGCAGGATGGCGCTGTGGCCGGAACATTGGCGTCGTCAATGGGCGTATCGCCCGCTTATGCCCGCCGCGCCATGATCCTATCGGGCGATCCGGTGTTTCAGGCGCTCTTGGGCGAATATGCCAAAACGAAGGTGGACACCACGCGCATGGGCGCGTCTTTGGGCGATCAGAATGGCGATTTCGTTGTAGGCAATGCCGAAAACAGCGCACTGCGCAGCCGTTTGACGGCGCGGGGCAGGGAGCTGACCGGCCTGTCGGGTGGGCAGGTTTTGCGCTTTGCCGACCTGTCGCTTGATCCGGCGATGGCCAATGTCATGGGGTCGATGGTGGAACGCAACGCCGTTGCCGCTGGTGCGTCCGCTGGCCTCAATGAAACGCAACGCCAACTCTCCCAAATGCGTGCCGAGGCACCGGGCCTTGTGCAAACCGCGTCCGAACTGGCGCGGTTGGAGCGGGATTTGCAAGTCGCCGAAACTGTGTTCACGTCGGCGCTGGCCCGGCTCGACACGAATAAGGCGGACCCGTTTTCATCCTATCCGTTGGTGCAAACATTGGAAGACCCCTCTTTACCAAAGAGTCATAGCTCCCCGTCTACACTCATCGCCTTCGTTGGTGCGTTTTTGGCCAGCATTTTGATGATCCTAGGATTTGCCCTATTGTGGTTGCGCCAACCCATACTCGATACAGTGCTGCGGAAAAAACCATTGCCGTTGCCATAAAGGCGACGTGGTTTTTGTGGCTCATCGGCGGGCTGTATGTCGCTGGACCCGTGCTGGGCTGGGCGTTGTTCGGCATGGCGGTTTGGCAATATTACAGCGCACCAACGATGTCCCCGGAGGCGCGGCCGCCATTTGTGCCGCTCACCGTCTGGCTTTGGATGCTGGGCATGTTGGCGATGCTGGTCGCGCTGTGGGCGGGGCATAGCGATTTTGCGCTCGGCACGGGGCAGACGATTAAATCCACCATCGGCTGGGCCAAGGGATGGGCGCTGATCGCGCTGTTCATTTTTGTTGGCGCAACGATGCGCATTCGGCCCGAAGTCATTTACCGCGCCATGTGTCAGTTGGGGAAGCAGACATTATGGTTGCTACCGCTGTTCGTCGCCGCACCTTTTGTCGGATTGCCGGAGACGTTATGGGTGTCCCCGCTCAAAGCCATTGGCGGACCGGGGCCGGAGTATTTCGCCACGGTGCTCTATACGATTGAGCCAGGGGTCGGCACCCCGCGCTGGCAATTCATGGCGCCATGGTCACCCGCCGCCGGGATGGTAGCGGTGATCTATATTTTGTGCGCGATTGAAGAACGCGATGTGAAATTGAAAATCATCGGTATTATGGCGGGGTTGATGATCGCACTGCTTAGCCAGTCGCGCTTGGCGTTGGTGGCGCTTGCGGTCGTCTGGCCCCTGGCGCATGGCATAGCGTGGGTGCGCCGCCCCGCGAC
>JBGSOJ010000372.1:0-2997 GCA_041739175.1 Sphingomonadaceae bacterium
CCTGTTACCGTGCCGCTGGCCGATTGGCCCGCATGGGGCGGGCAAGTGCTGTCGCAATATTCGGTGCGTCCCGCCTGGGGCGGCCACCCGCGCGTCGCCATCTACGGCCTGCTGGAGGCACGGATGCAGCAGGCGGATTTGGTGATTTGCGCAGGCCTGAATGAGGGCAGCTGGCCGCAACTGCCCGCGCCTGATCCTTGGCTTGCGCCCGCCCTGCGGCGGCGGCTGGGGAGTAAAGCGGGCAATGGGACCACGGGCCTGCCCGCGCTGGAACGCAACATTGGCCTGTCGGCGCATGATCTGGCGAGTTTGATGGGCGGCAAAAGGCTGCTGCTGACCCGCGCGCGGCGCGATGCCGGGTCGCCCGCGATTGCGAGCCGCTTTCTGCTTCGCTTACAAGCATTGGCGGGGACACGCGGCCTGATCGAGGAAACGCGGCTGCTTACCCTTGCGCGCCAAATCGACCGTCCCGAAAAAGTTGTGCCGGTCAAACAACCTGCGCCGACCCCGCCCGCGCACCGGCGGCGGGTGAAATTGGCGGTAACCGCGCTCGACCGATTGCGCGCCGATCCCTATGCGTTTTATGCGCGCAGCATCCTGAACCTTAGCCCGCTTGATCTGGTCGATGCGCGGCCCACGGCGGCTTGGCGCGGGACGATGGTGCACAATGTGTTGGAGCAATGGGCGAAGCACGACGGGCTGGATCATGACAAATTGACGGCGCGGGCAAAGGCGATGCTGGCGGAGCTTTCCGCTCACCCGCTGACACGCATCCTGTGGGAGCCGCGCCTGTTGCAAGCAATCGAGTGGGTGAAGGCCGAGATGCAGCAAAACATCGACGATGGCCGCCGCCCCGTCGTGCTGGAGGGGCGGGGCAGCGCCGAGATTTTGGGCATCACGGTGCATGGCAAGGCCGACCGCATCGACCGCGATCGGGAGGGACGGCTGGTCATCATCGATTACAAAACCGGCAAACCGCCGTCGAATAAGGCAATGGCGGAGGGCTACGCCCTGCAACTGGGGCTTTTGGGCCTGCTGGCGGCGGAGGGCGGGTTTGACGCCATCGACCCCGCGCAATCCGCCAAGGTTTCGGGCGTCGCGGGCGGCTTTGAATATTGGTCGCTGGCCAAAAAACAGGGCACGCAGGATTTCGGCTATGTCACTCGCCCGACCGAAGTAAAGGCCAACCCGCTAACGCTGGAATCGATGGTGCCCACCGCGCGCGGGCATTTGGAGGACGCGATCCGGCTGTGGATTTTGGGCGATGAACCCTTCACCGCGAAGCTCCACCCCGATTACGCACCTTACGCCGATTTCGACCATTTGATGCGCAAGGATGAATGGTATGGCCGCGAAGGAGGGGAGTCATGAGCGGCAAGGCAGGCACATTGTACGACCTAAAGGGGGCACAGCGCGGCGCGGCGGACCCGCATGAGAACGTCTGGCTGTCGGCGTCGGCGGGCACAGGCAAGACGCAGGTGCTGACCGCGCGTGCGTTCCGACTGCTGTTGCGCGGCGATGTGCGGCCCGAAAATATCCTGTGCCTGACCTACACCAAGGCCGGGGCCACCGAAATGGCGAACCGGATTAACGGCCAATTGGCGCAATGGGTGCTGCTTGACGATGGCGCGTTGGGTAAGGACTTGGCGGCGATTGGCGCAGCGGCGACACCGGAAAATCGCACCGCGGCGCGCAAATTGTTCGCGCGGTTGCTTGATGCGCCGGGCGGCGGATTGCAGATTATGACGATCCACAGCTTCTGCCAACGCCTGCTCGCCAGCTTTCCGGCCGAAGCCGGGCTGGTCCCCGGCTTCGCGGCGATGGAGGAACGCGACGCGGCGGATTTGGCACAAGAAGTGCTGGCCGAACTCGCCTTATCGGCGGAGGCCCATGGCGATGAGGCGATGATTGCCGCCTTGCAACAGCTAAGCCTGAACGATGGCGAGGAGGGGACCGAACGGTTCCTTGCCAAATGCGCCGCCGAACCCTTGGCAATGGCCGCTTTGCCGCAAATCGCCGATGACCGGCGGCGCTGGTGCCGGACGCTGATTGGAGTGGATTTTGAGGGCGACGCGCATGATTGGCTGCGCGCGCAAGTCACCGATGGCGCGTTCGACCGGCGGTTTTTGGACGCCTATTTGGCGTATCAAGTGCAATGGGGTACCGCCACGGCGCAGAAACGCATCGCGCCGATCACCGCCTGGCTTGCCGCAAGCCCAGAGGTGCGCGCCGAAACTTTGGCCGAGGTGCAGGGCGCGTGGATGACCAAGGCAGGAACGCCCGCCAAGCAACAGGCGAAAGCGATTGAGGCCGAGGCGCAGGATACCGCCGCGATGCTGTGCGATTGGTCGGGCGGCTTGTTGAGCGCGGTGGCAAAAGCGGACTATTCTGATCGACTGGCCGAGGCGTTGCGCGCGGGCCAAGCCTATGCGCGCTTGTACGAAGCGGCAAAACGCACGCGCGGGTTGGTCGATTTTGACGATCTGGTGCGCGAAACCGCGCGATTGCTGCGGTCGGAGGGCATCGGGCAGTGGATCGCCTATAAGCTCGATCAACGCATCGACCATGTGCTGGTCGACGAATCGCAGGATACCAACGCCGCGCAATGGGACATTGTGCGCGCGCTGACGCAGGATTTCTTCGCGGGCGAGGGCGCGCACGGCGATGCTGTCCGTACATTGTTCACTGTCGGCGATTTCAAACAAGCGATTTTCGGGTTTCAGGGGACCAGCCCCGAAAGCTACGCCGCGGCGCGGGTAGAATTTGCCGCAGAAGCCGACGCCGTCGGGCGCGGCTTTGCCGAACTCGATATGGCGGACAGCTTCCGCTCCAATTTGCCGATCCTGACGGCCGTCGACGCAATGATCGCGGCGCAGGGGCAGGAGGCGTTTGGCCTTACCGAGCCCATCCCCCGGCATGGTGCAACGCGGCCCGACCATGGCGAAGTCGTGCTTGCGCAGCCGTTCGTCGCGGCGGTTGCGGACGACGAGGATGCCG
>JBGSOJ010000044.1:0-2255 GCA_041739175.1 Sphingomonadaceae bacterium
AATCCGCCGACGCCGACGCCGTGGACGGTCCATATGCCGTCTGCGCCGCGTTCTACCGATGCGCCCATTGCCCGCATGGCGGCGGCGGTGGACAGCACGTCTTCTCCTTCGAGCAAGCCCGAAATCCGGCTCTCCCCCACCGCCAGCGCGGATAACATGATGGAACGGTGCGAAATCGACTTATCGCCGGGCACGCGCACAATCCCGCGCAAAGGGGCGGAGGCGGAAAAGGATGCGGGGCGGGCGGGGCTATGGACATGTGACATAGGGCCGTCTTTGCGGAAAGGCGGCGATACTGTCAACGGCGCGCGCGATGGCATTGGACTTGACGCGGCGTTGGCGGGCGGGGATGATGCCCGGACTTGCCATCCAAGGAGCCGACTTATGCATGCCTTAGTGTTGACCGTTGCCCTGTGCCTGACCGCGTGTACCCCGCAATCGCCGGATAGCGCCGGGACCGCGCCGCCGCCAGAGGACACGGTCGCGGACACGCAGGCGATGGCGGAAAACGCCGACCAACTCGGCACCCGCATCCTTGACCAGCAGGCCGCCGACCGTCTGCGCGGGGTGGAAGGGATTACCTTGCAATGGATCAGCTGGGACTGGCGCGGCCGCGTTGAGGTGCAGCAAAAGGGCGATGTCCTATATCTCTTCGGCGGGCAGGATTCGGCGCTCGCCCCCGCTGGCACCAAAGATCTGGGCCGCGGGCGGGTAAGCATCGACGGTGTCGTCACCGAAATCGGGGCGGACTATTTCCTGTTCGATGGGGAGATTGTCATCACCGATTCGCCCGACATCGGCCGCACATGCCGCTGGTCCGGCCCCGTTGAGTTTCGCATCACGCAGAACCGAAAATATTGGCGGATGCAGGACATGTCGAAATGCGACGGCCTGACCGATTATGTCGATTTGTATTTTTAGGACTTAGAGACACCCTTCGATGTAGCGCACGCTGTCGAACTCACCAGTGCGAAAGCCAGTAACGCGGTCGCCCTCCGTCTCTAGAACAAGGCTTCGTTTCCAGCCATAGCGCGCATTATAGATCACATAATGTCCCGCTTCACCCAAATAGGGGTGAGGCAGAACCTCCGCGGGTTCGCCAATCGCGGATTGCAGCGCTTGCCAGTTACGGCCCAGAACCGGCAGGGCACCAAAGCCGACCGTATATGCCGGGTTTGACGGATCGGGGTTGAGCTCAACTGGCCGAAAGGCGTCTATTCGGGTCAATAGGCCGTCCTCAAACATCAACGTGATTCCGGGAAAACGCTCTAGCGATACTGATTCACAACCGCTTCCGACGGGTTGGTCGTTCGGGCTTTCGCTGATATAGTCCAACGTGTAGCGGTCGTCGGGCAGGTCGGAGAGTTTCATGCCAAAAGGCAGGACCGTCGAAACGCCTGCCTCATTCCAGCCTAGACCATCATAATTGAGCCACAGCCAAAGCGCTGAATTGGGCGCCTCTTCTGCCAGTCGCATGGTCTGAATGGCGGGCACAGGGGCGGCGACTGTGTCGTTCGGCGTCGCCGTGCACGCAGACGCTAGCAGCAGGATATGCAGCAAGGCCAAGCGAACGGTCATCCACATTGTGCCCTATGCAGCAATTTTTGATCGACCAGCACGAGCGCCATCATCGCCTCCACTACGGGAACGCCGCGTATCCCGACACAGGGGTCGTGGCGGCCCTTGGTCACGACATCGACGGCATTGCCATCACTGTCCACGCTTTCGACGGGGATGAGTAGGGAGGAGGTTGGCTTGAATGCCACGCGGCAGGTGACGGGTTGGCCCGTGCTAATCCCGCCTGCAATGCCACCCGCATGGTTGGCTAGGAAGGCGGGGCCACTAGAGTTTCTGCCGTCATCACTAGGTCGCATCGGGTCGGCATTTTGTTCCCCGCTCAGGCGGGTGGCGGCAAAGCCGTCGCCAATTTCGATGCCCTTCACCGCATTGATGCTCATCATCGCCGACGCCAGTTCGCTGTCGAGTTTGGCATAGAGCGGCGCGCCCCATCCGGCGGGGACACCATCCGCGTGGCAGTCCACAATGGCGCCAACGCTGCTGCCCGCCTTGCGCACGCTGTCCACCAAAGCCTCCCACCGCGCCGACGCCGCCGCATCGGGGCAAAAGAAGGGATTGGTGTCGATTAAGGCCGCGTCAAAGGCTGCGCGGTCGATGCTGTCGCCGCCGATTTCCGACACATAGCCGGTAATCGTCACCTCTGGGATGACCAGCCGCGCAATCGCTCCCGCCGCGAC
>JBGSOJ010000154.1:0-4286 GCA_041739175.1 Sphingomonadaceae bacterium
GCGTTTCTGCCGCGTTTTCGGCCATAACCGGCGACCCGGTGGCCAAGGTTGTGGCCGCGAGCAAAGCGGCCGAAATCGCAAGGCGGCGACGCAGGAACGGGCTTGGTTTACGCATGACTATTTCCCCTAGATGTTTGATTATTGCGCGGCAGGATAGCAGCGCGGTCGGCATTTACAATGCTGTATCTAAGATGAACGGCAAATTTACGGCTTGCATTATGCGACTTTGGTCCGCCCTCTTGCAGGCTTTCGGGATGCTCCCATATTCAATACCATGAGCGATACACACAACACCGCAACTTGGCACGGAACGACAATCTTATCGGTCCGTCGCAATGGCAAAGTCGTCGTCATCGGCGATGGCCAAGTCTCCATGGGCCAAACCGTCATGAAACCGAACGCAAAGAAAGTGCGCCGCATTGGCGACGGCACCGTGATTGCTGGCTTTGCCGGGGCGACGGCGGATGCGTTTACGCTTTTTGAGCGTTTGGAATCCAAGCTGGAGCGTCACAAGGGCCAATTGCTGCGCGCCGCCGTCGAATTGGCGAAGGATTGGCGCACCGACAAATATTTACGCAATTTGGAGGCGTTGATGATTGTCGCGGATAAGGATGTGACGCTGATCCTCACCGGCAATGGCGACGTTTTGGAGCCGAACAATGGCATCGCGGCGATTGGATCGGGCGGCAATTACGCCCTATCCGCCGCCCGCGCGCTGTTGGATTATGAGGCGGACGCGGAGGTTTTGGCGAAGAAAGCGATGCAGATCGCCGCCGAAATTTGCGTCTACACCAACGACCAAACCACGCTGGAAAGCATGGCGAGTGCGACGTAGCCCATCCCCTCCCGCCTGCGGGAGGGGAGCGAAGGAACCAAGGACCCCTATGACCGAAACCCTTACCCCCAAAGCCATCGTTGCCGCCCTCGACGCGCATATCATCGGGCAACAGGACGCCAAGCGCGCCGTTGCCGTGGCGTTGCGCAATCGCTGGCGGCGGCAACGCCTACCCGCCGATTTGCGCGATGAAGTGACGCCGAAAAATATCCTGATGATCGGGCCGACGGGCTGCGGCAAGACGGAAATCAGCCGCCGCTTGGCCAAACTCGCCGACGCGCCGTTCATCAAGGTGGAGGCAACAAAATTTACCGAGGTCGGCTATATCGGGCGCGATGTCGAACAAATCGCCCGCGATCTGGTCGAGGAAGCCGTGCGTTTGGAAAAGGAACGCCGCCGCGACAAGGTGCGCGATGCCGCGAGTGAGGCGGCGATGGACCGGCTGCTCGACGCGCTTACTGGCAAGGGCGCGAGTGAGGCCACCCGCCAATCCTTTCGCCAACGCATCACCGACAACCATATGAACGATGTCGAGGTCGAGGTGGAGGTTGAGGACGCGCCGTCCGCTCCGATGGAAATTCCGGGAATGCCTGGCAATGTCGGCATGATCAACCTGTCCGATATGATGGGCAAAGCCTTTGGCGGCCCGCGCATGAAGAAACGCAAATTGCGCGTCGCCGATGCGTGGGACAAATTGGTCGAGGAGGAATCCGAACGCCGCATGGATCAGGATGACGTAGCGCGCGTCGCTGTCCACGACGCCGAGGCCAACGGCATCGTGTTCCTTGACGAAATCGACAAAATCGCGGTGTCCGATGTGCGCGGTGGGTCGGTCAGCCGCGAGGGGGTGCAGCGCGACTTGCTGCCATTGATTGAAGGCACCACCGTCGCGACCAAATATGGCCCGATGAAAACCGACCACGTGCTGTTCATCGCCAGCGGCGCATTTCATGTCGCGAAACCGTCCGACATGCTGCCCGAATTGCAAGGCCGCCTGCCCATCCGCGTGGAACTGCGCGCGCTTGGCAAGGATGATTTTGTGCGCATTTTGGCGGAGACAAAGGCGAACTTACCGTCGCAATATGCGGCGCTGCTCGGCACAGAGGACGTCACGGTCACCTTCACCGACGACGCGATCAACGAAATCGCGCAGATCGCCGTCAATGTGAACGAAAGCGTTGAGAACATCGGCGCGCGGCGATTGTCCACCGTGATGGAAAAACTGCTCGAAAGCCTGTCGTTCGAGGCGGAGGACCGCGCGGGCGAGGTGGTGGAAATCAATGCTGCGTATGTCCGCGCGCAACTGTCCGATATTTCCGAGGACAAGGATTTGTCGAAGTACATTTTGTAACTGTTGAAATCTTTCAACAAGGCGAATCGCAGTGCGATTTGCCTGGCAAGCCTTCATCATGAAGGAGTTTGCCACCATTAGCAGCGACCAAAAATCCACGCGGCACATAGCGAGTTTCCTAGCATTCGCCACGGGAAGCCGCAGAATTGCGGCAATTCATGCACACCTAACTTTTTGTCATGATTTATTGACAATGAAATGCAATGGTGACATAATGTCATTGTTAGCTGACAAATGGCAATTTAAACATTACAAAACGCTATCCTGCGTTGCAATTTTGGAAAGGAACTCGCATCATGTTGAAATCTATGTTTGTCACCTCATTTTCCGCCATAGCCTTGGTAGCGGCGACACCGGTGGTTGCTGCCTCGCGATCGGCCGATGCAATCGGCATTTCTGTATTTACTGGCGATCTCGACTTGACGACGAATGCTGGACAATCCGCGCTGCAAGATCGGGTGGACCGTGCAACGGACACCATATGCCGTCTGAACGGAAGCCGCGATTTGAGGGCGCGCCTATTGATCACGGACTGCAAAACACGTTTGGCTCAAGGCGTAGCCCCTGAAGTCGAAGGAGCCATCGCCCGCGCCTATGAGACCAAAAAAATAGGCAAAACCGCCCAAAGCAGCATCAAAATCACTGGCTAATCTGCCGCAATTTGTGCAATTGCCTTAGCCCCCTCGGTGGGTGACCAAACCGTCACCCACCACTTTTTTGCAAGAGATGGATATGCAAAAATTTGACCGTTACCGATTGTATTACATCCTTATGAACGTTTCCCTCGCCGCAATTATATCTGGGATTGGAAGCGAATTACTGTACAACATCGGAATAGAACATCATCTGGACGGACCGATCGGGGCGTTAGCCTTTTTTCTAGTTGGACTATTTTCCGTATTACTACCCATATTCCTGATCGTGGCGCGGTTTATGCGTGATCAATATGCCGAAGAAATTTGGAAAAAGACTGCAAAGCATTTTATGTATGTTATTGCTTTAATTCCTTTATTTATTCAGATTCAAGGCTGGATTTTATTCGGCTGGATCAAGAGATTGGACAACTCGACCTATCAATATTTTTATCATCACCCAATTTTTTTACCAATCCAGTGGATTTTGAGCACAGACTCCTTCGAATTATTTATGCGCGTCTGGGTTTATTCGATTTGCTTTTTTGTTATTTTGTTTCAATGGCATCGTTGGCGAGATTCGCGGTGAAAAATAAATTAAAAGTCTTGCGCGCGATGAACAATTGGACGCAGGCCGACTTGGCTGTGCGTTTGGAAGTGTCACGTCAAGCGGTCAACGCAATTGAGACAGGCAAGTTCGACCCAGCCTTACCCCTCGCTTTTCGTATAGCGCGCCTGTTTGGCATGCCGATTGAGGACATTTTCGACGACGGCTTTGTGCCTAGAGAAGCGCCTGCGCGCGAAACCTGAAGTTACCGTCCATTTCGTTCTTGACTTGTTCTCAATTTCGCGCAACCCTCAGCGCAATGGGAGAACGGGAATGAGCGAGTCGGATCAAACACATCACAAACCGCAAACCGGCCAATGCCACTGCGGCGCGGTCAAATACACAATCGCGGCGGACGCGGTACCGGAGCATCATTGCCTGTGTCACTGCACCGATTGCCGGCGGCACAGCGGCGCGCCCGCGGTTGGCTGGGCGATGTTCAACGCGGGCGCGGTGAGGATTTCCGGCGACGTCAGCATCTACGAAAGCAGCGAGCATGGCCGCCGCCATTTCTGCCCAAAATGCGGCACGGGGCTGTTCTACACCAGCGAGGCGGTGTTCCCCGGCAAGATCGACGTGCAATCGGCGACGTTGGACAATCCCGACGCCGTTCCGCTCGGCGCGCAAATCGAAACGGCGGAACGGATTGGATGGATGGCGACACTGGCCGACGTGCCCGAATTTCCGCGCTATCCGGGGATGGAATAAGTCCACTATGTTCGCCTAACTGCGCGTACAGAAATCCTCCCCATTAAGGGGAGGTGGCAGGCGCGAAGCGACTGACGGAGGGGTATTTGCGCACCGTCGCAACCCCTCCACCGCTTCGCGGTCCCCCTCCCCATAATGGGGAGGATTTCTGTA
>JBGSOJ010000131.1:0-2389 GCA_041739175.1 Sphingomonadaceae bacterium
CAGGATACCCGCCCCGCGCAGTCCGGCTATCACCGATTTGCGCTCACCAGCCCCGACCCCGATGACCTGACCCTGCGCGCGGCGCGGATGTTGGGCCAAGCGGATGTGGTTTGGCATGAGGCCACCTGCCCGCCCGACATACTCTCCCGCGCGCGTGCCGATGCCGTTCGGATGGTCGTGGGCTTGGCGGAACCAGCCCCCGACATGAATGCGCCGCGCCGTCCGTGTCCCAGAAATATGGGCCCAAATCCTTGCCCGACGCCCCTACCCGATCCATGCCCATGCCCCCACCAAGGTATAATTGTGCATTTGACCGGTCCGCTTTAGGGCGGAGTAGGAGGCAAATTGCGGCAAAATAACACCGATATACCGGCATTGCATAGCTATGCAGCTATTGCGAACTATTATCAAAGATAGTTGTTTCGGCGCGGTTTTGGCGGTTGATAAATGCGGCAATTGGGCGTAGGGCCACTCTGTTATTTCGCAGGCGACTCCCCTTTTGGGGGCCGCAACAGCCCGTTTGGCGGACACAATTGCGCCGAACCAAAATATTTAGGGGATAAACGACATGGCCCGTAACAAAATCGCACTCATCGGCTCCGGCATGATCGGCGGCACGCTCGCTCATCTCGCGGCGAAGAAGGAAATGGGCGACATCGTCCTGTTCGACATTGCCGAGGGTATGCCGCAGGGTAAGGCACTCGACCTGTCGCAATGCGGGCCGGTTGAGGGCTTCGACGCCAAAATCACCGGCACCAATGATTATGCCGATATTGCGGGCGCGGACGTCGTCATCGTCACCGCCGGTATCCCGCGCAAGCCCGGCATGAGCCGCGATGACTTGCTGGCCATCAACCTTGGCGTGATGAAGGCGGTGGGCGAAGGCATTAAGACGCACGCCCCCGACGCATTCGTTATCTGCATCACCAACCCGCTGGACGCGATGGTGTGGGCGTTGCGCGAATTTTCCGGCCTGCCGCATAATAAAGTCATCGGCATGGCGGGCGTTTTGGACTCGGCGCGCTTCGCCACCTTCCTCGCATGGGAATTTGACGTGTCGGTGAAGGACGTGAACGCCTTCGTTCTGGGCGGCCACGGCGACACGATGGTCCCCGTCACCAACTATACCACCATTTCGGGTATCCCCGTCGATGACCTCGTCGCCATGGGCAAGTCGAGCAAGGAAGCTATTGACGCCATCGTCCAACGCACGCGCAGCGGCGGCGGCGAAATCGTCGGCCTGCTGAAAACCGGCAGCGCTTATTACGCGCCCGCAACGTCCGCGATTGCCATGGCCGAGGCGTATCTGGGCGACCAAAAACGCATCCTGCCCTGCGCCGTTTATGTGGACGGTCAATATGGTTTGGACGGACTGTATGTCGGCGTCCCCGCCGTCATCGGCGCGAATGGCGTTGAGGAAGTCGTCGAAATTGCATTGAGCGACGAAGCCAAAGCAGGTTTCCAAGTGTCCGTGGACGCAGTGAAGGAATTGCTGGTCGCTTGTAAAGAGATTGATGGCAGCCTTGCTTAAATGACCTTAATCGCCTCCTATATTACCGAAATCATGGTGCCTTTGGCCTTAGTTCTGATTGGCTGGGGGACGATTGGCTTTGCAATTATTCGCGCATTTGGTTTGAAAGCGTCGATTGTCTATCTCGCTATATCAGCTCTGATTTGTGTATCCGTCGCTTTTATTGGGTTCGAATATGCGGCGCGTCCCCATCACGCCAATCGCTATGGAGCATTTTACGGACTCTTTATCGCTACTATCGCAACAAGTTGGTCGATAATTTGTCTATCTGTCATCGCCTTTTTGAAGGCCCAGAAAACATTCTATTCCACAAAGGAAGCCAATAAATGTCTATCTTAATCAACAAAAACACCAAAGTCCTTACCCAAGGCATGACCGGTGCGACCGGCACGTTTCACACTGAACAGGCGCTGGCCTATGGCACGCAAATGGTGGGCGGCGTTACCCCCGGTAAGGGCGGAACGACGCACATCGGCCTGCCCGTGTATAACAGCGTGGCCGAGGGCATGGCCCAAACCGGCGCGGATGCCTCGGTCGTCTATGTGCCGCCCAAATTCGCGGCGGCCAGCATCATTGAGGCGATCGAGGCCGAAATGCCGTTGATCGTCTGCATTACGGAGGGCATTCCCGTGCTCGACATGGTGCAGGTGAAGCGCCGCCTTCAAGGCTCCAAATCGCGCCTCATCGGCCCGAACTGCCCCGGCGTGCTGACCCCCGGCGAGTGCAAAATCGGCATTATGCCCGGCAATATCTTTAAGAAGGGCAGCGTAGGCGTGGTCTCGCGTTCGGGCACTTTGACCTATGAAGCGGTGTTCCGGACCAGTAACATCGGCCTTGGCCAAACCACCGCCAGATCGG
>JBGSOJ010000168.1:0-3462 GCA_041739175.1 Sphingomonadaceae bacterium
ATACGCCCAGCGTCAATGCATCGGGCAAGCCCGCGTCAGGGCCGCAAAACATGGCTGATTTGTTGCGCGGCATCTGACCAACAAAAAAGGGCCACCCATCGGGCGGCCCTTTTGCTTTTCGCTTATTTTGCAATCGGCGGATTGTCGCCCAAATCCTCATACCACGCCTCAACCGGGCCTTTCAGCGTCAGCAGCATGGGGCGGCCTTTGCGATCCAGCGACTTGCCCGCCTGTACCTTGATCCAGCCTTTGGAGATGCAATATTCCTCCACATTGGTGCGCACCGCGCCCTTAAAGCGGATGCCAATGCCGCGGCCCAATTTGTCGGCGTCGTGATGCGCGCTCCACGGGTGGATGCACAAATGGTCGGGCGGGACGTCGCCGCTGTCCACGGCTGGCGCAGCGGTTTCAGGCGCAGCGGTTTCAGGCGCAGTGTCGATAGGGGCAGCGGCGGTTGCAGCCTCTGGGGCTGGTGTGTTTTCGGTGTCGGTCATGGCATAGCGCTTTGCCGAATGGCGCGCGGTTTGGCAAGGGGCAGGATAGGGCGCGTGCGTTACACCCCTTCCTCAAACCCCTTCCTCAATCCGCAGCGCCTTGCGGTCCAATTTGCCGATCATCGTTTTGGGCAGGCTGGCGCGAATGACGACATCGGCGACGCGCTCATGCTTGCCGATGCGCGTATTGACCCATGCGCACAATTCGCCCGCGTCCGCCGCCGCGTTCGCCTCCAAAGCCACGAAAGCCTTGGGCCGCTCCCCCATATAATCATCGGGGATGCCAATGACGAGCGCCTCCTTCACCGCCGGATGGGCGTAGAGCACATCCTCAATCTGGCTGGGGAACACCTTAAACCCGCCGACGGAGATCATGTCCTTGATCCGGTCAACAATCTGAATAAAGCCATCGGCGTCAATACTGGCAACATCGCCGGTGCGCAGGAAGCCGTCGATGAACACTTCTGCGTCCGCCTCCGGCCTGCCCCAATAGCCGATCATCACTTGCGGGCCGGAAAACACCAATTCGCCCGGTTCGCCGTCGGGGGCTGGCTTTGTCGGGTCCTCTTTATCGACCAGTTTGACCAAAGTGCCGGGCATCGGTTGCCCAATGGTGCCGGTTTTGTTGAGGCCTTCGTAAGGATTGCTCGCCACCACGCCGCTTGATTCGGTGAGGCCATAGCCCTCAACCAGCACCGCGCCGCTTGCCGCCTCGAATTTTTCCTTGAGTTCCAATGGCAACGGTGCGCCGCCGGAGATGCAGACGCGCAAGGAAGTGAAATCGGTCTCGGCGAATTTGGGGTGGTCGAGCAAAGCCTGATACATCGTCGGCACGCCGGGCACAGCGGTGACTTTTGCCCGGCCGATCGCCGCCAATGCCGCGCCCGCCTCGAACCGGGGCAGCATCACAATCTCCCCGCCATTCAAAACGGTGCGGTTCAGCACGCAGGTGTTGGCGAAGACGTGGAAAAACGGCAGGACGCCGAGGATGCGGTCCTCTTCGCCGGTATGCGGGTCAATCCGGTTCACCTGCCGCGCGTTGGCGGTCAGGTTTTGGTGGGACAGCATCGCCCCCTTTGGCACGCCGGTCGTCCCGCCGGTATATTGCAGCAGCGCAATGTCGGTTTCGGGACGGATTGCGGGCCGCTTAAAATGGCCGTCGTTGGCGATGAGGTCGGAAAACGCCGTGATGCGCGGATCATCGGGGCGTTTCGCGACCTCCTTGCCCTTGAACAGGCGATAAAGAATCGACTTGCCCGTCGGCAATGCGCCCGCGACCGAACCGACGATCAGGCCCTCCAATTCCGATTCGTCCAATACGCGCAAGGCTTGAGGGAGCAACGCGCTGGCGGACAAAGTGAACAGCAATTTCGTCTGCGAATCGGCGACCTGATGCTTTAATTCCTCGACCGTGTAGAGCGGGGAGAAATTCACTGCCGTCGCCCCCGCCGCCATGATGCCGTAATAGGCGGCGAGATAATGCGGCGTGTTGGGCAGGAACAGGCCGATATGATCGCCCTTGCCAATCCCGCGCGCTTGCAACCCCGCCGCCACGCGCGCGACGCCGTTCGCGACCTCGGCATAGCTGTATTTGCGCCCCATGAAATCGAGCAACGGTGCGGCCCCGCGTGCGCCTGCGCTGCGGAAAAACATGTCATGGACGGACAAGGGCGCGAAGAATTGATCCCATGGCACCGGGTGATGATAATGCGTCTGCCAAATTGCGGGCGTGTCCATTTCGCCCAAAACGGGGCTGGCAAAGGCCATCGACGCCGCCGCGCCTGCCGATTCGTTGGGGTTGCCGTTCATTGCACTCTCCTGCCTGTTATTGACAGCAATGTCAGTATTGACCAGCGCCTGTCAAGTCGCAGTTATACAAGGATTATGGCGCACAAAGGCGCGCCGCGCAACCAATGGCGGCGCGGCGAGAGGCAGATAGGTTTGGAGGAATGGTGGGCGTAGCAAGGATTGAACTTGCGACCCCTACGATGTCAACATAGTGCTCTACCACTGAGCTATACGCCCATTCCGAATGTGCGCCCTTAGCGAGCGTGGCGTGGCGGTTCAAGGGGAAAATTGCCTGCGCCCCATATTCCTCCCCCTATATGGGGTGGTACTCCTAAAGGCTGCCCAACCGTTCGGGGAAGAACAGGCGGTCGACCTCCATCACCAATTCGCGCAAGTGGAACGGTTTGGACAATATTTTCGCCTTGGGCACTTCCTCACCCGCCTTCAGCCGGACGCCGGAAAAGCCGGTGATGAACATCACCTGGGTCTTCGGCTATAAATTGGCGCAGCGCTGCGCCAATTCGATGCCGTCCATGCCGGGCATCACAATATCGGTAAGCAAAAGGTCGAAACTTTTTTCGGTCAAATGCGGAATGGCGTCGGTGCCATCCTCCACCGCGACCACTTCATAGTCGGATTTTTCCAGCGCGCGCGTCAGATATTCGCGCATCGCGGGGTCATCCTCGGCCAGAAGAATGCGGATTTTCCGTTGCATGGCCACTTGAGTCCCCATTATCGTTGCGCATCCCGATGTCTGTTTACGCGCCAATTATGCCAAGGAGACTTTAACATTTCGCTGCTTTCCTGCAAAGCATTGCCATGACGATAGGCAAATCTGTGGATAAGGCGGGATTCGCGCTTTTGGAACCCGACTCGCCGCGCGCGGTGGTGTTGGCGGTGCCGCACGCGGGGCGCGATTATCCGGCGGATTTGCTCACGCAATTGCGCGTGCCCGCGGACAAATTGCTCCGGCTGGAGGATCGTTACGCCGATCTTTTGGTGCGGGAAGCGGACGGGTTTGCGACCCTGATTGCGCATCGCCCGCGCGCGTGGCTGGACCTTAATCGCGGGCCGGAGGATTTGGACCGCGCGATGTTGTCCGATACGCGGCCGGGCAGCATTGCCGCCGCCTTGGCGCGCAAATTGAGCGGGCAAATGGTCAGCGCACGGGCGCGTGGCG
>JBGSOJ010000143.1:0-2869 GCA_041739175.1 Sphingomonadaceae bacterium
CTGAGGCCGATATCCTCATCGGCATGGATGTGTCGATGGGCTTTCCCTTTACCGACGCCGGCGCGTACTTCCCGCATTGGGCCGATAGTCCCGCCGCTGCGCCCGATCTATGGGCGGCGGTGGAGCGGCTGTGCGCCGACGATCCGCATTATCAGGCGGCGGGGTTCCTTGACGACCCCGACATTGCCGCGCATTTCCGGCAAACCGGCGCGCTCGGTGCCCATTATGGCGCGGCGAAGGCGGGGCGGCTGCGCGTGGTGGAGAAAGTATCGCGCGAAATGAAGCTCGCCAATCCGTATAGCTGCCTCAACCTTGTCGGCGCGGCGCAGGTGGGAAAGGCGAGTTTGACCGCAATGCGCCTGCTCCATGCGTTGCGCGGCGTGATTCCGGTGTGGCCGTTTGACCCGGTGCCCGCGCGCGGGGCAATGCTGGTCGAAATTTACACCAGCATTGCGGCGGTGAAGGCAGGCGCGGCGAAGGGGCGGAGCAAGCTCAGGACATGGGACGGCCTCAATGCCGCGCTGGCGGAGGTCGGTGTCCCCGCGATGGACGCCGAAACCGCCGCTGCTCCCAGCGATCACCAAAGCGACGCCTTGCTCACCGCTGCGTGGCTCAACGCCGCGCAGCGGGAGGCAGCGTTTTGGCAACCCAAGGCCATGACGCCCGAAGTCGCGCGCACCGAAGGCTGGACCTTCGGCGTGCCTTAACGCTTACAGTTCGTCCTCATCGTCGTCCAACGCATCGTCATCATCCTCGTCAAAGTCCTCTTCGACCAATGCTTCGTTGATGATGTGCAACAGCGACGCGACCTCTTCGGGTTCGCCGCCGATCAGCGTCGTGTATTCCTGCTCATCGACAGCCTGCGGAATGTTGTTGAGAGCATTGTTGAGGATAATCAATTCCTCACGGGTGCATTCCAAAACGAACATGTCGAGATCGTGATCAAATTCGATATCCATGGTTCATCGCCTTTTTGATGGGGTTGGGATAGCTTATCAAAGCCTAGGTCGTCGTGTCGTAATAGGGTTTGCCCTTCACGGGTCGAAACGCGGTGCCGCAATCTACATTTTTGGGGTCGAAAACAACAATGGTCCCTGTGCCGCTGTGCCAATAGGCCTTGCGCCCACCGCTTAAGGTGCGGTTTGTCGATGATCCCATGACGGTTTGGATAAGCGCGCTGAATGTGACCACATTGTTTACCACCGGCGTTGCGGGCATCGCCAGACCAGCGATGACTTTGCCAGCCTTAAACTCGCCGCCGGTTACAACATGTTTTTGATATGCGTGGCCCGCGCCAATCTTTGCGGCAATAGCAGATGGCGTTGTGGCCGTGCATTGCGCCTGCGCAGCAGTGGCCGAGAAGAATAACGCGCCGCTGAATAACGCGGCCAATAGGTAACGATTCATAGCATCCTCCTTTTTCACTGTAACGTGAAGGAAGATTAACATGCTTCGTCGTCAGTAATATGACTCGCGCGGCAAGCAAAATGTAAAATATGGGTTGGCCAAATTGCCGTCAATTGGGCGGGATCTCCATATTTAGGCGGCGAACAAGCGGACCTTTAACTCGGCGATAAATTCTTCGGCGGTGGCGCGGTCAACGCCGGTCATTTCGACGATGTGGTTTGCCGCCTGCACCGGTTGCCCGTTGCGGACCATCGATTCAACGCGGCCCAAAAGCAGAGCGGCGGCCAAATCGGACGGTTCAACGGCATCGCCGTTTTTCGCCGCTTCCCAAATCTCGCTATTCCCACCCATATCGGTATATTGCATGACCATAATGACACCCGTGCGACAGAATCGGAACAGCAACAGCGCTATCCACAATATTTGTAATACGCGGTAAATCGTTAACGCGTTGTTAGGGAGCAGCGGTTAATTTTGAGTTACGCCGCAAAAATGCGCGATCGGTGTTATCGCGCGGGCGTGGCGGGGGTCAGCGAACCCCAGCAGGATTCCTCATCATATAACGGCGCGAGGCTGCCGTCCTTTTCCCGCACATAAGCAGGCGAGCAGACAAGTCCATTTTTGCCGCCCTGAAAAAACAGGAATGTGGGACCGATGCTTTCGGGCTTTGGATAGTCGTTCGGATTGGCGCGCACGCCCATGCAATCCTTGCCATTGGTGGACGAAAGCGCCGTGGTGTGGAGCAGGCGGAACCCGTCCACCTCCGCGATGCGCCATGTTTGCTCAACGGTTTGCGCGGCGCTTATCACCGTCATGCTGCCGTCGGCGCGGAAGGTCCAGGTCTCGGTGCATTGCGGCGCACCCTTTGGCGCATTGCGCGGGGCCGTGAAGGTCCATGTGCCGCCGTTGATGAGCATCGCGGTATCCTGCGCGACGAGGTCCACGGGCTCGGTTGCGGAGGAGGGCGATGCGCCGCCGCCCTCCTGCGCCATAACTGGCGACGACGAAAGCGCCGCCGCCAATATCAAACCTAAGCCCCATCCCCGCATGTTTAGCCGTCCTTTTTCGCCGGTGCCTTCTTTTTCAACTTCGGCTTGGCCACGCCCGGCGCGGCGGCGGTGACTTCAAAGGCGAGCGCGTCGTCCTTCACATGCACCTTTACCTCGCCGCCGTGCGCCAATTTGCCGAACAACAGTTCCTCGGCGAGCGGTTGCTTGATCTTCTCCTGAATCAACCGCCCCATGGGCCGCGCGCCGTAGAGCTTATCATAGCCGCGCTGCGTCAGCCATTCCTTCGCCGCATCGTCCATCGTGATATGGACATTTTGGTCGGCGAGTTGCAGTTCGAGCGCAAGGAAGAATTTCTCCACCACGCGGCCCACGACCTCGGTCGGCAGATAGCTGAACGGCACGATGGCGTCCAAACGGTTGCGGAATTCGGGGGTGAAGAGTTTCTTCACCGC
>JBGSOJ010000151.1:0-2896 GCA_041739175.1 Sphingomonadaceae bacterium
GTTCCGCCCCGGCCCATGCCGCGCCCTTGACCCTGACCGCCGCCCATGACGCCGCCGCGATCAATACAGCGCTGAAATGCGGGCAAATGACGGTCGCGCGACGCGCTTTGCAATTTGACCAATGTTTCGCGAATAGCAGCATTTTCGACCGTCGGGATAATCCGATCGTATAAGGCGATATTATCGACCTCCGCCGTGCGACCTGTTTCGCACGCCGCCAACAAAGTGGATGGCGCGCCGATGGTACCCAGATAAGGATTGCTGGGCACGGCCATGCCATAATGCTGATAATGGACGATGACCATCGCAGAGTGCCGCCGTTCAGCCTCAATAATGTTCACAAAGGGCCGCGCATCGGGGAATGATTCCAGCACAGCGGCATAGGTCGCCTCCGCCAAATATTCATCATCCAACGCCATCTCCAATGCCGCACGATCGGCGTCAACCAGAGGACCAACAGCATTTTGAGCCATGGTCCCGTCGCCGCCCGTAATACCAAAGAGCGAAGTCATAACGACAACTCCTAAAATAAGTGGTTTGAAAATACGCATAAACCAATCTCCTTCTCTCGCTTAGCTAACCCGAAGAGCGCGCGATTGCTTTGATGCACATCAATCGTGCGAAACAATGCAAAACTGGGGGATAAGCGGCCTTGCGTCGAACTTGCCGCTTTGCCTTGGCTCCACCGTTTGCTAACCCGCCGCGCATGAGCGACACCAAAGACACCGAATTGCCCGAAGATCCGTTTGACGCCATTGTTGATGCGCCGTTCGATAGCGCGCTGTCGGAGCGGTATTTGGTCTATGCCATGTCCACCATCACCGCGCGGTCGCTGCCCGATTTGCGGGACGGGTTGAAACCCGTGCATCGGCGGCTGTTGTGGGCGATGCGGTTGCTGAAGCTTGACCCGTCGAACGGCTATAAGAAATGCGCCCGCGTCGTCGGCGATGTCATCGGTAAATATCACCCGCATGGGGATCAGTCGGTGTACGACGCAATGGTCCGCTTGGCGCAGACGTTTGCGCTGCGCTATCCTCTGGTCGATGGGCAGGGGAATTTCGGCAATATCGACGGCGATAATGCGGCGGCCTATCGTTATACCGAGGCCCGCCTGACCCGCACCGCGATGGAATTGATGCAAGGGTTGGATGAGGATGCCGCCGATTTCAAACCGACCTACAACGGGGAGGATGAGGAGCCGGAAATTATGCCCGGCCTGTTCCCCAATTTGCTGGCGAACGGCGCGGCGGGGATTGCCGTGGGCATGGCGACCAGCATCCCTAGCCATAATGCGCATGAAATCATCGACGCCGCTACGCTGCTGATCGACCAACCCGATGCCAGTCACGAAGCGATTATGGAGATTGTCAAAGGGCCGGATTTCGCCACCGGCGGCGTGCTGGTGGACAGCAAGGCGGTCATTGACGCGGCCTATGCCAGCGGTCGCGGCTCGATGCGGGTGCGCGCGCGGTGGGTTTTGGAGGAGGAATCGCGCGGCCAATGGGTCGCGGTCATCACCGAAATCCCCTATCAGGTGCAAAAGGGCAAGCTGATCGAGCAAATCGCCAACCTGATAGGCGACAAAAAACTTCCGATTTTGGAGGATGTGCGCGACGAATCCGATGCCGATATTCGCATCGTTCTGGTCCCTAAAAGCCGCAATGTCGATCCGCAGGATTTGATGGACGCCCTATTCCGCCTGTCCGATTTGGAGAACCGCTTCTCGCTCAACATGAACGTTCTCGACGACACCCGCACCCCGCGCGTGATGGGCATTGGTGAGGTGTTGCGCGAATGGTTGCGCCATCAAATAGAGGTCCTGGTCCGCCGCTCGCAACATCGGTTGGAAAAGATCTACGCGCGGTTGGAACTGGTCGGCGGCTATATCATCGCCTATCTCAATCTGGACCGCGTGATAGCCATTATTCGCGAAAATGACGAGCCGAAGCCGCTGCTGATGGCGGAATTTGAACTCACCGACCGGCAGGCCGAAGCCATCCTCAACATGCGGTTGCGCTCCTTGCGCAAGTTGGAGGAAATGGAACTGCGCCGCGAGCAAGAGGCGTTGGAGAAAGAACGCGCTGGCCTTGTCCAATTGCTCGAAAGCCCCGCGCGTCAACGCACGCGGCTGAAACGCGATCTTGCCGAATTGCGCAAAGGCTATGCCGAGGATACCGCGCTGGGCAAACGTCGCACGGGCCATCAGGAGGCCGGTGCGCCGCGTGAAATCGCGCTGGAGGCGTTTATTGAGCGTGAACCGATCACTGTCATCCTGTCCAAACGCGGATGGGTGAAGGGGATGAAGGGGCACGCCGATTTGGCGCAGGATTTCAAGTTTAAAGAGGGCGACGACCTCGCCTTTGCCTTCCATGCGCAAACGACGGATAAGCTGCTCCTCGCGACCGCGAATGGGCGGTTCTACACCATCGGTGCAGATAAACTCCCCGGCGCGCGCGGCTTTGGGGAGCCGATTGGCACGATGGTTGATTTAGAGGCGGGTAACGATATCGTCAGCCTGTTACCTGTCACGGCGGGGGCAAAAATGTTGCTCGCCGCATCATCGGGTAAGGGCTTTATCGCGCCAATGGCCGACGCAATTGCCGAGACGCGCAAAGGGCGGCAGGTTGTGAATGTGAAGGCGGGGCAAAGGCTTGTGGTCGTGCGTGTCCTGACGGGGGATGTGGACACACTCGCGGTGGTGGGCAACAACCGCAAATTGGTAATCTTCCCATTGTCCGAAGTGCCCGAACTGGCCAAGGGGCAGGGGGTTACTTTGCAACGTTACACCGACGGCAGCCTGTCCGATGCATTGGCGTTCCGGTTGGCCGATGGCCTTAGCTGGGCCATGGGCGGCGACACGGGGCGCACGCGGACCGAAACCGACCTCACCCCATGG
>JBGSOJ010000163.1:0-2065 GCA_041739175.1 Sphingomonadaceae bacterium
GGCGTTTCGGCGGGGCGACCACCGCGACCTACACCTCCCCCATCATCATCGCGCGCGCCGTGGGGCCGAGCATCAATCCGCCATGCTCATTGGTGCGCAGCGCATCGCGTGCGGTGAGGGTGCGGACGAGCGGCTTCAACAACCGCGCTTCCTCCGGCCCGATTAGGCCAAAGACGGAGAGCTTATCATGGCCGCGCGCCCGGACACGTTCGGAATCCTTACCCGTTAGCACATCAAGCAAATGCCCCTGACCATAGCTCTGCCCCGTGCGGTATACGGCGGAGAGGTATTTCTGCGCCAGAACGCTGGCGTCTTTCGTATCCGGCGGGGTTAGGCAATTGTCGCAATTGCCGCAGCGTTCCGGCGGATGCTCGCCAAAGTAGCGCAGCAACACGGCACGCCGACATTCCGCGCTTTCGACCAATCCCGCCATGGTATCCAATCGCGTCCGGTCGGCGGCTTGGCGTGCCTCGGGGAGTTCTGATAGCCGCATCCGCGCCGTGGCAAAATCCCCGTCGGACCAGAATAAATGCGCCACGGCGGGGTCGCCATCACGCCCCGCGCGCCCGGTTTCCTGATAATAGCCTTCAATGCTTTTGGGCAAGGCGGCATGCGCGACGAAGCGGACATCGGGCTTGTCTATCCCCATCCCGAACGCGATGGTGGCGACCATCACCATATTCTCCGACGCTACGAAAGCCGCCTGATTTGCGGCGCGCATTTCGGCGGGCATTCCGGCGTGATAGCCACGAACGGGCCGCGCGCGGGTATTCAGCTTTGCCGCCAACTCCTCCACCTTTGCCCGCGTCGGCGCATAGATGATGCCCGGCCCGCGCTCCGCCGCCATCAACGCAGTGAGTTGTTGCGGCAGGCCATGGCGCGGCGAAATATGATAGCGTATGTTGGGCCGGTCAAAGCCCGACAGGATCAGGGCATCGGACGGCATCCCCAACTGGACGAGAATATCGTCGCGTGTATGGGCATCGGCGGTGGCGGTCAGCGCGAGGCGCGGGACATGGCCAAAACGATCGAGCAGCGGGCGAAGCAATCGGTAATCGGGGCGGAAATCATGCCCCCATTCGGACACGCAATGCGCCTCATCAATCGCGATAAGGGCAAGGCTGGCTTGCTCCAGCATCGCCTGAAACCCGCTTTGCGTAGCGCGTTCGGGCGCGACATAGAGCAGGTCCAATGCGCCGCTACGGAATCGTTCGATGGTCTGCGCGGTGTTGCTGTCCGCGCTGGTCAGCGTGGCGGCGCGAATGCCCGCCGCCTCGGCGCTGCGCAATTGGTCGTGCATGAGCGCGATGAGCGGCGAAATAATCAGCACCGTGCCATTCAGCGCCACGGCAGGCAATTGATAGGTCAGCGACTTGCCCGCCCCCGTCGGCATCACCGCCAGCGTGGATTGGCCCGCCAAAACACGGTCGAGCACGGCGGCCTGCGCGCCTCTAAACGCATCAAAGCCGAAAGTCGATTTGAGCAAGGGCAACAGGTCGGTGGCGCATCGGGGGCGCCGCGCGGATAGCAGGTCGGATGGGGAGGGCAGGTGCATCCGCTTGCTTTAACCCGCGCGGGGCAATGCTGTCGATGGATGGGCGGGCTTATCCACGGGAAATCGAATGATTTAACTTAGCAGGCAAAGCCGCCTTCACCTCCCCTTTGTGGCGAGGTTTGATTTGTCGCCTATTCCGGCCACCATTCCTGCCGCCAACCGGTTTGCGTGGCGTACGCGTTCCCGTTGCGGTCGCGCGCGGGGTCGTAGCGCCAGCGTTGCTCAATCAAGCGGCAAGTGAGCGCGTCGCGTTCGGGCCAGTTGCTCGGGATTTCGATGCGGCAATTCGACACACGGCCATTCGCACCGACGGTGTACCACACGGTGACTTGCCCCGGCGTTTTCGCGCGGCCAGTGGCTTTGCGGTAATCCTTGGCGGTGATTGCGCCGCCGGTCTTGCGCTCCTTGGTGGGGGCAAAGCCCGCGCCATTGCCGTCACCCGCGCCGCCGCCGCCGTGGCCAAGCCCGTTGATGCCTCAACCGGAGCCAGTGCCTGCACAGCTCGAACAG
>JBGSOJ010000169.1:0-5772 GCA_041739175.1 Sphingomonadaceae bacterium
CGCGATGGCCCGGCTCACCGCCTTCACCCCGCGCGCGGCCGGTTATGACGAGGGGCGGAACCTGCCGTCGAAGCCGCTCACCTCTTACCTTTCCCCGCACCTGCATTTCGGTGAAATCAGTGTTGCGGCGGCGTGGCACCATCTGACGGCTGGTGGTGCGTTCCCCGAAACGTACCTCAAAGAACTCGTCTGGCGTGATTACGCCGCCAATGTCATCGCGGGCTTGCCCGATTATGGCAGGCGCAATGCCAAGGCGCAGTTTGACGCCTTCCCATGGCGCGACCCGACCGATCCGACGGTGGCGAAGGATTTGGAGGCGTGGCAGACTGGGCGCACCGGATATCCCATCGTCGATGCTGGAATGCGGCAGTTGTGGGCCACCGGATGGATGCACAACCGCGTGCGGATGATCACGGCCAGTTTCCTTATCAAACACCTGCTGATCGATTGGCGTGTCGGGGAGCAATGGTTCTGGGATACCCTCGTCGATGCCGATTACGCCAGCAATGCGGTGAATTGGCAATGGGGCGCAGGGACCGGCGTGGACGCCAATATGTTCGTACGCATTATGGCGCCACTAACGCAGTCGGAGAAGTTCGACGCGGGCGCGTATATCCGTGAATGGGTTCCCGAATTGGCCGACCTCAGCGATCCTTACATCCACGACCCCGATACGCATGGATGCCGCCCGCGTAACTATCCGCGCAAAATCGTGCCGCACAGGCAAGCGCGGGAGCGCGCATTGGCCGCGTTTGCGGAGGTGAAGGGCGGCGTGGATTAGAGCCCCGCGACCAATTTCTCCGCAAAGGCCCTTTGTTTCAGGTTCATGTCGCGGTCGCTGGCCTTGTCCCAATTGGACAGGAACACGACGACTGCGTTCTTCTCAGGCACCACTGTAACCGATTGCCCGAATATCCCGCGCAGGCCCCAGCGGCCCGCAGGGTAGGTCCAGAATTGATAGCCATAGCCAAAGCCAGGTGCGCCGACTTGGCTGATCGGGGCAGAGGCGCGGGCCATCCAGCCATTGGGCACCACGCCCGGCGCACCCTCGGCCAGCAACAATCCGATACGGCCATAATCGCGCAGTGACATGGCAAGGCAGCACCCGCCGACGTTGAGGCCCGCCATATTGGTTTGCCACAATATCGATTGCTCCAACCCCGCCGCATCGGCCAATGTCGTCGCGGCGTAATCGGAGAGCAATTTCCCCGTCGCACGCTGTACAATCAGGCCGATGAGGTTGGTTTCGCCGGTTTTATACACCCATTTGCTGCCGGGTTCTGCCTCACGCGGCAAGCCTTTTAAATAATGCGCATCGGGGTCCGCGCCATCGGGAACCGGCTGTGAGAACATGCGCACGACATCGCTGTCTGGGTCGGTGTAATCCTCGTTCCACTTTACGCCGCTCGTCATGGTGAGGACGTTTTCGACCGTCACGCCATCATAACCGCTGCCGACCAGTTCCGGCACGTATTTGGTGACGGGGTCCTGCACCGATGTAATAAAGCCATCCTTCACCACCGCGCCCGCCAGCGTGCTCGTCAGGCTTTTCGCCATTGAAAAGCTGGTCCAGCGGTCGGTAGCGGTCAGGCCATCGGCATAAAATTCGGCGCGGATTTGGCCGTCTTGAAGGACAAGCAAACCGACTGATTTCTGCGTCGCCATTTCCGCGCGTATGCTGGCCTCGTCAATGCCGGTTAATGGCGCGCCTATCGGAAGCGCGCGGGCCTTGGCGGCGGGACGGACCGTGGTGACGGGGAAAAGTGTGTCCATTGCGCGAAAATTTGCGCTGCGCTCGGCCTGTGACCAGAAGAGCACTTGCGCCGATGCCATCCGCACTTCTTGCGCCCTTGGGCCAGTGATCGGGACCGCGCCGGCGATTGCGGCGTTAGTATAGCCTTTCGGCGCAATCGTTGTGGCGGGTGTAGCTGGCGCGCAACTGCCAAGGATAAGGGCGGTCGCGGCTAGGCCAAAAGCGAATTTCAGACGCATAATTTTCTCCACTACGACGAACACGGATCATCATGCTGCGCAACATAAAGTGCAGCATAAACATGGCAAGCGATGATTTGGGGAGGGTGTTACCCCGGCAATATCAACCGATGTCCGCTGGCGAAATCCGTCACCAACAGGTCGGCAATTGCGTCGGCGACCACCGACGGTTCCTTCACAGCGGCGGGGTCTTCGCCGGGATAGGCCTTGGCGCGCATGTCGGTGCGGGTGCGCGCGGGATCGACAATCGCGGTGCGCACGCCAGAAATATTCTCAACCTCTTGCCCATAAGACAGGACCAGGTTTTCCAAAGCCGCCTTTGACGCGCCATAGGCCCCCCAATAGGCGCGGGGATTGGCACCCACGCTGCTGGTCAACGCAACGACGCGCCCCGCCGTGCTGGCGCGGAGGAGGGGATCGAACACCGAAATCAGCGCCTGATTCGCCATCACATTCAGCGTGACAAGCTTGGAAAACTCCTTGGCATCAATCGTTGATACGGGGCCAAGGCTGCCCAGCATCGCCGCGTTAAGGATCAGCATGTCGAGATGCCCCCAACGGCTTTCGACGGCGGAGGCAAGCCGCCCGATGTTGTCGCCGTCGGCCAAATCCATCGGCGCAATCGTCGCGCTGCCGCCCGCATCGAAAATCGCATCTTCGACGGCCTCAAGCCGTTTGCTGTCACGCGCCGTCAGGATAACATGTGCGCCATCTGCCGCTAGCCTTAGCGCAATGGCGGCGCCGATACCTTTGCTGGCACCGGTGACCAGTGCGATTTTGCCATCGAAAATTTTGGTCATAGTGTCGGTCCGTTATGCGGTTACGCGCTCATTCAGCAGCGTCAGTTGATCGGGCCGCTCAATCGCGTCCTGATCGGTTAAAGGCGTGGGATATTGTCCGGTAAAACAAGCATCGCAATATTGCGGTTGACCATCGTTACGATTGGCCTCGCCCAAAGCGCGATAGAGGCCATCGATTGTGATGAAAGCCAGGCTATCGGCCTGAATAAATTCGCGCATTTCCTCCACATTTTTGTGGCTGGCGAGCAATTTGCTGCGTTCGGGCGTATCGACGCCATAGAAACAGCTATGTTCGGTCGGCGGCGAAGCAATACGCATGTGTACCTCGGCCGCGCCCGCCTCACGCATCATCGTGACGATTTTAAGGGAAGTCGTACCGCGCACAATCGAATCGTCAATCAGCACAATCCGCTTGCCCGCCACCAAAGCGCGGTTGGCGTTGTGTTTCAGCTTTACGCCCAAATGCCGCACGCCGTCGCCCGGTTGGATGAAGGTGCGCCCGACATAATGGCTGCGGATGATGCCGAGTTCAAAGGGAATGCCCGATTCGGCGGCATAGCCTATCGCCGCCGGCGTGCCGCTGTCCGGTACAGGGATGACATAGTCCGCATCGACGCCATTTTCGCGGGCGAGTTCCGCGCCGATGGACTTGCGCACCGAATAGACGCTGCTGCCATCAACGATGCTGTCGGGGCGGGAGAAATAGACATGCTCAAAAATACACGGGCGGCTGTGGACCGGTGCAAAGGGCCGATGGCTGACGAGGTCATTGCCGCGCACCACAACCATTTCGCCCGGCTCCACGCTGCGCACGAATTCTGCGCCGACAATGTCGAGCGCTACCGTTTCTGACGCGAAGATGTAACTATCGCCCAATTTGCCCATGACCAATGGCCGAATGCCAAGCGGATCGCGGCAGGCAATCATGCCCTCGGGCGTCATGCAGATCAGCGAATAGGCACCCTCAACCTGTTTCAGGGCATCAATAAACCGGTCAAGCAACGTGCGATAACCACTGGTCGCGACAAGGTGGATGATAACCTCGGTATCGCTGGTCGATTGGAAAATTGAACCGCGCCGCACGAGTTCGTTACGCAATTTCAGCGCGTTGGAGATATTGCCATTGTGCGCCACCGCAAACCCACCCGATGCCAGTTCGGCAAACAAGGGTTGTACATTGCGAAGGCTTGTCTCACCGCTGGTTGAGTATCGAACATGGCCGCACGCCCACCGCCCGGGCAAACCGCCGATTACCTCCTCGCGGTCGAAATTGCCTGCGACATGGCCCATCGCACGGTGGTTGTGGAATTCATGGCCATCGAAGCTGGCGATACCGGCGGCCTCTTGCCCGCGATGTTGGAGCGCATGAAGGCCGAGAGCAACCATTGCGGCGGCATCATCGGCGTTGGTTACACCAAAAATGCCGCATTCTTCACGCAAATGATCGCCATCAAGCGGTTCAAAAGTCGATGGTTGAAAGGGATGTGTGGTCAGCATGGGGGGCCGAATCCTTACGTATGTGCCGTATGGTAGGGTGCTTGGTGGCGCTATAGGCGGCGCGATTGGCTTTGTCTCCCCCAATGTCGCGGAAATGTCACATTATCCACCTTGAGCGCCTGCTTGGCCTGTTCTATCAGCAAGATATGGATAACACACGCGAAACCGGCCTGACGCTGGACCCGAAATTTGACGCCAATGGCCTGATTACTGCCGTCGTTACCGACGCGGCCGATGGACATGTGTTGATGGTCGGGCATATGAATGCCGACGCGTTGGCGGTTACGCTCGATAGCGGGCGCGTGACCTTTTACTCGCGCAGTCGGCAAAAACTGTGGACCAAAGGGGAAAGCAGCGGGCATTTCCTCTCGTTGGTCGATATGTTGATCGATTGCGACCAAGATGCGGTCTGGATTTTGGCAACCCCCGCCGGGCCGACTTGCCACACCGGCGTCCGAAGCTGCTTCTACCGCCGCGTCACAGCCGACGGGTTGGAGCGAGTCGCGTGAAACGCGCCTTATTGATCATATTTTTGCTTGCCGCGTGTGCTGACGAACCGGCGGCGGTCGATGGAGAAGCCGCAGTTTCAGGTAGCGCCGACGACAGCGTGGGCCGCGCGCTCGACAAAGCGGCGGTCGATACAGGGATCATCCCCGGCGAATCACGGATTGCGTTTGAGGGCAGCTTTGAACGGCGCAGCGACCTTGGCACCGACCGATTTTGCGCCGTGGCCGACGGCAACGACTACACCATTGGCGTGCTTGCCGTCTTTGGCCCGGACAGCAAATGCGAAGCGCGGGGCAACGCCAGCCGCGACGGTGAGGATGTCACTATTGCCTTTAATGGTGAGGAATCGTGCCGCTTCATTGCCCATTTTGACGGGATCGAATTGGCCTTTCCCGGCGTGTTGCCCGATGGCTGTGCCAGCTATTGCAGCGACCGCGCCAGCCTTTCGGGCACCAGCTATTATTTCGTCGAGCAGGGCAGGGCCGCCGCATCGGCGCAGCGGGGGCGGGAGTTGGATCGGCTTTGTCCCTAAATGCGCCGTCTATTGTAGGCTGCGATCAATGATGTCGCGCCATAATGTAAGGCGCGCTGTGCGTTCAGGTTGCGGCATGTCTGGGGCAAACGTCGTTATGCCTCCGCGCATCACCGCCGCCGCCTTCAAATCGGGGTAGAGCCCGCACCCCACGGCGGCCAGCATTGCCGCGCCGAGCGCCGTCGTCTCAACATCATGCGGCCGCTCGACGTTTAAGTTCACCACATCGGCAATATCCTGCGCGACAAAATCGTTGCTGCTCATCCCGCCATCGAGCCTCAGCATCTGCCAGTTGCAGCCATCGGCGTCGTAGGCGGTTTGAAGGTCGCTGATCTGATGCGCCATCGCCTCCAACGCTGCGCGAACGATGTGCGCGCGGGTGACGTTGTGGGACAGGCCGGCAATCACGCCGCGCACCTCCGCCCGCCAATGCGGCGCGCCCAG
>JBGSOJ010000178.1:0-2024 GCA_041739175.1 Sphingomonadaceae bacterium
GCGGCGGATTGGGTGGAGGCGTTGCTGGCCGAGCCGCAGGAGTCCGGCGTCACCCGGGTCATCCACCATAGCATCGTCTGGCAATATATCCCGACCCCCGCGAGAGCCCGCATTATCCACGCAATCGAAACCGCCGGAGCCAATGCCTCTCCGGACCGCCCGCTCGTCTGGATGCGCCTGGAAACCAACCGCGCCACCTTCGCGCATGAATTGACGGTGCGGGTTTGGGATGGCCCAAAGGGAACAGGCGAGCATCGCGGCGCAGCCCACCTCCTCGCCACCGCACAGGCGCATGGTGCATGGGTGGAATGGATGGGGGCATAACACGCTCCCCCATCGGCGGTTTGGGCCGCTTTCATGCGCGCCGCCGCGTGTGCCGGTGGGGCGGAACGTTTCATAAAAGGGAAAAAGGAAAAAAGGAAAAATGGACACCGCTTTCGCATCACGGCGTTGATGCCATCGCGATGCCCCTTTTTGACTTTTTTCCATTTGGCCTTCGTGTGAAACCAGCAACGGCGCGCGCACCCCCCTAAGTACATTCCGCAACCCCTGCCCCCAAATACTCTACCACCCCGCCGCCCATCTTTGCTATTGCGTAACAAATCCCGCAATTGTGCCGAAGGAGGTGTTATGTTCCTGGCCAAGAAATTCTTTCATAAGATTGTCCAATCGGGTGAGCTTATCATCACCACGCCGTCGGGCACCTATCCCTTCGGTAGCCCGCGTGCGGGAAAGCCGCCGGTGCGGGTGACGATGGCAAGCGACGCCGTCGGCCTGAAAATCGCGCTTAACCCCGCATTGGCGGCGGGGGAGGCGTTTATGGACGGGCGGTTGACGGTGGAGGGCGACGACATCATGGGCCTGCTCGACCTCATCGGGCATAATGTCCGCTGGGACCGAGAGAATCCGACGCGGGTGGCCTTGTGGCGGACGCAGCAATGGCTGGCCCCGATTACGCAGATGAACGGCATCCTCGCCTCACGCCGCAATGTCGCGCATCATTATGACCTTGACGACCGGCTCTATGACCTGTTCCTTGATCCCGCGCGGCAGTATAGCTGCGCGTTTTTTGATGAAGCGCCAGACGAAGCCGCGATCGACCTCACCCGCGCGCAACTGGCCAAAATGGCGCATATCGCGGCGAAATTGCAATTAAGCGCGGACACCCATGTCCTCGATATTGGCTGCGGTTGGGGCGGGCTTGCGCTGTATCTCAACCGCGTGTCGGGGGCGAAAGTCACCGGCATTACGCTGTCGAAGGAACAGCTCGCGGTGGCTGAGGCGCGGGCGAAGGCGACGGGGCAGGACGCGGACGTAACCTTCCGCCTGATCGATTACCGGGAGCTTTCCGGCCAGTTTGACCGCATCGTTTCGGTCGGCATGTTTGAGCATGTCGGAAAGCCGAATTATCAGCGCTATTTCGATTGCATCCGTACCCTGCTTGCCCCCGACGGCGTGGCGTTGGTGCATACAATTGCGCGCGCCGATGGGCCGGGGACGACCGATCCGTGGACGGCAAAGTATATCTTCCCCGGCGGCTATGCCCCCGCATTGTCGGAAATGGTGCCGCATATTGAGCGTGCGTGGCTATGGACCACCGATATCGAGGTGCTGCGCCTGCATTACGGTTATACGCTTGTTGGCTGGTACAAGGCGTGCGCCGCGAACCGCGCCGCGATTGAGGCGACCTACGATGCGCGCTTTTACCGGATGTGGATGTTCTACCTCGCGGCGGCGGCGAGTGCGTTTTTCCACGACGGGCATATGAATGTGCAGATTCAGATGACCCGCGCGCGCGATACCCTGCCGCTGACCCGCGAGTATATGGCGGCGGCGGAGGCGCGCTATCGGGCGATGGATGGTTTGGGGGATTAGTTTCCTCCGCTTGCGCCCGCCTGCTCGCTGTGCCAGCAATGGCAAAAATGAGCGAGGGGATGGACAATGACGGGCGCGCTGACGGGGATTACGATTATCGAAATGGCGGGCATTGGCCCCGCGCCGTTTTGCGGCATGATGCTGGCCGA
>JBGSOJ010000188.1:0-17337 GCA_041739175.1 Sphingomonadaceae bacterium
GCAACGGGGAGGCTCAATGCGATCACTGGCAGGATAATCCAGCGGATGCCTTCCCCCTGCCCCGCCACCGGCGTCCAGCCCAAATTCATGCTGAACACCAGCACCAACAATGGCCCCGAAACAAACGTCGGCAATGCAGTAAGCAACGTCGCGGCCAGCATAATCACGCGGTCCGCCCGCCCGCCCGCGCGCGCCGCCGACCACAGGCCAAGGGTGAGGCCAATGGTCAGCGCCAGCAGCATCGCCAACCCGCCCAGCATCAGCGATAAGGGCAATCCTTCCGCCACCAATTGCGTCACGGTGAAATCGCGGTATGCCAGCGACGGGCCAAAATCGCCGACCGCCAGCCGGTTCAGATACAGCCACAACTGCTCCCACAATGGCTTATCCAACCCGTAACTTTGCATCAATGCGGCGCGCACGTCCTCCGGCAATGGCCGCTCGCCATCGAATGGCCCGCCGGGGGCCAACCGCATCAGCGCAAACGAACCCAAAATAATCGCCAACAATGTCGGGATTGCGGTGAACAATCGCCGCAGGATTAACCCGCCCACTGCGCGCTACAACGCCATATCGGCCAGCCCGGCGCGGACCTCCGCCACGAACAGGTCCGGCACCTCCATCGCGGCAAAATGCCCGCCCTTTTCGGCGCGGCGGAAGTAGCGGATGTCGGTAAAGCGCGTCGCCATCCACCGGCGGCTTGGCTGCATAATCTCGCGCGGGAAAATCGTCGCGGCGGCGGGGATTGTGACCGCGCCAAGGTCGAATTGGGTAAAACTCTCCCAATACAGCCGCGCCGAGCTGGTCCCGCTGTTGGTGAGCCAATAGAGCGTCGCGTTGTCGAGCAATTCGTCGCGGTCGAAATTGTCGTCGGGCACATCGCCGCTGCCGCTCCAGCCCTGAAACTTCTCCACAATCCACGCCATTTGCCCCACCGGCGAATCGGCGAGCGCATAGCCCAAGGTCTGCGGCTTCGTCCGTTGAATTTCGGCATAGCCAGTGCCGTGCTTATTATAGCCCATATACGCGGCCAGCCCCGCCTTTTCCACGTCCGTCGGCGCGCTCAATACTTCGGGGGGCGGCGGGCCGACAACGACGAGATTGAGGTGGATGCCCGCACACGCCCCGCGATTGGCCATGGCGATTTCGCCGGTTACCATGCTGCCCCAATCGCCGCCCTGTGCCAGAAACCGGCGATAACCCAGCCGCTCCATGAGGACATCCCAAGCCGCCGCTATGCGTTTTACGCCCCATCCCGCCTCCGTCGGCTTACCCGAAAAGCCATAGCCCGGCAGGCTGGGCAGGATAAGGTGGAACGCGTCTTTCGCCTTTCCCCCATGCGCCACCGGGTCGGTCAGCGGGCCAATGACATCCATAAATTCCAACACGCTGCCCGGCCAGCCGTGCGTCATCAGGAGCGGCCGCGCGTCGGCCTCTGGCGAGCGGATATGCAGGAAATGCACATCCAATCCGTCAATTTCGGTGATAAATTGCGGATAGGCATTCAGCCGCGCCTCACACCGCCGCCAGTCGTGGTGATCGCGCCAATAGGCGGCAAGATCGCGGATATAGGCGTCCTTTGCCCCCTGGCTCCAATCCTCCACCAATTCAGGATCGGGAAAGCGGGTGCGCGCAAGGCGCTCTTTCAAGTCCGCCAAGTCCGCGTCGAGCACGGCAACGCGGAAGGGGCGGATCGCGTCACTCATTGCCCGGCTCGACCCGCGTTTCGCACAAGCGCGGCAGGAGCGGGGCGGTGTAGCCTTTCCCGCGGTCGCGGTCGATGAACACGATCGTGGTGAAATGTCCATGCGGCGCGCCGTCCGCATCGCAATAGAAATAATCGGACAGGTCAGCGGCGGGAACGCGCACTGCGTCGCCGCGTTTCCACCCCTCCTGCACCGGATCATTGGCCAGATTGCCCGTCAGGAACGCACCATCGCGGCGGACATTATCAACCCAAATATGCTCAAACCCGCCAAGCGGGTATTTGAACGTGATGTTATAGCTGTCCGGATCATTGAGAGCGGTCAGGAACGCAGGCGTGGTCCGCTTTGCCTCCGCAATCGCGGCGTTAACGTCAGGATCGTCGTTTTTCGCTAGCTCAATATCATCGCGGTCCTCGGCGGCCGTTTCCATGGCCGAGGGCGGCGCGTTCTTGACCTGCGCGGCGGCAGGCGAGGCGGCGATGACCGCCGTCAGAAGAAAAACCAAACCGGTGCGCATTGCATTCTCCCTCATACTTGCGAAGGTAACTTAGCGCGTCGGAATTGGCGTGTCGCCCGAATAATCGTAGAATCCGCGCCCCGTTTTGCGGCCCAACCAGCCCGCCTCGACATATTTGACCAGCATCGGTGCGGGGCGATATTTGGGGTCACCCGTGGTGGTGTGCAACACGCGGCAAATCTCTAGGCAAGTGTCCAGCCCGATAAAATCCGCCAACGTCAGCGGCCCCATCGGGTGGTTCAGGCCCAATTTCACCGCGGTATCAATGTCGGCAATGGACGCCACGCCCTCGCCCAAGGCAAAGCACGCCTCATTCAGCATCGGCAGCAGGATGCGGTTCACAATGAACCCCGGCGCGTCCTGCGCAAACACCATCTGTTTACCCAGCGCCGCGCCGAATGCCGCGACTTTGGCGACGGTATCGTCGCTGGTGGCCAGGCCGCGAATAACCTCGATCAGGTCCATCACGGGCACCGGATTGAAGAAATGCACGCCGATAAAGCGCGCCGCGTCAGGGGCGGCCTGCGCCAGACGGGTAATCGGGATCGACGATGTGTTCGACGCCAACACCGCATCGGGGGCAAGCACTTGGCCGACCTCGGCGAAAATCGCGCGCTTAATCTCCTCGCGCTCGGTCGCGGCCTCAATGATTAGGCCAGCTTGCCCCATCGGCGCATAATCCGCCACCGGCTCGATGCGCGACAACCACTCGGCGGCGGTTTCTGCGGTAATTTTCTCTTTCGTCACCAAACGGCTAAGCGATTTCTCAATCCCCGCTTTTCCGCGCGCCGCATGGTCTAGCGACAGGTCGGAAAGGTACACACTATAGCCCGCCGCCGCCGCAACCTGCGCAATCCCCGCGCCCATTTGGCCCGCGCCGATAACTCCGATGGCGTTCATAGTCCCGTCCCCTTAAACGTCCAGATTGGCCACGTTCAGCGCATTATCCTGAATAAACGCGCGGCGCGGCTCGACAATTTCGCCCATCAATTTGTCGAAAATGTCGTGCGCCAAGTCGGCCTGCTCCACCTCAACGCGCAGCAAAGAGCGGTTTTCGGGGTCCAATGTGGTTTCCCAAAGCTGCTCCGCATTCATTTCGCCAAGGCCTTTATAGCGTTGAATGTTCAACCCCTTCCGCCCGATGGCAAGGATGGTATCGAGCAATTCGGAGGGCCGCGTGATGATCGTGCCTCCCGCTGCATCCAATGGCGTTTCGATGGCGGGCAGTTCGCCGTCATCTTCGCCCGCCTGCTCCGCCTCAATCGCTGCTGCCGCGCTGGCCTTCACCAACCGCATCGGCGAGAGGTAGCTTTGCGCTTCCTCTCCGGCCAGCCGGTTCAGTTTGCGCGCCTCGGCACTGATCAGGAATGCCGCCTCAATCCGGTGGTAATCGGTGACGCCGCGCCACAGGCGGGAGAAACCGATGCCGCCATCCTCCTCCAGATGACCGGCCCATTTGCCCTCATTATCCTGCGCCTGCATCCAGTTGGCGGTCGCGTCAACGGCGGCGCGGCGGGTATCGGCGGCAAGGTCTGGGTCCAACCCACCCGACAGCGCTAGCGCCTCAATAATCGTCGGATCATAACGGCGCGGGACATAACGCATCAGCGATTTCATCCGCCGCGCGTGTTCCACGAGTTGCCCCAAATCCGCGCCCGCCCGCGTTCCGCCGCTGGTTTCCAGAACCATGCTGCCCAGCCCCGCCTCGACAAGGTAATTGTCGAGCGCGTGGTCGTCCTTCAAATACATTTCGGACCGCCCGCGCGCGACTTTATAAAGCGGCGGTTGCGCGATATACAAATGCCCGTTCTCAATGATTTGCGGCATTTGCCGATAAAAGAATGTCAGCAACAATGTGCGAATATGCGCGCCATCGACATCGGCGTCGGTCATAATCACAATCTTGTGATAGCGCAGTTTTTCGACATTAAAGTCATCGCGGCCAATGCCCGTGCCCATCGCCTGGATCAGCGTGCCGATTTCCTTCGACGAAATCACGCGGTCAAACCGCGCGCGTTCGACGTTCAGGATTTTGCCCTTCAATGGCAAAATCGCCTGATAATGCCGATCGCGGCCTTGCTTTGCCGATCCGCCTGCGGAGTCCCCTTCGACCAGGAACAGTTCAGATTTCGCCGGATCGCGCTCCTGACAATCGGCCAATTTGCCGGGCAGCGAGGCGATGTCCATCACGCCCTTGCGCCGTGTCAGTTCGCGCGCACGCTTTGCCGCTTCGCGGGCGGCGGCGGCGTCGATGACCTTTTGGATCACCATTTTGGCGTAAGCGGGGTTTTCCTCCAACCATTCGCTCATCCGGTCGGCCATTAGGCTTTCCAGCGGTTGGCGCACTTCGGACGACACCAATTTGTCCTTGGTTTGGCTGGAGAATTTGGGGTCGGGCAATTTGACCGACACAATCGCGGTCAACCCCTCACGCATGTCATCGCCGGTGAGGCTGACCTTTTCCTTCTTCAACGCGCCCGATTTTTCGGCATAGTTGTTCAACGTCCGCGTCAATGCCGCGCGAAACGCTGCCAAGTGGGTGCCGCCATCACGCTGCGGAATGTTGTTGGTGAAGCATAGGACGTTTTCGTAATAGCTATCGTTCCATTCCAACGCGACTTCGATGCCGACGCCGTCACGCTCGCTGCTGATCGCTATGGGATCGGGCATCATCGCCACTTTGTTGCGGTCGAGATATTTGACGAACGCGCCAATCCCGCCCTCATAATAAAGATCATGCTCTTTCACTTCCTCGCCGCGTTTGTCGCGCAGCAGGATGTGGACGCCAGAGTTCAGAAACGCGAGTTCGCGGTAGCGATGCTCCAATTTGTCGAAATCATATTCCAGCACGTTTTTGAACGTCTCGCTCGACGCCATAAAGGTGACGCGCGTGCCCTTTTTGATGCCGCCCTTGCCATCGTCGGGCGCGGGGCCGCGTTCGATCAGCGGCGCGACGCTATCGCCATGTTCAAAACGCATCCAATGCTCTTTGCCGTCGCGCCAAATGGTGAGCTCCAGAAACTCCGAAAGCGCGTTGACCACCGATACGCCGACACCGTGCAGGCCGCCGGAAACTTTATAGGCGTTGTCGTCGCTGGTATTCTCAAATTTTCCGCCGGCATGCAATTGCGTCATGATGACTTCGGCGGCGGAAATGCCTTCCTCGGTATGGATGCCGGTCGGAATGCCGCGCCCGTTATCCTCCACCGATACCGATCCATCGGGGTTGAGTTCGATTAAGACAAGGTCGCAATGCCCGGCCAAAGCCTCATCAATTGCGTTGTCCGAGACTTCGAACACCATATGGTGCAGGCCGCTGCCATCATCGGTGTCGCCGATGTACATGCCAGGGCGTTTGCGGACAGCGTCCAGCCCCTTCAAAACCTTAATGGAATCAGCACCATAAGCGTTAGCGTTCGGCACTTGTGCGGCGGGTTTTTCGTTAAGTTCACTCATGGCGAGAGCCTAAAGCAAATTGTCACAAAACGAAAGCATTTGCGGCGGTTTTCCCCAGATAAGTCGCGCCAAATGACGCGTTTACCCGCCTTGCAGCATCCGCATGACCTGCATCGCTTGCTCGCCGCCTTGCTTGGGCACGCTTTCGGCGTCGCGGCTGATAATCGCGTCCCAGTTGGCCGCGACATCATCGGCGGTTTGCGCGCCTTTTGGCAGTACCACGCCTTTCGTCATGGTAACAAAAGCGGCATGAAATCCGCCCGCGCCCGCGCCGATAATTGCGCCTTGCGGGGCGTCATCGCTGACCAAATACACCGCCGCCGCCGCCGCACTTTCGGGGGTGAAATGGGTGAGCACTTCGGCGGGCATTATATCCTCGGTCATGCGGGTCGCGCCAACGGGGAACAGGGCGTTGACGCGAATGTCGTAGCGCGCACCTTCTAAGCCCAAGGTCTTGGCGAACCCGATCATGCCCATTTTTGCGGCGGCATAGTTTGCCTGGCCGAAATTGCCATACAGGCCGCTGCTGCTGCTCGTCATCAGGATGCGGCCATAGGATTGATCACGCATCGTCTCCCACACCGCCTTGGTGCAGTTCGCGGTGCCGATCAGGTGGACGTCCACGACGGTTTGGAAATCCGCCATGTCCATCTTCGCAAAGCTCTTATCGCGCAGTATGCCGGCATTGTTGATCAGGATATGGACGCCGCCGAAAGCCGCTTTTGCCTCCTCCACCATTGCCTGCATCGCGGCAAAGTCAGTGACCGATCCGCCATTGGCGATCGCGGTGCCGCCCGCCGCTTTGATTTCTTCAACCACCTTTAGCGCCGCATCCGACGCGCCGCTGCCATCGCGGCTGCCGCCCAAATCATTGACGACGACATTCGCCCCGCGTGCGGCGAGATCAAGCGCATGGGCCCGACCCAGCCCGCCGCCCGCGCCGGTGACAATCGCGGTTTTGCCAGTGAAGGTGATGGTCATTGTCGTCTCTCCTCAAAAAATCTGTGCCGTTAATCAGGCGCGCTGCCCTGCCATGGCGGGCAAGTCGCGGCGTTTTTTTAATGCCGCCCGCGCCTCCATTTTTTCCGACCGCCGCTCCAGCGCGACTTTGATCATCGCCACAATCGGGTCGGCCAGCGCAAGACCCAAGACGCCGAACAACGCGCCCAGCAAAATCTGCGCGCCCAGCACAAGCGCAGGGGCCAGATCCACCGCACGCCGCGCGACCATCGGCACAATCAGATAGCCGTCCACTGCCTGCACAAAAACATAAATTGCGACCGCAATCAGGCCGGTCTCCATCCCCGCCGAAAAGCCGACGGTGACAATCAACACGCCGGAAATAATCGCGCCGATATTGGGCAGAAACGCCAATATCCCGGTCAGCACGCCCAGCAGAGTCGCCATCGGTACCCCGGCCCAGCTTAACAAAAGCCAAGTGCCGAACCCCTCCACCATCATGCCGACCATGCGTCCGGCCATCAACCGCCGCAAGGTCGAGGCCATGCGCGCCATGGTGCCATAAAAATACGCCCGCTCCGACATTGGCAGCATCCAAGCGACGCCGCGCTCATACAGGCGCGGCTCAGCGGCGATAAAGATGCCGAGCACCAACATCATCAGCACGCTGGCAATGCCGCCCACGACATTGGTCAGCGCAGCGGTGACTTCGCCGACGCTGCGCAGGATTTGTTGGCCGATGTTTTTCAAATCTTCGGGCGTCGCGGTCAGCCCCATATTCGCCGCCCAGTCGCCCGCGCGGTCGATCTGAAACGCGATGGTGTCTTGCAACGCGGCGGCCTGCGCCGCCAATTGGCTGCCGGTGAGGATGAAAGTCCAGGCGAAGAACACAAATACGCCGGTGGTCACCAAGGCTAAGGCCAATCCGCGCGGCAGGAAAGGCAGGGCGCGCCGCAGCAGGCGCGTCCCGCCGTCCAACATGGCGGCAAGGACAATGCCGCCAAAAATCAGCAACAAAGGATGCGCCAACACCCAAATGCCGACAAACGCCACCGCCGTTGAAATCCACACCAAGGCGCGTTTCAATTCGGTCTTGATCAGCGGATCGTACGTCTCGGTTGGGCCGATTTCTTCGGCATAATCGGCGTCGGATTGAACGCCCAATGGCGCGGCGGAAGAGGGGGTATAGTCCGCCATGGCGGTCAATCCCTCATCGCTCACGGTTTCGATTCTGGCGCCGCCTCATCGGGACGCAGGCCCGTGCCCGCACGGCCAGAACGCATCGAACTGAACCATGTGGCCGGATTAAGGCCCGTGGTGCCATCAAGCGAGAAGGTGATGAACTCCGCCCGGCCACCAATGTTCGACCACGGAATCGCCCCGCCAAGCCCGCCCAGCGCGGCATCGACGCGGCTGTCCGAGCTGTTGTCGCGGTTGTCGCCCATCACGAACACGCGGTCCTTGGGCACGCGATAGGGGCCGAAATTGTCGTTGATGCTGCGCGTCGCATCAATCGTGTCGTAGCTGACGCCGTTGGGTAAGGTTTCGCGCACGATGTTGACCGCGCACACGCGCTTTCCATCCACCACGCTGTTCGCGCCTGGAAATGCGCCAAAGCCGCACGGATTGTTGGCATCGACGGGCAAAAGCAATTGCGGCATCGCCTCTTGGCGAACCGGCTTGCCATTGATGAAGGGTTGGCCGTTTTTCACTTCGATTACTTCGCCGGGCAGCGCGATGACGCGCTTAATCCAATCCTCATCCTTGCCTTCAGGCGAAAAGATAATGACATCGCCGCGTTTCGGCATTGAGCCAAAAATGCGCCCCTCGCTCTCAGGCATGATGTGGAATGTCGGCGACACCCAGCTATAGCCATAAGGGAATTTCGACACCAACAACCGGTCGCCGACCAGCAAGCTGGGCATCATCGAAATCGAGGGGATATAGAAAGGCTTGGCAACAAAACTGTGCACGCCAAGCACCAGCAGGATTAAAAAGGCTATGCCCTTAATCTCTTCCCACCAGTTGATTTTGTCGTCGGTTTTGGCTTTTTCGCCCTGCGCCATAGTGTTGTCGGCCTGTTCCACAAATGCTCCGATAGGTCAGCGGCACGCCACGCGCAATTACGCATGGTGCGCCAATAGCGCCCCCTTGGTTGGCCTGCCATAAAGCAAAAATGCGGCGATGCCTATGGCAATTTGCGATTTTGTTGAAGGCCTTATTGTTCGGGCGCGGCAGGGGGCAATTGGGCAGCGGCAGGGGCCGCATCCGCCTGCGCCGCGCCCGTTTCCGACCGCAAGGTTTGCACCGCCATCACGAACAGCAGCAACCCAACGAAACTGCCGGCCCAGCCAAGAATGGCCATCGACGCCGCATTCATGCGGTGCGCCACCCGCACCAGCCCGTCGTCCCAAAGCAACAACAAGACGCCCTTCACCATCGCCGCCCAGCCCAGCACGGCAACGGCAATGCTGAACAGATCGTCCGATAACGGAACCATTGTTACAATCGCTGCGCCGAGCAGGAACGCCATCACCCCACCCAGATAGCGCAAAGCCGCAGACTGCGCGAATTCACGTAGCGCCTGCACCCGCGTGCGTGGATGGAACACGGTGCCAAGCCCGCTGACCAGCAGCAACAGGCCCAAAAATATGCCAATCAGCGCCGCAATGGCGGGGACAGTCCACATTGTGAGTCTCCGGTGCAATCTTTCTGCTCGAACAGTGCGGCAATCGGCGCGTCGTGTCACGCGCCATATGCGCGCATAGCGCCCTGTGTCCCATTCGGGAACGGGAAATATTGCAGGCCGAGGCCGAGAGACAGCGGCGTAACAATGCCTGCGCGGCCGCTTGCAACCTTATGGCGATGCGCGCATTATTCGCTCCATGAGCCAAATCGCCCCCAATGCTGCCCCCGCCATCGTGGCGCAGCCTGCCCCGCCGCTATCCACCACGCCCAATCCGACCGCGTTCGCCTTCGACTGGACCGCGCGCGACGAAATGGGCGGGCCCACATTCGACGTCGAGGGCAACCGGTTCCGCGTTGTCTACGACCCTGATGACCGGATTGACGCCGCCGTCCGCCTGATCGAGGCGGCGCAGACCAGCATTCGCGCGTTCTATTATATGGTCCGCGACGATGAAAGCGGATCGCGCATGGTAAACGCCCTGCGCGCGGCGGCGCAGCGCGGGGTAAAAGTGACCTTTGGCGTTGATGGTTTTGGCAGCAATGACACCGCCGTGGAATGGTTTGAGGACCAGACGAAGGACCATATCGACTTTTTCATGTTCTCCAGCCGCTGGACCATGCGCGCGTTGGTGCGCAACCATCAAAAAATGCTGATTATCGACGGCAATGCGGACGGCGGAACCGCGCTGATCGGCGGGTTTAACATGACGGATTATTATTTCGGGCGAAAGGGCAAGGAAAGCTGGGCCGATATGGGGATGGTGATGGCGGGGCCAGCAGTCGCCGACCTGGTTGAATATTTCGACGATTTTGTTGGCATTGCCCATGATGGCAAGGCACGATTGCGCGATGTGCGAAAGCTGCTTCGGCGCCATGCCGCAACCACCGGCGCGGTCCGATGGGTCTATGGCGGGCCGGTCCGGCGGCTTAGCCCATGGTCGCTGAACCTGAAACGCGATTTGGAGGATGCCAAGCGCGCCGATATTGTCGCCGCTTATTTCTCGCCGGGGCGCGGGATTTTGAAACGCATGGGGCTGGTCAGCAAGAACGGCGGCATAATGCGCCTGATGCTGGCCGGATTAAGCGACAATGGCACCACGATCAATGCGTCACGCCTGACCTACAAATATCTCGTCAAGCGGCGGGCGGAGGTGTTTGAATATCAAAAATGCGCGTTGCATATGAAAATGCTGGTCATTGATGATGCGTGCTATGTGGGGTCGGCGAATATGGACCCGCGTAGCCTATATCTGAATTTGGAAATCATGTTGCGCGTGGAAAGTCCTGAACTGGCGGCGCATTTGCGCACGTTATTCGACGGCATGGCGGGGGATGCCACGCCGCAAACAATGAATGTGATAAAAGCACGCAGCGGGCCAATCACTTGGGTAAGGCAGGCGCTATCCTACCTCATTGTCGGCGTGCTCGATTACACCGTGACTCGCAATCTGGCGATTCCGTTGTCGAAGCCGAAGGAGATTGTCGGCGACGATTAACGCGACGCCGCAAAGCGCGCAAAGCGGTCGTATCCGATAAACATCGCCGCACCCACCAAAGCGGCAATCGCGCCCACGACCAAAGAATCGAATATCATCAACGCCCAAACCAGAACGGGATGCGCGCCAAAGGCCCAATCGTGGTTCCACCCATGCAACACTTGCAACGGCGCAAAACCAACCGCCGCCAGCGCCACCAGCAAAAGCACAAAGGGCCAGCTGTAGCGCATCATTGCCTGCACTGTTGTTTGGCGGTCGCCAAAAAGACCCGCCAAGGCGAGGAACAGGGCCGGTATCGATACCACCGACAAGACCCAATCCAATTCCTCGGGCAACACAATGCCGGTGGCCAATTCCAAAATCTGCCGCACTGACCCAATGACGAAGAAAAGCACCAAGCCGCCAATAAAGCGCACCCACGCGATTTGCCGCACATCATACCATGTGCCGCCATGCGCCGCGCACCACAAAAACCGCGCTGCGGCGAAAAAGCCAAGCGCGAGCCCCGCGAGTTTCCAATAAGCAAAGGCCCAACGGGTTGGGTCTTGGGCCAATGCGGCAAAGGCCTCTTTGCTTTCAAACATGCCCAATTGGATTTCGGCGATGTGTTGAACCAGTTCCGGCAGGACTGGGATGGCAACCACCAATGGCGCGATCCAGAACATCGAAAAACCGTGGCGGAGTAAGTCGATAATCGCCCGGCCGATGCCGATGACAATGCCTTTGGCGGTGATCGGGGCGGGAACCGTGGCGCTCAAGCGTCGGCCTCAGCCACAACGCTGTCTGTCTTCCCCGCATCGGTCGAAGCCGCCTCAATCTCCGCCGCCTTCGCCTCGACGAGGTCCACGATGTGTTGGATCATGTCCTCCGATTGCACATGGTGGTCGGTGACGCCCGACAGATACACCATATGCTTGCCCTGCCCGCCGCCGGTGATACCAATGTCGGTTTCGCGCGCCTCGCCCGGGCCATTGACGACGCAGCCCAATACCGAGAGCGACAAGGGCGTGCGGATGTGTTGCAAGCGTTCCTCCAATGCCTGCACCGTTCGGATCACGTCGAACCCTTGGCGGGCGCACGATGGGCAGGACACCACGCGGACGCCTCGGGTGCGCAGGCCGAGAGCTTTGAGCATCTCATAGCCCACGCGCACTTCTTCTTCGGGTTCGGCGGACAGGCTCACACGAATGGTGTCGCCGATGCCCGCCCAAAGGAGGTTCCCCATGCCAATCGACGATTTCACCGTGCCGCCAATCAATCCGCCCGCCTCGGTAATCCCCAAATGCAGCGGGCAATCGACGATGTCGGCCAATTGCGTATAAGCGGCGACCGCCATGAACAAATCGGACGCCTTCACCGCGACCTTGAATTCATGGAAATCAAGGTCTTGCAACAATTTGATATGATCGAGCGCGCTTTCCACCAAGGCCTCTGGGCACGGTTCGCCGTATTTTTCGAGCAGGTCTTTTTCCAAGCTGCCCCCGTTCACGCCGATGCGGATGGCGCAATTGTTCGCCTTTGCCGCGTCCACGACTTCCTTCACGCGTGCCGACGAGCCGATGTTGCCGGGATTGATGCGAAGGCACGCCGCCCCTGCGTCCGCTGCTTCCAACCCGCGTTTGTAGTGAAAGTGGATGTCAGCGACAATCGGCACCCGCGACGCGCGCACGATTTGTTTCAGCGCGGCGGTCGATTCCTCGTCGGGGCAGGAGACGCGGATGATGTCCACGCCCGCCTCCTCACACCGGCGGATTTGCTCAATCGTCGCTTTCGCGTCGCTGGTCAAAGTGTTGGTCATCGTTTGCACCGTGATCGGCGCATCACCGCCAACGGGGACATCGCCGACCATAATCTGCCGACACTTGCGGCGCTCAATATCGCGCCATGGGCGAAGCGAGTGGTTTTCAGCAGTCATAAAGTCCATCCGTATTGTGGGGCCGTAATCGCTATACCGGAAAGCAGGCGCGGCGGTAAACCAATTCCCGCCGCCGCCTGCATTTTTTGCACCGCGTCTCGTCCATACGCGACGATGTCCCCATTGATCTCCGTTGAAATCGTTCCGGCCAAGTATTGTTCACCCGCGATTCAGCGAATTTGCGGCATAAAAAACCGACTGCCGCTGATACACAACGATTCGTCGCGGGGAACCAATAGCGAGACAGGGCGTTTATCACTGTCAGGAAGGAAATGACTATGACGTATCATCCCGATATGACCGCTTTTCGGTCAACACCGATTGCTTTACATAACCCACTTAAGGGTGGCTACACGATGCTTTACCATAAGGGGCAGACGAACCACTGCCCTGGTTGCGGCGGCACGCATTGGCTGGTTGGCCGGGCAAGTGCGGAATGCGCACGGTGCGACACCGCTTTGCCGCTGGCGGAGCAAGCGTACAAGCAAATGTGGACTCCAGAAGAAAAGCCAAGCTGGCTGAAGTTGTTCGACCGGATCGCGTTTCCGGCCTGAACGGGGGACGCACTGTCCCCCACGCTAACAGGCGGGTCGCAGGGGGATGGCAAAACGCGGCAGTTTGGCCGCCCCCATGGACCCGCTTTGTTATTGGCCCGTAACAAACGCGCCAATGGCGTCCAACATCTCTACGCTTACCGGCGCCAACGGATCGGAATAGCTGGCCATATTGGCGGCGCGGTCGTCTTTGGCCGTGATTTTCAGCGTGTGCGTCATGCCCGCGATGATGAACACTTTCGCGGCGGGCTGAAAACGCGCCATTGCATGCGCATCGGTGACTTGCACTTGCAGGTCATTGTCCCCCTGCACAATCAGGATTGGCAGGTCGATCGCGCCCGCCATCGCCGCGGGGTCCTGCGTTAACATGGTGCGCAGAAATAGGTGCACCTTTGGCGGGAATATTAAGGTTATCAAATGGGGATAGTCAGCGGGATCAATCACCTCCCCCGCCGCAATCGCATCCACATAGCGCATCGCCCCCTCGGCATCGTCGGCGATGGCCGGATTGCTGGCGAATTGTTCGGCCAAGACATCACGCATCGGCCGCCCTGGCGCGGCAATCAGGATAAGCCCGCACAAACCCGACGGGTCGTCCACGGCAGTCATCAGGGCAATCAGCCCGCCCTCGCTATGCCCCGCCAGCCAAACGCACGACCGTCCCGAACGCGCCAATTCCGCGTCCACCCAGACGCGCGTATCAGAGACAAAGTCATAGAGCGTAATATCGGCGGCATTGGTCAACGCGCCCTTACTTTGCCCAATGCCGCGCTTGTCAGGGCGCAATGTCGAAATCCCGCGCGCGGAAAGGCCGTGGGCCAGCATCTTGTAGCTCGCCGGATTGCCCATCAACGGATTATTGCCATCCCGGTCGGTCGGCCCGCTGCCCGCGATAATCAGCACCATCGGCGTGTCGGGACCAGCATCAATGCGGGTGGCATGGAGCGTGCCGCTGCCGATTGTGGCGGTGGCGGCGGTTTCAACAGGGGTCGTATCCTGCGCCATGGCGGGTGTCGCGGCGGCCAAAGCAGCGGCCGTGAGGAAAAGACGCGCGCTCACGAACCCCGCCCCCGACGCGGTTTCTTCGGCGGAGGGGGAGCATCCTCCTCGCCCCAACGCCATTTCCATTCCCCATCGGTGCGCTTGGCCGCGATGATGATGGCGTAGACGGTGGTGAGAATGAACGCCGCCACGGCCAGCGCCTGCGCCCATCCCGCCTTGTTCTCCGCCAGCAAACCGATACCGCCAAGCACACCCACCAGCGCGCCCAAAAATGCCCATCCCTGCCACGCAATCGGCAGGCCCGCGCCATATCCGTATTTCTTCACGCGAAACCAAGGGCCGGGTTTTAGAAATTCGTGTAGCATTAGCGTTCTCCCTTGCTCGTCTTTTCGCGTTTCCATTGGGCGATGTCGTCCATATTGATAACCTCTGACCGCGCCAGCATCCACCGCGTCATGACCCAAATCCCGCCAAAGGTGAGCAATAGGCTCGGCCCCACGGCCCACAAAACATAAACCTCGTTCGGCGTGCCATCGACGATAAATGCCAGAATGATAACTGGAACCAAGGGCAACATTAAACCGATCATCCAAAGTCCAAAAACCCCCCATCCGCGCGGCGTTTGCGGGGTGATTTGCAACTTTCCCGGCCCTTTATAGGCAATGAAATCCTTCGTCGGTTCGGTGCGTTTGCGTGCCATTAGTCCGCTCCTTTGCCAGAAGCATAGTGTTCCAAAAACCCGCATCGGTTGCAGCGAAAAGTGGCGATGGGTATCGGCTTCCCCGGCAATTTCACATCGCCCCACCATCCCTTTTTGGGTGCGCCCGCTATCCAACCGGACAGCGCGGGCATGCCGTGTTTTTCACTGGGGATAAAGCCTTCGGCCATGCTGGCCTGACATTTGGGGCAGGTTTTCGTGCGCATCATTCGCTCTCCTCATTAGGCTGACCAGTCGGTTCGGCGGCGGGGCGCCCGCGTTTGCGGTGCTCGGGCGGTTTCACTTTCACCCCGCGCCGCGCCAAGGCTTCGCGCAGCAGCACCTCCACCTCGGCGTTCACGCTGCGCAATTCTGCTGCGGCAATCCGTTCCAGCGCTTCGTAAAGCGCGGGATCAAGCCGCAGCGGAAAGGCCTTTTTGGGAGCGGAAGCCACGCGGGTGCGCCGTTAATAGAGGCTTCCGGCGTTCACCACCGGTTGCGTATCGCGTTCGGAGCATAGGACAACCATCAGGTTGGATACCATCGCCGCCTTACGCTCATCGTCGAGGTCCACAACGCCCTTTTCAGACAGATGGGCGAGCGCCATTTCGACCATGCCCACCGCGCCCTCAACCAGCCGCGAGCGTGCCGCGATTACGGCTTCCGCCTGTTGCCGCCGCAGCATCGCTTGGGCGATTTCCGGCGCATAGGCCAGATGGGTTAGACGGCATTCGTCGATGGTAATGCCCGCCGAATTGACCCGCTCCTGCAATTGCTTTTCCAGCTCTTCCGACACTTCGGCGGCATCACCGCGCAGCGTGGTTTCGCCCTCATTGATGTCATCATAGGGATAACGCGCCCCGATGGTGCGGATCGCGCTTTCGATTTGGATGTCGATAAACTCCTGATAATCCTCAACATCGAACAACGCCTTGGCCGTGTCGGTGACGCGCCAGACGACGTTGGTGGCAATCTCAATCGGGTTGCCGCGCAGGTCGTTGACCTTCACCTTTTCGGATGTGACATTGTGCACGCGGACGGAAATTTTCTTGCGCGTCAGCCATGGCAGGACCCAGCGCAGGCCGTGGTTGCGATCGGTTCCCTGATAGCTGCCGAACAATTGGATCGCCGCGCCCTGGTTCGGGGCAAGAAGATAGAAGCCCGACGCGATAAACACGAACAGCGTGCCGCCAACGACCAAGCTGCCCACGAAGGCCAACCCTGCACCAGCCGCGACAGCGCCGAATGCCGCGAGGCCAGTGACCGCCGCAACAATCAGCATCGCCAAAAGCATGGCATAGCCGTTCTGCGTCTTGGCGGGATATTCCGATGAAATGTTCAGCAGCGCGCCGCCTGCTGCGTCATGAGTCGCTTTGGTCATTCTGTCCTCCTCAGATTCGCCCCTTTGGCGATTTAATTATGATATCATATTTATATGATTCGGCGGCGCGCGCAAGCAAAATCGTTACGATGCCAAAATCTGCGCCACGCTTGCCATTTTGCCCCGCAAGCGCCATGGGTGCGCGATGCACAGATTTGACCTCCCCGACCCACTTTTCATTGATGGCGAGGCGCTTGTGATTGACAAGCCCGCTGGCCTGCCCGTCGGCACCCCGCGTAAGGGCGGGCAGAGCATCGACGATATGGTCGAGCACTTGCGCTTCGGCTTCCAACGTGCGCCGGTGCCGGTGCACCGGTTGGATCAGGACACATCGGGTTGCCTGCTGCTCGCGCGCAATCCGAAAGCCATGAAGCGGTTTCAGGCGGCGTTTGAAAACCGATTGGTCACCAAAAGCTATATTGGCGTGGTTATGGGGCGGCCCGAAATGGACAGCGGCACGATCGACTTGCCCATCGATAAGGTCAGCACGAAGGAAGAAGGCTGGCGCATGGTGATCGGCGAAAAGGGCAAGCCGTCGGTCACCCATTGGCGCGTGCTGGCGGAGGCAGACGGGCGCAGCCTGATCTGGTTCAGCCCCGAAACCGGGCGCACGCACCAAATCCGCGTCCACGCCGCCGATGGGCTGGGCCATGCGCTGATCGGCGACGGCATCTATGGCGACATCCGCAGCGCGCCGCGATTGATGTTGCACGCTTTGTCGATCCGGCTCGACCGTGGCGATAAGCCGCCGGTGGAGGCGACCGCGCCGATGCCCGCGATATTCGGTGAGATTGGCTTTACGCCCGACATGTTGGACGTGTTGGGGTGAGCCATGGGCGAGGACGACGCCTTCCCTGATGCCTTCGGTGAGGATCGCCCCGCGCGCCCCGACTGGCCCGCGCGTTTAGAGGCGGCGGTGGTGGAGGAAGCGTTCCTCGCGGGCTCCGGCCCTGGCGGGCAGAACG
>JBGSOJ010000227.1:0-3189 GCA_041739175.1 Sphingomonadaceae bacterium
CTATCGGCTGAAAGTCCCCTTCGTCGATGCCGCCACTGGCACGGCGCAGCGGGTGACCTTGTCCGACGGTGGCACCATTGATATGAAATTGCCCGCCGGTGTGGAGCATGGCCAGCAAGTCCGCCTAACCGGCAAGGGGCAGCCGGGTCCTGGCGGCAATGGCGACGCGATGGTGACAATCGAAATCACCCCGCATCCCTTTTTTGTCCGTGACGGCACCGATATCCGCCTTGACCTGCCCATTACCCTTAAAGAAGCGGTCACCGGCGGCAAAGTGAAAGTGCCCACGGTCGATGGTCCTGTGATGGTGACGATCCCCGCCAACGCCAGTTCGGGGCGCACGCTGCGTTTGAAAGGCCGGGGCTTTAGCCAGAAGGGCGGCACGCGCGGCGATCAGCTGATCCGGCTAATGATCCATTTGCCCGAAGAAGGCGACGCGGCGCTTTCTGCCTTTGCCGAAAGCTGGACCCCGACCGGCGGGGTTCGGACGCATTTGGGTGTCTGACCACAGCCCGCTCTCGCCCGAGGAGCGCCGCCGGATAAACCATAAGGCGGGCGAGCGCGGCGAATCGCGCCGGTTCCACCATATGGGCTGGCTTCCGCAAATGCAGGAAGTGGCCAAGCGGACGGCGGTTGGTGTGTACACCGTCGGCTTTTTGCATTCGGGCAATTTTGCATACATGGCGCTTATTGCCACCTTTGCGTTTTTTATTGTTGCCGCCGCGCTTGGCGGACTTTTGGGGCGGACGGAGTTCGGGGCGGAGTTCATCGCCAGCTTCCTGTCCACCTTGCCGCCCGATGTGGCCGAGGTGCTGCGCGTGCCGATCAACAGCGCGACGACGGCGCGGTCGGGGCCGGTGTTGTGGCTATCGGGCCTTGTCGGGCTTTGGACCACAGGCAGCCTGATTGAAACCGTGCGCGCGATACAACATGCGGCCTATGGCACCGTTTCGACCAAGCCGTTCTGGCATTACCGATTGTCGTCGATGGTCGTGATTATCGGGTCGGTGTTGCTGGCCGTCTTTGCCTTTTCGGTGCAGTTTTTGATCACCGGGGCGGAGCAATTGGTGGCCGAATATTTCCCGCAAGTGGCGCAAAGCGCGGTGTTTTATTTGGGCCGGTTGATTCCGTTTCTGGTGTTGTTCCTGACATTATATGCCCTGTTCCATCAAACCACGCCATCGCGCTATCGTCGGCCCGATTGCCCGAAATGGCCGGGCGCGGTGCTGGTCAGCACATGGTGGTTGGGCGCAACAGCATTGTTGCCGCTGTTTTTGTCCAATGTCGCGCATTATGATTTGACCTACGGCTCGCTTGCGGGCGCCGTGATCGCACTCATTTTCTTCTATATCATTGGCCTTGGAATGGTTACAGGGGCACAATTAAATGCTGCTTTGTCAAACGAGGATGCGGCGGCGGAGGCTGCGGTGGAGGCCGCGCAATAGAGGGCGCGCGGCTTGGCCGAGCGCACAAACACGCGAAAGGGCGCATGATTATGACCGGATTAATGGCAGGCAAGCGCGGCCTGATTATGGGATTGGCGAACGATAAATCTTTGGCCTGGGGCATTGCTAAGGCTTTGCACGCGCAGGGCGCCGAGATGGCGTTCAGCTATATGGGCGATGCCTTGAAAAAGCGCGTCGGCCCGTTGGCGGCGGAGGTCGGCAGCGATTTCCTGATCGATTGCGACGTATCGAGCATGGACAGCATCGATGCCGCCTTCGCGGCGATTGAGGCGCGGTGGGAAAAGCTCGATTTCCTCGTCCACGCGATTGGGTTCAGCGACAAGAACGAATTGCGCGGCAAATATGTCGATACCAGCCTTGATAACTTTCTGATGACGATGAATATTTCGGCCTATTCCCTGGTCGCGGTGACAAAGCGTGCGCGGCCACTCATGAACGCGGCGGGTGGCGGTTCGATCCTGACCCTGACCTATTATGGCAGTGAGAAGGTCGTGCCGCATTATAACGTCATGGGCGTGGCAAAGGCGGCGTTGGACGCATCGGTGCGCTATCTCGCCAATGATCTGGGGCCGGAGAATATCCGCGTGAACGCGATTTCGGCGGGTCCGATTAAGACCCTGGCCGCCAGCGGCATTGGCGATTTCCGCTATATCCTGAAATGGAATGAGCTGAATTCGCCGCTCCGCCGGAACGTTACCATTGATGATGTCGGCGGGTCGGGCCTGTATTTCCTAAGCGACCTGTCGAGCGGGGTGACCGGAGAGGTGCACCATGTTGATGGCGGCTACCATGTTGTCGGCATGAAACAGGAAGATGCGCCGGATATTGCGTTGAGTTGAGGGGGATGCCAGTTGTTTTTAAAGAGGCTGGCTTTCGCTTCCATTTTTATTCATCGGAAGGCGACCCGTTGGAGCCGGTGCACATCCATGTCGCTCGCGCCGGTGCCGACTGTAAGATTTGGCTGTATCCAGAATTGACGGTCAGCTATAATCGCGGGATGAAGCCCAAAGAGTTGCGTGCAATCCTCAACATTGTGGCGCGCCGCCAACAGGAAATAGACGATGCGTGGAAATCATTTTTTGCCTGAACCGGTCGAGGTCCGCTTCGACGACACGAACTTTTGGGTGTCGTTAAAGGACGGACGCACCTTGGGTGTGCCGCTTGATTGGTTCCCGCGCTTGTTGAATGGTTCGGCGGAGGCGCGGATTGATTTTTTCCTCTCGCCAAGCGGTATCCATTGGGAAACGTTGGACGAAGATATTGCGATTGAAAGCCTGCTTGTGGGCTTTGGCGACGTGGCGACGCGCGCGGCATGAGTTTCAACAGCTTCGGCCGCGTATTTCGTTTCACCACTTGGGGGGAGTCGCACGGCCCTGCGCTGGGTGTGGTGGTGGATGGTTGCCCGCCGGGGATTGCGCTGTCCGAAGCCGACATTCAACCGTTTCTCGACAAGCGCAAACCGGGGCAGAACAAGTTTACGACTCAACGGCGGGAGGCGGATGAGGTCCGTATTCTGTCCGGCGTGTTTGAGGGGCGGACGACTGGCACGCCGATTAGCCTGATGATCGAAAACACCGACCAACGCAGCAAAGACTATGGCGACATCGCCAAACGCTATCGTCCTGGCCATGCCGATTATGCCTATGACGCCAAATATGGCGTGCGCGACTATCGCGGCGGCGGGCGGTCGAGCGCGCGGGAAACAGCAGCGCGGGTCGCGGCG
>JBGSOJ010000238.1:0-3957 GCA_041739175.1 Sphingomonadaceae bacterium
GACTATGCGCTGACCGCGAACCTGCCGATCCGATCATCGCTGGCCCCCCTGCCGCCGCCCGCAAAGCCGCCAGTGGCGTCACCAGTGGTGGCGCCGGTGGCGCAGAATCCCTGAGACAGGCCGGACGGTCCGGCTATGGCTGGCCCGACGGATTTGCAGTGACCGTGTCATCGACGCTTTAACCCACCGCGTCAAACGCCGTCCGCGAGGGTGGTTTGTTTTGGATAGGAGGGCTTATTAGCCGTCGCTTAAGAACTCGGGAGGAACGTGATTGGCTAGCCACACCATTTCATTACCGTGGTAAAACGCTATGCCATCGGCATGTGCGGCGGTAGCGTTAACACATAAAATGACCGCAGCCTTCGCTTTGCGCTCACCGACTTTGGTCGCCGTAAGAGTGTCGGCGGATAAATGCACATATTGGCGACCCATCGGCAGTAAACCTTCGCGCAAAATCGTCGTTACGGCTTCGGGGGATGTGCCGTGATAGAAAATTGAGGGAGGAACAGCGGGCTTCAGTTCCAATTTTTGCGGGGTCGAATGCCCATAAAAGGCACGAATTTTACCATCGCGAAGTTCATGCCGCTTTTTTTCCGACTGTGCGATCATATGCTCTAAGTCCGCGACAGCCAAGCCTGACCATGCGGGGTTGGCGCTTCGTAGGGCCGCCAATAGATGGTCGACGGATGTCCACCCCTCCGCATCCAATTCAAGTTCATAGAGCCATGGCTCATGACGCAACGCGTGCGACACGGCTTTGCTTAAAGCCGTTGGATTAATCGGGATAGACGCCGTCATCTTCGTTCCAATCGGTATATCTTTCCGTTTCTAAACGCAGCCATTCTTCAAAATTTTTGACATTTCCGTAATCTTCCCAGCCGGCGGAAGCATATGCATGAACATAATGCACTACTGGGTCGTCCGTTTTAACCGAAGCGTCGAAACAAGCAACATCATCCATGCCGCCAATACGAGCGAATGGAATCAATGAACGAGTTGGATATAGCCGCCTCAGTTCGTTGAACCATATCAACGAGTCCTCAGGATATTTCGAAAAAAAATGCCAAGCGCCAATAGTAGGATGTGGATCACTCGCCATAAATTCCAGATATTTGGCTGGAAAAATGAAACCTTCTGGCAAATTTGCATCAGACGAATAACCTGACGGCATATATATACCCCGCTTGCTCAATAATTTAGTTGTAGAGCATAGTAGCTCAGCCAACCCTATGATGCCCCCGACCATACCACCCCCACCATAGCACCCCAACCCAATGCGTCAAACGCCGTCCGCTTGGGCTTTGGCGCGCGCTTGGCCCCGCTCGGCCCGCTTGGCCTTTGCGCTGGGCGGGGAGGGGGTGATGGGTTCACGCCCCTTCGACTTCGCTCAGGACTCGCGGAGGCGCGGAGATTCTTCTTCCCTCTCCCCCTTCGACTTCGCTCAGGAGCGGAGAGGGTTGTGTAGCCTTGGCAATTTGTTGCTTAGGCGAAGCTGGGTGAGGGGGTTGTGACGCCGAAGGGGGACACCCTCATCCAAGTCCGGCTAAGGGGTTGCACCCCTAAGCCTGCCTATCCTTCTCCCACTTGGGAGAAGGACATCCTCCGCGTCTCCGCGTCTCCGCGTCTCCGCGTGAACCCTGTTCCGCTTAAGCCATCGGCCCACCCCGTTGCGACTAAGCCCGTTCGGGCTAAGTCTCACTGCCCCTCCCGCAAGCGGTAGGGGATGATGCGTTACTCTCCCCTCCCGCCTGCGGGAGGGGTTGGGGGTGGGCAGAGGCTATACGCGCCCATTCCTCTTGCGTTCTTGGCCTACCCCCGCTAAGGCACCGGCAGATTTCGGCGGCTCGCCTGCCAAAATCTACCCATCATTGGCCACATAAAGGCACGCCAAATATACGGCTGGTTGACGAGGTTTCGTCCACCGGCTTTTTTGCCGTTATGTGTCCAAACCGTCGGTTTTCCGCCCCCTTTGGGCACGCGAATGCGTAAGGAGCAAGGCCATGTTTGACAAGTTGAGCGATCGTCTTTCCGGCGTATTCGACCGTCTGCGCGGCCGTGGCGCGTTGTCCGAATCGGACGTGCGCGAAGCGATGCGGGAGGTGCGCATTGCGCTGCTGGAGGCGGACGTGGCGCTGCCCGTGGTGCGCGATTTTATCGACTCCATCACCGAAAAGGCCATCGGCGCGCAGGTCCTCCGCTCGGTCACGCCGGGGCAGCAGGTTGTCAAAATCGTCAACGACGGCCTGGTCGACATGCTGGGCGCGGAGGCGGTGGAATTGGACCTCGCCGCTGTCCCGCCGGTCGTGATTATGATGGTCGGCCTGCAAGGGTCGGGTAAGACGACCAGCACCGCGAAAATCGCCAAACGCCTGAAAGATAAGGACCGTAAGAAGGTCATGATGGCGTCTCTCGACGTCAACCGTCCGGCGGCGCAGGAGCAATTGGCGACGTTGGGCGGGCAGGTCGATGTGGCGACGCTCCCCATCATCGCGGGGCAGCAGCCGGTTGAGATTGCCAAGCGCGCGATGCAGGCCGCCAAACTGCAAGGCATGGATGTCCTCATCCTCGACACCGCCGGCCGGCTCAGCATCGATGAAGCGTTGATGGCGGAGATGAAGGCGGTGGCGGATGCGACCGCGCCGAAGGAAATCCTGCTGGTCGTGGACAGCTTGACCGGCCAAGATGCCGTCAATGTCGCGCAGAATTTCGGCGCAGAGGTGCCGCTGACCGGTGTTGTGCTTACCCGTATGGACGGCGATGCGCGCGGCGGTGCGGCGCTGTCGATGCGTGCGGTGACGGGCAAGCCAATCAAATTCGTCGGCGTCGGTGAGAAAATGGACGCTCTGGAGCTGTTCCATCCCGAACGCGTCGCGGGCCGCATCCTTGGCATGGGCGACGTCGTCAGCCTGGTCGAACGCGCCGCCGAATCCGTGCAGGTGGAGGAGGCCGAACGCCTTGCCGCCCAAATGGAAAAGGGCGAGTTCGACATGGACGATCTGCGCGCACAATTGCGGCAGATGCAGAGCATGGGCGGCTTGGGCGCGTTGGCGGGCATGATGCCGGGCCTTAAGAAAGCCAAGGCGGCGATGGCGCAATCGGGGATGGATGATAAGGTTCTGGTCCACATGGACGCCATCATCGGGTCGATGACGAAATTGGAACGGAAAAAACCGCAACTCCTCAACGCGAAACGCAAAATCCGCGTGGCGAAGGGGTCGGGCACCACGGTGCAGGAGGTGAACAAGCTTCTTAAAATGCACATGGAAATGGCCAAGGCCATGAAGAAGATCAAGAAAATGGGCGGCCTGAAAGGCCTTGCCGCGATGTTTGGCGGCGGGGGCGGAATGGGCGGCTTAGGCGGCGGTCCCGGTGGCGGTATGCCCGATATGGGCAATCTGCTCGGCGGGCCGGGCGGCCAAGCGGGCCTTCCCCCCGATATCGCCAATTTGATTAAGAAGCGTTAGAATTACAGTAAACTCAAAGTATTTGTTCAGAAAGGTAAGGTTAGTTTTATGGCAGTATCAATGCGTCTCTCGCGTGGTGGTTCGAAAAAGCGTCCCTATTATAAAATCGTTGTTGCGGACTCGCGCTCGTCGCGGGACGGTGCGTTTATTGAGCGTATCGGCAGCTACAATCCATTGCTCGCAAAGGACAGCCCCGACCGCGTGACCTTGGACACCGAGCGTGCGAAGCACTGGTTGTCGGTTGGCGCACAACCCAGCGACCGCGTTGCCCGTTTCCTTGACGCTGCCGGTGTTCTGGAGCGCACCGCGCGCACCAACTTGAAAAAGGGTGAGCCCGGCGAGAAAGCGAAAGAACGCGCCGAAGAAAAGGCATCGAAAGAAGTAGAAGCGAAGGAAGCCGCTGAAGCCGCCGCCGCCGCTGCGGAAGCCGAGAAAATCGCCGCCGCCGAAGCTGCTGAGGCCGAGAAGGCCGCGGCTGCCGAAGCTGCTGCTG
>JBGSOJ010000245.1:0-2371 GCA_041739175.1 Sphingomonadaceae bacterium
CCCGGTGTGCTGCGCGCCGAATTGCTGGCCGAGGGCCGCGCATTGGAGGCGTCGTTGACGCCCGCTGATCTGGCGGGTGGGTTCTTCCTTGGCAACAGCCTGCGCGGGTTGATGCCTGCGCGGCTTTTGTCTTGACCCAAAACTGTCGTTTCGGGATACCGCACCGGCCCGCTCCCCCACCCGGCCGCCCACTGAAATTATATGTCGTGGCAGGCCGGATGGAAAAGCGGGCCTCTGACGAAAGAAAGCCGCACTATGAACCGCCTCTCCCCCGCATTGGAGCGTTTTGCCCCCTCCCCGACGCTTGCGATGACGCAGCGGGTGGGTGAACTGCGCCGTGCGGGTGTGGATGTCATTGGGCTTTCGGCGGGCGAGCCGGATTTCCCGACGCAGCCGCATGTCATCGACGCCGCCTTTCGCGCAATGCAGGCGGGCGAGACGCGCTACACCGATGTCGATGGCACGCCCGCATTGAAACAAGCGGTGGCGGACAAGTTTCGGCGCGATAACAATCTCACCTACGCGCTCTCCGAAATCAGCATCGGCGCGGGCGGGAAACAGGTGTTGTTCAACGCGCTGGTTGCGACATTAAAGCCGGGCGAAGACGTCCTAATCCCCGCGCCTTATTGGGTCAGCTATCCCGATATTGTGCGCTACGCCGATGGCGTTCCGGTCATCCTGCCGACGAGCAGCGGCCAAGGATACCGCATCACGCCCGAGCAATTGGCGAACGCGATTTCGCCACGCACGCGCTGGCTTATCCTGAACAACCCCGGCAACCCATCGGGTGCGGGCTATGACGCCGCGCAACTCCGCGCCTTGGGCGAGGTCCTGCTTGCCCATCCACAAGTGATGGTGCTCAGCGATGATATGTACGAACATATCTGGTTCCGCGCCGAACCTTATGCGACCATGGCCGAGGTCATGCCGGCGTTAAAGGACCGCACGCTCACGCTTAATGGCGTGTCGAAAGCGCACGCGATGACCGGATGGCGGATCGGTTTTGCCGGCGGGCCGGAGTGGCTCATAAGAGCCATGGCGAAATTGCAATCGCAAAGCAGCGGCAATCCATGCTCCATCGCGCAGGCGGCGGCGGTCGCGGCTCTCAACGGGCCGCAGGATCATCTGGCCGAGCATAATGTCAAGTTCCGTGACCGGCGCGATTTGATTGTGGCGATGCTGAACGATACGCCGGGACTTAGCTGCCCTAAGCCTGATGGCGCATTCTATGCCTTTGCCGATGCCAGCGGCCTGATGGGGGCGACCAAGCCCGACGGCGGCGTGATTGCCGACGATTGGGCGTTGTGCGATTATCTGCTGGGCCGCGCCCGCGTCGCCGCCGTGGCGGGCAGCGCGTTTGGCCATGCGGACGCCTTCCGGATCAGCTATGCCGTATCGCGCGATGTCTTGCGGGAGGCCGCGCGGCGAATACAGGACGCCGTGGCCGATTTGGTGTTTTAAGTCCCGGCTAGAAAATCACTGCAACGTCGGCCGCTCATCGCCATCCGATTGCCGCGAAAAGAAGCTGAGCAGCTGGCACAATAGTTCCGCCCGCTCCGCCAAGGCGCGGGTTTCCAAGAGAGCCTGCTTTGCCGCAACATCGAACGGCGCGATTTGGGCAATGGCGTTGACAAGGTTGGTGTCATCCAACTGCTGCACCCCGTCCCAATCGACGCTATAGCCCAAGGCTTCGGCATAGGCGCGCGATTCCTGCTCCACCGCGGCGCGTTGGATGGCGGCCAGGCTTTCGTCCTCCGCCGGTTCGTCCCAAAATTCGACCTCGGCCTGCCGGAAAGGCGTGCCGACTTCCAATTCGCGCACGATATTAAACCGCGCAACGCCCTCCAGCATCAGGTTGAATCGCCCGTCCTCCATCGCCTCAATATTCGCCATCCGCCCGACGCAGCCGATTTGGAAAAGCGGCGGCGGTGCATCCGGTGTTTCGGGCGGGCCGCTGGGCTGGATCATGCCAATGCGTTGATCGCGCGCCATCGCCTCAGCCACCATTGCGCGGTAGCGCGGCTCAAAAATATGCAGCGGCAATTGCATCCCGGGAAACAGGATTGCACCGGGCAACGGGAAAAGGGCAATGCGGCGAAGGTTCATGGGGTTATCCAAATAAGGCAGCGGAAAGGCGGCGGCGGGTGGCCGCTACCCAGGGGTCGGAAATGCCGATAGTCTCAAAAATCGCGAGCAATTTGGCGCGCGCCGCGCCCTCATTCCAATCCTTGTCGGCGGTAATGATCGCCAACAACGCATCGGCGGCGGCATCGCGATTGCCTTCCGCCATTTCGGCAACGGCAAGGTCGAAACGCGCTTGGAAATCGTCAGGCGCAGCAGCTGCCGCTTCCCGCAACGCCAGCAATTCGGC
>JBGSOJ010000257.1:0-2251 GCA_041739175.1 Sphingomonadaceae bacterium
TTCCTTCACCGCGCGCACGCCTGCGCGTGTGTTGGAACCCTCGGCGTCGCGGCCGCGGACCAGATCCTCAGGATCAGCGACCATCGCGGCCATATTGCTGTTGGTGGCGCAGCCATAATTGCTGTGCGATGCACCCCAAAATTCGCTTTCGCTCTTGCGGCTCCAATCGGGGCAGCCAGGAACAGTCGCGGTGGAGCGGGTGACAACAACGCGCACGGTGCCGGGCGCAAACGCCTGCGGTGTGACAGGCGCGTAATCCGAAACCAAAAGCCCACGCCGCGCAGCCACGCGGCCAATCGAATCCTCGGCGGCCTTATTGCCATAGCCGGTACCGAAATCGAGCGCGATGCGGTCGCCGTAGCCGACCTCCATCATCCCCATCCACTGCTCCAGACGCTGCAATTCTTGCGGAAGGATGCCCTGGCGCGGATCAAGGTTCAAATCGATGGCATATTGCGCGCGTTCAACCACCGGCTGATGCACGGAGTTGACCGAACGGTTCATATTCTTCGTACCGCAAGCCGAGAGCGAGACGGCGGTTCCGATGACGAGGGCAATGGCGATTTTACGCATATTCATTCTCCTTTGGCCGCGATCGGCCGGTGGGCGTGCCTATTCGAAGCTGAAGCCGGGGGTGGATGATCCTTTGGCGGGTTTCTTCTTTTTGGCCGCTTTGCCCTTCGTGGCAGGTGCGGGCGCTGCAGCGGGCGCATTGGCCGCCCCGATGAAGCCCGGCGTTGCCGGCGTATAGCTGGTGGTGTTTTCCGACCGCGGCATCGGGCGACTTGCACCGCTATCGCCATCGGAGTTGCGGTTGAACAATAAGCGGTCCAAATCGCTGGGCGCGTTATAGCCATCGGTGGGCAGCTTGATTTCGCTGTCGCTAACCGGCCGTACCAAATACGGCGTTACAATGATGACCAATTCCGTCTCATTCCGGCGCCATTGATTCGATTTGAACAGATTGCCCAAAATCGGAATGTCGCCCGCGCCGGGGATTTTGTCGACGATGCTGTTTGAGGTGTTGCTCAACAATCCAGCGATCATAAAGCTTTGCCCACTGCCCAATTCCACCGTCGTTTCGACGCGGCGGGTGGTGATACCCGGCACCGAAAAGCCGTTGACGACGACTGCGTTGGCGGTCGAAATATCCGAAACTTCGGGCCGCAGGCGAAGGCTTATCCGGCCATTCGACAGCACTGTTGGCGTATACTCCAACGACACCCCATAGGGTTTGTACTCCACCGTCACCTGGCCAAGCCCTTGGCTTACCGGAATCGGCACTTCGCCGCCGGCCAGAAACTCGCCAGTTGACCCCGACGACACAGTCAAATTAGGTTCTGCCAGCATAACCGTCAGGCCCATTTTTTCACTGAGGTCGAATGCCGCGCCGACATCCAAGCCGAACAGGCTGGCGGCGAAGGTCAACATGCTGGCCGGATTGTTGGGGGTGAATTTAAAGTCAGTGCCGCCGCCCACAAACTGACCCTTTACCGGGTCGAATGGCAGGCTGATGGTGCCCGCAGGCAGGCCATACAGGCTCGACGCATCGAGCACCGGCAGGTCAGAGACATCGGCATCGGTAATATTCACCGCATTATTGCGTCCACGAATCGCACCAAATTGAAAGCCAGACGATTGGTCGCGGGTAGCCAAATTGGACCCGATTTCCTTCGCCAGATTGCGGTTCACTTCAGCAAAGCGAACGCGCAGGTTAACCTGCAATGGCGTGGCAATTTTCAGGCGCGAGACAACCTTTGTCTTTTCGCCGACAAATGTCTCCACCAACTCTTGCGCCTCGGCGGCATCGTCGGGGTTTTGCACGGTTCCGGTCAACAGCACGATACCGTTCATCGTCGAAACGCTGATTTTGGCGTCGGGCATGGTGAGCGAGAGCATTTGGTCGATCGAATCGATATTGCCGCCAACGCGAATGGTCGCGGTGTAAACCGTGCGACCCTGGGCATTGGTTGCATAAACCGTGGTCTCGCCTTGCCCCGTGCCAAAGATATACAATTGCCGTGGGCTTTTGACATCGACATCGGCAACCGCCGGATTGGCGATAAAGACATCGGTCACGGCCTCAGGCAGATTGATCTGCTTACCGCGGCCAATTGACAGGACGGTAACCTCGCCCGTTGTTTGTGCCGAAGCAGGGCTGACTGGGGTCAACAGCATGACGCCGGCCGGAAGGATTGTCAGCGCGGCCGCCGCAATCCCGGTCCATGTGCGAAATTTGATAGGAGATCGG
>JBGSOJ010000259.1:0-3237 GCA_041739175.1 Sphingomonadaceae bacterium
AGCGGCGCGCAGCATGTCCCAGAATAAAGGCTCCAGACTGATCGACGTCTGATGACCGTTGATCGTTATTGAACGCTTAACGGGCGGGTGGAAAGGCGTGGAAAGCGGCGCGGGCATGGCCTCTTATAACCGCTATCCGATGCGCACCTACGACTTTTTTGGGGTGGCTTGCCGGCGCGGCGCGGCTTAGGCTCGCCGCTATGACGCACCCAACCGATGCCCTCACCGATAAAGAAAAGGAAACCTTGCGCCTGCTGGTGCGGGGCTATGACAGCAAAAGCATTGCGCGGCATTTTGACCTGTCGGTGCACACGGTCAACGAGCGATTGCGCAATGCGCGGCAGAAATTGGCAGTTTCCAGCAGCCGGGAGGCCGCGCGCCTTTTGCATGAACGCGAGGGCGAAGGCACCGCCACAGCCCCCGAAAATTTAGGGGACAAAGATTTGGGGGATGCGCCCGCGGCCCCCGACACGATAACCCAAGTCATGCCGCCAAACGGCCGTGGATGGAGGATGTCCCTCCCCATGACAATCGGAGTTATCGTTTTTATGTCCATCATCTTATCACTCATCGCGCTTGTGGCCGCATCACCCGATGCCGCACGGCCCCCTCAATCTGCGGCTGTCACCAACCCGGCGCAAGACAGCGACGTCGTCACCGCCGCAAAGCAATGGCTGGCGTTGGTCGATGCCCGCGACTGGGCAGGCAGTTGGGCCGCCACAGGGCAATCCTTCAAAGATTTGAACAGCTTTGAGGTTTGGACCAAAGTGGCCAGCGAAACGCAACCCAGCTTCGGTACCGTCGGATCACGCGACGTGGTTGAAGTTTCTGCGCGTGGCGGGGCCGACACTGGCCGCCGCTTGCTATCGGAAGAATTTGTCCCCGCCCCGCCAATGGGCTATCAAATGGTGAAATTCCAGACCAATTTTTCGGCGAAGCCCGACGCCGTCGAAACGCTGACCCTCGTGCAAGAGGATGGGCAATGGAGGGTTGTCGGCTATTGGGTTGATTGATGGGAAAGGGAGGCGGCGGCTAAATCGTCGCCCCCTATTGCCTTAATACATATGCATCCCGCCATTGATGCTTAAAGTCGAGCCCGTAACAAAGCCCGCATCATCGCTGGTCAAAAATTCGACGCCGCGCGCGATTTCTTCGGCTTCGCCTAACCGCCCGACAGGGATTTGCGCGACGATTTTTTCCATCACCGTTTCTGGAATGCTCGATAGCATTTCGGTGGCGATATAGCCGGGCGCAATGGCATTGGCGGTAACGCCATGCTTTGCGCCCTCCATGGCCAACGATTTGGTAAAGCCATGGATGCCCGATTTGGCGGCGGCGTAGTTGACTTGGCCAATTTGCCCGCCCTGCCCATTGACCGAGCCGACATTGACAATCCGCCCCCATTTGCGCTCGCGCATTCCGGCGAACACGGCCTTTGCCATGCTGAAACAGCCGGAGAGGTCAACGCGGATGACTTCTTCCCATTGCTCATACGTCATTTTGACCATCGTGGCATCGCGGGTGATCCCGGCGTTGTTGACCATGATGTCAATGGGTCCAAAGTCGCGCTCAATTTGCGCGCAAGCCTCAATGCAGTGGTCGTGGACGCCGACGTCCCATTTGCGCACCTCTATACCTGTGCGTGCTTTGAACGCTTGCGCGGCCTCATCATTGCCCGCGTAAGAGGCGATGACCAAGCGGCCTGCCTCTTTCAATTTGATTGAGATTGCCTCACCAATGCCGCGCGTGCCGCCGGTTACCACTGCTATTTTCATATGCCATCCTCTTCCACAGTTACGCGGTGCTTTTTGCACCTTGGCGTAAGGCTATGGCAGGTGGCGCGGGGAGACAAGCCGCAAAATGGCCAAAATTTGGGATATTTAGTCTAATAACTATCGAATTACAGCCAACCGCCAAGCTCGCGGCGGACGATATGTTCCATCATGTCCATCCCCGCCGCGCCATCGTTGAGGCATGGGAGATAGGCGTAATGCGTGCCGCCTGCTTCCTCGAATTGCTCCTCACCCTGAATGGCGAGTTCTTCCAGTGTTTCGAGGCAATCGGCCGAAAAGCCCGGCGCGAAAATGGCGATTTTGCGCACGCCAGCGTGGCCGAGTTCCTCCAAAGTGGTGTCGGTCGCCGGTTCCAGCCACTTGGCGCGGCCAAAGCGCGATTGGAACGTCACGGTCAGCGCGCGCCCCGTCTGCTCCGACAACAACCGCGCGGTTTTCATGCAATGGCAGTGATAGGGATCGCCCAATGTCAATGTCCGCTCCGGCATCCCATGAAAGCTGATAAGGATGCGTTCGGGTTGAAAATCCAGGCCAGCCAGACCCGCCTCCAACTCGCTTGCCAGCGCGTTGATATAGGCGGGGTCGTCATAATAAGGCGGCAATGTGCGGATTGCGGGCTGCCAGCGCATCTCGGCCAGCGCTTCGGCGGCTTTATCAATCACCGTCGCATTGGTCGCGCCCGAATATTGCGGATAGAGCGGGGCGATAAGGATGCGCGTGCAGCCCTCCGCCTGCATCGCGGTCATCACATCGTGGATCGACGGCTTGCCATAACGCATGGCATAGCGCACGTCAGCTTGCGGAAGCCGGGCCGCGAGCGCCGCCGTTTGCCGTTTGGTAATCGCCGCCAGCGGGGAGCCATCGTCACTCCACACCTTGGCATAGGCCGCGGCGGATATTTTCGGGCGAGTGTTCAGGATATAGCCGCGCAGGATCGGCTGCCACACGATGGCGGGGATTTCGACCACGCGCTTATCGGACAGAAATTCCGCCAGATAGCGTTTTACCGATGGCGTATCGGGGGCCTCGGGCGTGCCCAAATTGACAAGCAACACGCCGATTCTGGGCGTGGCAACGGGTGGGTGATCGGCGGGAAGGTTCATGCCGCCGATATGCGTCGGCGGGCGGGGATTAGCAAGGAGATGTGTTACACTTTTGCCGAATAACCGACATGGTCGTTACGCCAATGGCCATTTTCATCCGCGCCGATCTATCGAAGCGGAAGTCGCCAGCGCCGCTGGCCCGTTGCGCTGAACACGGCATTGCCAATCGCGGACGCAACGGCTGGGATGGCCAACCCCTCAAGCCCCGCAGGCGGCGCATCGCTGCGGATGAATTCGACCGCGACCTCGGGCGTATCCGCAAGCGTCATAAGGCCAAGCTGTGCCAACCGTGTTTGCTTGGGCAGGCCGCCCGTAAAGTTCACATCGCCCGACAGCGCCGC
>JBGSOJ010000330.1:0-4351 GCA_041739175.1 Sphingomonadaceae bacterium
GCCCAATGCGGCGGCGGTGGTCTATGTCAGCGGCGACCGGCGCAGCGAGGCGGACCGGTGCGATCAATTGGTCGAATTATTCGGCCTGTTGCCAAGCGAAGCGCGACTGGCGTGGATGCTGGCCCAAGCCAGCAGCATATCGGAGGCCGCCGCCGCGCTGGGCCTGACGGTCGAAACCGCGCGCAACTATAGCAAGAAAATCTACGCCAAAACCGGCGCGCGCGGCCAAGCGGAATTGGTGCGCATTGTGTTGACCAGCGTATTGGCGCTCAGCTAGTCGTGGTATCAAGGCGGCGCGGCGCTTTCGCTGGGGCCACATTGCGCGGCAAATGCATTTAGCCATTGCAAAATGCACGCGCAGGCCTTTTATTATGCTTCATAGCGATTTTTACGACCTAACGATTCCATCGGCCCTTCGCAACCGTGGGCTGCAACACCACCAAGGTCCACGAAAGGGCCAACTCTAGGAGAAGTGAACATGGTTTCCGGCAAAATGCTAATCAATGGCGCAATGGTCGACGGCGCGCATACGCTTGATGTGATTAACCCCGCGACGGGCCAAACCTTCGCCACCATTTCGCGCGCCGATGCGAACCAAATGGAGGAAGCCATCGCGGCGGCAAAGGCGGCGGCCCCGGCTTGGGCGGCGCTAAGCTGGGCCGAACGCGGCGAATATATGAGCAAACTTGCCGATGCGATTGAGGCGGAAAAGGACGACTTTACCCGCCTGATGGTGCAGGAGCAGGGCAAGCCGATGAAACAAGCGGCGGGCGAAATCATGGGCGGCATTTTCCAACTGCGCCATTACGCGGCACAGCGGATGGAGCCAGTGATCCTGAAAGAAGCCGACAATGTCCGCATTGTCGAGCACCGCACGCCGTTGGGCGTGGTCGCGGCAATTACGCCGTGGAACTATCCGTTCCTGATGGTCACCCAAAAATTGGGGCCAGCGCTGATAACCGGCAACACGGTCGTCGCAAAGCCCGCGCCGACCACGCCGATGTGCGCGCTGCGCATTGCGGAGCTTGCCTGCGATATTTTCCCCGCGGGCGTGCTGAACATGGTGATCGACAACAACGATCTGGGCGGGCAATTGTCCAGCCACCCCGATGTGGCGAAGGTCAGCTTTACCGGCTCCACCGGCACGGGGCGGAAGATTTTCGCCGCCGGTGCCGACGCGCTGAAGCGTATCACGCTGGAACTGGGCGGCAATGACGCCGCGATTGTGATGGGCGATGTCGATCCGAAGGAAGTCGCGCCGAAAATCTTTACCGGCGCGATGACCAATTCCGGCCAAATCTGCCTAGCGATTAAGCGCGTCTACGCACATGAATCGATCTACGACGAATTGTGCAGCGAATTGGCGACTTTGGCCGAAAACGCCGTGGTCGACGATGGCATGAACCAGGGCACGCAAATCGGCCCGGTGCAGAACAAGATGCAGTTCGACAAAGTCTGCGGCTTTTTGGATGACGCCAACGCCAACGGCAATGTGCTTGCGGGTGGCAAGCCATTGGACCGCGACGGATACTTCATTGCGCCAACGATTGTGAAGGACATCGCCGACGATACGAAGCTGGTGCAGGAGGAGCAATTCGGCCCCGTGCTTCCGATTATGAAATTCGCCGACATTGACGACGCCATCGCGCGCGCCAATGACAATGACTATGGCCTTGGCGGTACAATCTGGTCGAACGATGTCGATGCCGGAGCCGCCGTGGCGATGAAAGTGGATTCGGGCACCGTGTGGGTGAACAAGCATCTCGACCTCCCCTTCGATGTGCCCTTTGGCGGGTCGAAGCAGTCGGGCGTTGGCCGCGAAGGCGGCGATGAGGGCCTGCATGCCTATATGCAGGCGCACATCGTCAACATCGCGCTGACCCCGGCCTAACCCGTAACTCCAAGGAACTCGACGCCCATGGATCAGGATGTTTTCGACCAGTTTATCGACCAACTGCGCCGCTATGTTCGGGAGCGCCTGATCCCGGCGGAACGGGAGATATTGGAAAGCGACCGTATCCCCGATGCCATCGTCGCGGAATTGCGCGATATGGGCCTGTTTGGGCTGACCATGCCCGAAGAATATGGCGGCGCGGGCATGAATGTGTCGCAATATATCCGCACAATGCGGGAATTTAGCTACGCAATGCCTGCCTATCGCTCGCTTGCCTCGATCAATGTCGGCATGTTGTGTTCGGCATTCAAAAACGGCGGGACCGAGGCGCAAAAGGCCGAGTGGCTGCCGCGTTTGGCCGCCGGAGAGATCGGTTGCTTTGGCCTGACTGAGCCGGGGTCGGGGTCCGATTCCGCCGCGATGCAGACTATGGCGGTGAAGTCGGGCAATGGCTGGCTGCTGAATGGCACCAAACGCTACATCACCAACGCGCCGCACGCCGACATGGCGCTGATTATGGCGCGGACCAGCAAGGAAGCATTGCCGAAGAATGCGCACGTCTCCGCCTTCATTGTGCCGATGAATACGCCCGGCGTATCCGTCGGCAAATCGGACAAGAAAATGGGCCAGGCGGGCAGCCATATTGCCGACATTATTATGGAGGATGTGCACCTTCCCGCCGACGCGATTTTGGGCGGGGAGGAAGGACGCGGCTTTGCCATTGCGATGAAAAGCCTCGATAATGGGCGGCTGTCGGTCGGGTCGGCGGCGACGGGATACGCGCGCCGTGCTCTCGACAGCGCTTTGCGGTATGCCAATGAGCGTAAGGCGTTTGGTGAGCCGATCGCCAATTTCCAGCTGATTCAGCAAATGCTCGCCGAAAGCGAGATCGAAATCTACGCCGCCGAATGTATGTTGGAGGATGCCGCGCGCCGCGCCGATGCGGGCGAAAATGTCCTGCGCAAGGCGGCGGCTGCGAAAGTCTTTGCCAGCGAAATGTGCGGCCGCGTCGTGGACCGCGTGGTGCAGATTTACGGCGGCGCGGGCTATTTGGCCGAATATGATGCCGAACGGTTCTTCCGCGACGCGCGCATTTACCGGATTTACGAGGGCACGACGCAGATCCTGCAACTGCAAATCGCCAAACACATGCTGCGCGAATGGGCGGCGGAGGCGTAATCGGCGCGATTGTAAGCGCGCGGGTTCACGCGCCAACCTGACTGACCGCGCCGTCACGCATACGTAAACCCACTCCCCATAGGCTCCGCCCCATGCTCTACAATCGATTGCATAACAATCGGGAGAGGGTGCGATGCGGGGCAAGACGTTCCAATATGCGGTGATTGCGGCGCTGGCCGGATTTCTGTTCGGGTTCGACACGGCGGTCATTTCCGGCGCGGAGCAGGCGGTGCAGCGGGTGTGGGATATGGACGCTGTATTGCACGGCCTCGCCATTTCCAGCGCGCTTTGGGGCACCGTCATCGGCGCGCTTTTTGGCGGTTGGCCGTCCGATCGGTACGGGCGCAAGCCGACGCTCATCGTCATTGGCGTGCTCTATGCCGTGTCCGCGATTGGCAGCGCGCTGGCATGGGATCCGTATAGTTTTATGATCTTCCGCTTCATCGGCGGCCTTGGCGTCGGTGCATCGTCGGTCGCGGCGCCCGCCTATATCGCGGAAATTGCGCCAGCGGCGCAGCGCGGGCGGTTGGTTGCGCTGTTTCAAACCAATATTGTCATCGGCATATTGGTGGCCTTCGTTTCCAATTATCTCCTCGGCGTGATGGGTGAAAATGACTGGCGTTGGATGCTCGGCGCAGAGGTGTTGCCCGCGCTCGCTTACCTTGCCGCCTGTTTCATTATTCCCGAAAGCCCGCGCTGGCTGGTCACGCGGCGCGGTGATGTCGGGCAAGCGCGCGCCGTCCTCATGCAAACCGACCCCGATGGCGCGGAGGCGACCTTGACGGCGATTGCGTCGGGCGAGGGGGAGGACAAAAGGCTTTCGTTAAGCGCCTTCTTCTCCGCCAAATATACGCGCGTCATTGGGCTGGCGGTTGCCATTGCGTTTTTCAACCAAGTGTCGGGCATCAACGCCATTATCTACTACGCGCCGCGCATTTTTGAGAGCGCGGGGCAGGGGCAAAGCGCGGCCTTGCTCGCCACCACGGGCATTGGTGTCGTCAATTTGATTGCCACGATTGCCGGGATGCTGCTCATTGATAAGATGGGCCGAAAGTGGCTGATGACCGTGGGCAGTTTCGGCTATATCGGCTCGTTGCTCATGGTCGCATATGGCTTTTGGAGCGGGCAGTTCGCGCTCGTCCCCATCTTCATCTTCGCCTTCATCGCCGCGCACGCGATTGGCCAAGGCGCGGTGATTTGGGTGTTCATTAGCGAAATTTTCCCCAACGAAGCCCGCGCGCAGGGGCAGGCCTTGGGCGCCAGCACGCATTGGGTGCT
>JBGSOJ010000360.1:0-8395 GCA_041739175.1 Sphingomonadaceae bacterium
GCTTCCACGGCGGGGGCTTAGCCACCGATGCGCCCGACAGCCCGCACCGGTTGATCGCTTGCTTCAACGCCGCGATGCTGGTCGCGATTGCGCAAAACGACGACGAGCGCGACCCAGCAGCAAAGGATACCCTCCGCGCCGCTGCTGACGCCGCCGGACGTTTCGCGGAGATCGAGGTCTACCCCGCGCAACATGGATGGTGCACCATCGATTCGCCCGTTTATGATGAGGCGCAAGCGGAAAAGGCGTGGGCCCGAATGCTGGCGCTGTTCGCGGCGAATTTATAGGGGCTATTGGTTGTTTGGTAAGCGGGCGAGTGCTTCGTCCGCAAGCCGTTTCTCGCCCGCAATCCACTCCCAATAGCCGTGCAAATAGTCTGGGCCGTTTCTTTCGAGATGGCCCCTAGCAAGGCTGGGGGCGAAATAGCCGCCTGACCCTGCATTGCCAGCATAGGGCCAAATCCAAAGAGGGCGGATATAATATGCGCCGTATATGTCGCTGGCATCCATGACAGTCGCCGCTCCGTTTCGATTGTCCCAAACCGTGAACCGCCGCGCCAAAGTGGGCTTTGGCTTATAGTAATGCCCGCCCGTCAGGACGTCCTCATCCTCAAACTGCGCAAAAGTCATATCGGCGCGGGGTGGGCCAGCGACTTCTGTCGTTCGCATGCACGATAAAATGGCGCTTTCAAATTTGTCATCCAAGAAGTCACCAACAAGAAAGTCGCGTTGGCGGCGTTTGTTAAATACTTCATCGCTCGGATTTCGCAACCGCGCCGAAAAGGTATCTGGCATCGACGCCAAACAGGTGTCAGAATCGGCAATGAGTTGATACGCCTTGCCCTGCATTTGCCGCGATTGTACCGCGTCAAAATTCTCGGCGTTCAACACCTGCACCGCCTTCGCCTTCCCCGAAAGCAGCAGCGCGAGGCAGAAGCTGTCGCACACCAGTTTCGCGTCCTTATCCGCCACCGTGACCAGCGCCATTGTGTCAACGGGGGTTAGCTTGACGGGCTTCCATTCCCCGCTTGGCTCAAATTGGGCAAGCTGCCGGTTGAAATCGCGGTTTAGGACCGTCGGCACAACAAAGCCAATGGCCAACGCCGCCGCCACGCCAATGGCAACACCGATGCCGGGCCGCGCGCTATTCGGCCAGATCGCCCGCCACACGGCGAAAAAGAAGAATGTAACAAACGTATAAACGAATAATGTGGGGAAGGGCAGGAACAATAGGCCGACTAAGCCGATAATGGGAATCTGCACAATCGCGGCACCGATTGTTGCCGCCAAAACCGTTCCGCCAAGCGACAGGGCAAATGCCCCGATGAAAAACCACTTTATCGGGGATTCGGCCTTCTTTGGTTTGTCGGCATATGACATTGCCCTATCCCCTTTTGATCGCGCTATTTATCTATAGCAACCAAAACGTAGGGAGCAATGGCGTTCCCCCGGTCCGTTCCGTCGGGAAGGGCGGCGTTAGTCGAACGCCATCCGCCCGCCGCGCGCCTCCACTTTATCCTCGGTGTTTTCATCGAAATCGCGCGCGTCGTGGCGTTCGCGCAGTTGGCATTCGGGCGCGCCCCAGTAACGGTTGACCATCTGCCCGCGCTGCACAGCCGGACGCGCCTCCAGCATCGCGGTCCAACGTTCGACATTGGGATAATCCGCCACCGACAGGAATTCCTGCGCGCTATATAGTTCGCGCATCAGCGCGCCATACCATGGGAAAATCGCCATATCGGCAATGGTGTAGGTGTCGCCGACCATGCATTGATTGCCCGCCAAATGCGTGTCGAGCACATGCATCTGCCGCTTCACCTCCATCGCGTAGCGGTTGATGGCGTATTCAATCTTCATCGGCGCATAAGCGTAAAAATGCCCAAAACCGCCGCCCAGAAACGGCGCGCTGCCCATTTGCCACATCATCCAGTTGAAGGTTTCGGCGCGCTTATGCGTGTCGGTGGGCAGGAAATGGCCGAATTTCTCCGCCAGATAGACAAGGATGCTGGCGGTCTCAAACAGGCGCACCGGCGGCGTGACGCTGTGGTCCATCATTGCGGAGATTTTGCTGTTCGGGTTGACGGCGACAAAGCCGCTGCCGAATTGGTCGCCTTTGCTGATGTCGATCATCCATGCGTCATATTCGGCCTCCGCCACGCCAGCGGCGAGCAATTCCTCCAACAGAATCGTGACCTTCACCCCATTGGGCGTGCCCATGGAGTACAGTTGCAACGGGTGCTTGCCCACCGGCAATGCGGCATCGTGCGTCGGCCCGCTGACCGGACGGTTGATGTTGGCGAAGCGGCCGCCATTTTCACTGTCGTTCGTCCAAACGGTGGGCGGGACATAGCCAGCGGGCAAGTTATTCGCGGGGTCGAAATCGGCCATGGGGATTCTCCATTATGGGGATGGGGCAGGAAAGTGCGGTGTGCTATTCATGCCATAGGGCATCAAGTGCGGGTTTGAAATGCTGCCGATGCGCCGCCGGGATGCGGGCGATGAGTTCTGCCTCAAACGCGTGTATTATTGCCAACGCCTCCGTCAGCTTTGCGTTCCCCGCGTCGGTCAAATGCAGTGCGTGGCTTTTCCCGTCGAGGGGGACGCGATGCACCAACCCCGCCGCCTCCAACCGGCCAAGCAAGGGCACCATATTTGCCCGCTGAATATCCAGCATCCGGCCCAATGCGCTGGCGGTTAAATCGGTGTTGGCGTTGATGAGGATCATCGCCGATGCCTCGGTATGGCGCAGCCCCAAAACGCTGAGGCGTTCCGCCAATTCGGCAATCATCGCATTGGCGGCGCGGCGGAGCGAATAGCCGGGGAGGGATAATAAAGGGTCGTCCATGCGCCATTGATAGCGCGATAGTTTGCTATTGCCAATAACAGTGCGGATTGTTATGAGTTATAACAACAATCGCATTAGGAGATTCCCCCATGACCGACCGCCTTGAACAAGACACCGTTGCCTTTGAAATTATTGACGGCGTCGCGTGGGTGAAATTCAACCGCCCCGAAAAACGCAATTGCATGTCGCCCAAACTCAACCGCCAAATGAAGCGCGTGATTGAGGATTTGGAATTTAACGACGAAGTGAAAGTGCTGGTGCTATCCGGCGAGGGCGATGCCTGGTCGGCGGGTATGGATTTGAAGGAATATTTCCGCGAAACCGAGGCGCAAGGGCTGGGCGCGATCCGCAAGGCGCAGCGTGAGGCCTATAGCTGGTGGGACCGGCTGCGTTGGTATGAGAAGCCCACCATCGCCATGGTCAATGGCTGGTGCTTTGGCGGCGGCTACGGCCCGTTGTTTGCGTGCGACATTGCGATTGCCAGCGAGGAATCGCAATTCGGCCTCTCCGAAATCAACTGGGGCATATTGCCCGGCGGCGGCGCGTCGAAAGTGGTCGCGGATTTGATGCCTTTGCGCAAAGCAATGTATCATGCGATGATGGGCGAAAACCTCACTGGAAAGCAGGCCGAGGCGCAGGGATTGGTGACGGAAGCTGTGCCCGCCGACCAACTCCACGCGCGCGTTTCCGCGATTGCCGATGCGTTGAAGGCAAAGGACGGCCATGCCCTGCGCGCGACCAAATGGGCGGTGCGGCGGATGACGGAGATGACCTACGACAATGCCGAAGATTATCTCATCCGCGCGCAAGAGGCGTTGCACAACTTCGGCGGCGTTGAGGCGCGTAAAGAGGCAACGCGGCAGTTTTTGGATGAGAAAAGTTTCAAACCAGGGCTAGGCACTTTCGATACCAGCAAGATTAAGCGATAGGTGGTGCGCCCCGTTACAGGACCCCGCCGATGATCCACCTTGACGCCACCGCGACCTATGCCCGCGCGATGCCAAACCAACTGGCATTGGGTGATTTGAAAAGCGGACGGCGGTGGAGCTATGCCGCGTTGGATGCGGCGGTGGACCGGTTGGCCGTCTGGCTGGTCGGCGAATATGGCGCGGCGTCAGGGGAGCGCGTCGCGACGCTGTCCAAAAACAACGCCGAGATGGTGATGGCGCAGCTTGCGTGTGTTCGCGCGGGCGCGGTGTTTATGCCGCTCAACTGGCGGTTGGCGGTGGCGGAGTTAGAGGCGCTGATTGCCGACGCGGAACCGGCGATTTTGTTCTGCCAAGACGGGTTGACCGCGCCCGATAATGCGCCGCGCACGCTCGATATTGCCGAAATGCTGGCGTTGGGGAGCGAAGGCACCGCGCCGCCGCCCGCCGCGCGCCGCGCGTTCGATGACCTATCGACCCTCCTCTACACCAGCGGGACCAGCGGGCGGCCCAAGGGCGTGATGCTGTCCGAACGGAATATCTTTTGGGGCTGCACCAACTTGATTCACGGAAATGCCGTCAATCCGGCGAGCGTTTTCCTCTGCGATATGCCTCTGTTCCACACCGCGGGCCTGATGGCCGCGACCCGTACGCCACTGTTCGCGGGCGGAGCGGTTTGGATTTCCGAGGGGTTCGATCCGGAGCAGACCTTGGGGCGGATGGTCGACCCCATGCTGGCGGTGACGCATTATTTCTCCGTCCCGCAAATGGCGGCGACCTTGTGGAACCGGCCCGAATTCGACGCGCAGAAACTGCAAAAACTCGCCGTCTGGGTGATCGGCGGCGCGCCGCATCCCCGCGCGCAGGCGGAACGGCTTATCCGTGCGGGCATCCGCATCTCCGACGGCTTCGGCATGTCGGAAGTGGGCAGCGCCTTTGCCGTGCCGCCGTTTGAATTTCCCGTAATGCTGGGCAAAGCGGGCACCTGCGGCCTGCCATTGATGACAATGCAGGCGAAGATTGTGGATGATGATGGCGCGGAAGTGCCCGACGGCGCACAAGGCGAATTGTGGCTTTCCGGACCCAGCGTGGCATTGGGCTATTGGCGGCAGCCGGAGCTAACGGCGCAGGCATTCGCCGATGGCTGGTTCCGCACCGGCGATGCCGCGATGCGCGACGCGGATGGCTATTACACCATCGTTGACCGGAAAAAGGACATGTACATTTCCGGCGGCGAAAACGTCTATCCCGCCGAGGTGGAGGCCGCGATTGCCGAGCTTTCCGGCGTTGCCGAATGCGCCGTGGTTGGCGTCCCCGATGACCGATGGGGCGAAGTGGGCCGCGCCTATGTGATTGCCGTCGCTGGATCGTCGCTAACCGACGCCGAAGTAATGGCGCACTGCCTTGGCCGCCTTGCCAAGTTTAAGGTGCCCAAGACCATCGTGCTCACCGACCACATTCCGCGCACCGCGTCGGGCAAGGCGCAAAAGCACATCCTGCGCGCGCGAGCGTTGGATGAACTCGGCATGGCCTAAACCGCGTCGGCATCGCGGTCACGCAGGAACAGCAGCGCGCCCGCCGCCATTAATGACCCCGCCGCCATTACGATGGATACCGTTTGCAGCGTAAATCCGGCCTGAAACAAATATCCCGCCAAAATCGGGGCAAGCGCCGCGCCGCCGCGCCCAACGCCAATCGCAAAGCCAGTGCCCGTGGCGCGCACGTGCGTCGGGAACACGCGCGCAAACAGGCTGTATAGGCCGACAATCGAGCCATTGGTGAAGAAGCCGACAATGGCGACGGTCCATGCCAGCATGGCCAAATCGCTGGACCCCTGCCCAAACCACACGACCAGCGCCGCGCCGATCAGCAGCATGACCAGCGTCACGGGCTTTAGCCCCATGCGCACTGCGATAATGCCAAACACGGCCCCGCCCAGCGCGCCGCCGACATTGGCCCAGGTGAGCACGCCTGCCGCGGCTTTCGGTTCAAAGCCCATATCGACGACAATTTTCGGCACCCATTTGATGACATAATAGAATGTCGTAATGTGCGCAAAATAGGCAAAGGTGATCAGCAATGTTGTCGCAATCATCGCGGGCTTAAATATGTCGGCAAGCGATGCCTTCTCCCCCACGCCCTGGGGCCGGCCCAGCGCGGTGAGCGTGGCAATGCCATAGCGACGAAACGTAGCGTTGATTTTGTCTAGCGCGCCCGCAGGCTGCACTTTGCCAAGATACGCGGGGGTTTCGGGGACGAGAAACCACACCAATGGAATGCACGCCGCCGTGGCAATCGCGCCAAAGGTGAAAATATCGTGCCAGGTGCCGGTGATCAAAATCTGCTGCACCGCCAATCCGCCGAATACCCCGCCAAGCGGATAGCCAATAACCATCAAACTCATCGCCAGCGCGCGCCAACGGGCGTTGGAAAATTCCGCCGTGGCGGCATTAATCGCCGCCAAAATCCCGCCAATGCCAAGGCCGGTCAGCAACCGCCAGATCAGCAACTGAGTCAAATTCTCCGCTTGCCCGGCCATCGCCATGCCAATCGTCATTGCGGCTAAGCAGCCCAAAATCGTCGGGCGACGGCCAATTTTATCGGCCAACCCGCCAAGCAACACTGAACCGACCGCCATGCCGATCAACTCCATCGACAGCAGCCAGCCCAAAGCGTCGGGGGCCAGCCCCCAATCCTTGGCAATGCCGGGCGAGGCAAAGCTGATCGACAACACATCAAATCCATCAAGCGCATTCAGCAGCACCATGACCGCCACGGCATACCATTGCCAATGGCTCATCGGGGCCGCGTCCATTGCGGCGCGCGCGTCGGTTCGCGCGTCCGGTCGTGGGGGCGCCGTGGCTTGATCCTGCTCCATAAACTCTCCCGCTCGTTTATTGTGGTTTATTCGTGAATGCGTTCCAGAAAGCTGACAAATTGTGCGACTTCATCCTCGGTAAAGCGTGCCTTTAGCCAATCCTCATGCGCGCGGATCGCCGCCTTCGCCTCGACCAGCATGTCGCGCCCGGCATCGGTCAAGTTAAGTGTCTGTTTGCGCCCGTCATCCGCCGCTTTGCCGCGCACCAAAAAGTGGCGCGCTTGCAATCGGTTGACAATCGCCATCGTCGTTGCGCGGTCCATGCGCATTCTTTTGGCCAGGTCGGTCTGCGAAATATCGGGATGATCATCGATGAGCCACAGCACCGATACCTGCTTTTGGCTTAGGTCCAGATGGCTGAAACTTTCGGTAAAATGGCGGTATACCGCGCCGTGCGCCAAACGGATGTGGAAACCCACAATATTGCGGATTTCGCCAATATCTTCGGCACCCTCCTCATGCGGGGTGGTGGCGACCAGTATCTCTTTTGCTCGTGTCATGCGCTCTCCAGGAGGTGATTGTTAGTATGGCATACAAATAAAGTCGAGCGGAACCTGCTGACTCTTGTGTCTACGAATTGTTTCGATATTTCAATGGGGGTGATGCGGGTTAGGCGATTGCGCGGTTTTTCCGATTGCAAGCGGCCAATGTTTCGATAGGCTGTGCTTTATGGTTCGGGCCATATTGAGACAAAGGATTGGACATGAAAATTATGGCCACCGCCGCCGCGCTCGGCGTTTTGCTTGCCGCGTGGGCTGCGCCCGCATTGGCGCAAAATGCGCCTGAGCCGCCACGCGCGGAAAAAAACGATGCGGATAAGCGTAATGAGACATTGCGCTTATATTTCTCCGCAATGGAGTGCGCGTATAGTGCGGTCTATATTGCGACACTCGACCCCGTTCAGACTGAGGCGCAGAAAGTAGCATTGAATGAAGAGGCTGTGTTTTGGTTGCGCATTGCTGAGCCTTTGGGCCAAACCTTAAGCCGCAATTACCAAGCCGAATTATCCGACATGGGGCAGCGCGGTCTTGCAGAGTTGGACCTTTTGGGTACCGAAATCGCAACGCAGCGCTATCAACCCTTGCGCGGACCGTGCAATGCCATCTATGCACAAGTCATAAAAACGCCATAAGACGGTCGCGGTTTGTTGCTCGGGTTATTTTACATTCTATAAGGAAATTTCATAATGAAACTGAATTTTGCACTGTTGCTCGCGTTGCCGTTGGCGCTTTCCGCTCCTGCTGTATCGGCACAAACCACGCCCTCGGATGAGGATATGCGTGTTGGATATGCGATGACCATGATGTGCCTACAGGCGACGGCGTATATGTCGGTCGAGGCCAAGGACAAAGGTGACACCGCCGCTTACGACAGAATGACCGGCGAAGGCGTGATCTTTTTGACCTTGGCTAACGATTTCGGGGGCCCATTGGGCCGGTCGGTGGATACCGATTTTGGAGAATTGGTTGACCAAACGACGGCCGAAGAAGTGTTGCTGAAGCCAGCGGTTGCATTGGCGCGACAAAGGCAAGTGTATGAAGCCTGTCAGGTTCTGTTGACGCCAGCTTCGCCCGCCTCGTAAAGGCGACGCGCACACGATAAGGGAAAAGGAGGGGGCACGCAATTGCCCCCTTTCTTTCGCGTGCGCGGCCCCCCATATCACGCGGCTATGACACCACAAACTGACCTTTTGTTCGATCAGCCCTTGGGCTTTGCCATTCCCACCTGCGACGCGCGCGGGCGCAGC
>JBGSOJ010000054.1:0-2107 GCA_041739175.1 Sphingomonadaceae bacterium
GGCGTGACATTTTCGCCTTTGCCGCCGGAGACTTTGCCGGATTGGGCCGCAGCGGCGCGGACTCGATCTTGGATTTTAATCAGGCGGAGGGCGATGTCATTGCCCTTGAAAGCGTCTCCATCACGACCTTCATCGGCGATGCAGCCTTCAGCGGAACCGCAGGCGAATTGCGCTTCGCCAATTTTCAGGGGGACACGATGATCTACGGCGACACCGATGGCGATGGTGTGGCGGATTTCGCCATTCACCTCGTCGGCACGATAGACATCGTCGAGGGCGATTTCGTCTACGGCGCGGGATAGGCGCGCTGATCAGGGCGCGATTGACGGCGGGGAAGGCCTATCGGCTTCCCCGCCATTTTTATGTCCGAAACGCACGGAAAACTGCGCAATAGCCTGAAATAGCGCGGGTTTTTTGGCCGAAATTGGTATGTTTATTGACATGACCGCCTTTGTTGCGGTAAAATTTCGTTTACCATAGGCAATGACTGGCCGGAAAAGGTCGGAGCGCCGGTGGCGGTTGTCGCGCCCATCTTGTTGTGAGGAGAGAGACTATGCCAACATTTCCAGGAACCCTCGGTGACGATGCCATTGACGGCGGCCCATTGGCCGACATCATCAATGGCGATGCTGGCAATGACCTGCTGCGCGGCGGGGATGGTGCGGATACCATCAACGGCGAAGACGGCGATGACGTGTTGGTGGGGCAAAACGGCGACGACACGCTGAATGGCGGTGCTGGCAATGACACGTTGAACGGCGTCGATGGCAATGACATTTTGGTCGGCGGCCCCGGCAATGATACCTATAATATTTTTGGAGGAAATCCGAACTTTGTGGAATTGCCCGGGGAGGGTTCCGATACCATTCGCATTCTAGCAGCTTTTTTCGGGCCGAACATAACGATTTGGCAAAATATTGAAAACATGGTGTTCCTAGGCAGCGCAAATTTCCAATTTACCGGTGATAGCAGTGATAATACATTCATTTCCCATGGCGGCGCCCAAAATCTAAGCGGGCTAGACGGCAACGATATCATGTACACTGGGGCGGGCAATGACACGCTCGACGGCGGCAACGGCGATGACATTTTGGTCGGACAAGGCGGGGATGACCTCATTTATGGCGGCGATGGCAGTGACCTGATTAGCGGGAATGAAGGCCAAGACAGTCTGTTTGGCATGGTAGGCGATGACATTATTTCCGGTCATTCCGGCCAAGATGTCTTGGACGGTGGTGACGGGAACGATCGGCTAAACGGCGGCGCGGGCGGCGACCTTCTTTATGGTGGTTCCGGCGATGATATTTATAATTTCGTCGATGCAGGCGATATATTAATCGAATCCGAAGGTTTCGGCACGGATTTGGTGCGTACAACCTTAAGCACCTATATATTGCCCAGTACGTACATCGACCCCAATTCCATAATACAATTCGCTCAGCCGCTTGGCATTGAAAACCTCGACCTGCTGCACAGCGGCGATACCTATGGTGCGGGCAATCACCTCGGCAATGTCATCACCAGCTTTGGCGGCAATGACACGATTTTCGGCCATGGCGGCAATGACACCATTGCGGGCGGCACGGGCAATGATGATCTGAACGGCGGCGTGGGCGATGACATGCTGTTCGGTCAAGCGGGCGATGATATGTTGGAGGGCGGCGCGGGCAACGACGGCCTTTCGGGCGGCGCGGGCGGCGATACGCTGTCCGGTGGCAGCGGGAATGACAATCTCGATGGCGGTACGGGCAACGATATGCTGTCCGGCGGCACCGGCGATGATATCATCATGGGCGGTTCGGGCCGCGACACGCTGACCGGTGGCTTCGGCGCCGACAGCTTCGTCTATTTCGGCGGCGATTTTTCGGGGCGCAGCGTGGGCAACGCCGAAACCATCACCGATTTCAGCCAAGGCCAAGGCGACGTCATCGACTTTACGCAAGTGTTGGTATCGACCTTCATCGGCAATGCCGCGTTCACCAACACCGCGGGCGAAGTGCGCTATGAGATCATCGGCACCGACACGATGGTCTATGGCGATGTGGACGGCGATGGCGCGGCAGATTATGCCTTGCGGTTGGTGGGTATTGCCAATTTGACGGCGGCG
>JBGSOJ010000062.1:0-26049 GCA_041739175.1 Sphingomonadaceae bacterium
CCGCCGAGGCCATCGACAAGGGACTGGCCCACGCATTGCTCTCCTGCTGGATTGATTTTACACAGAAATACACCCGAACATGACCGACAAACTCGCCGAAATTTGCGCCACCACCGCTGCCGAAGTGGCGCGACGGAAAGCCTTAACAAGCCTCTCCGATTTGGAGGCGCGCGCCGCGACGCAAACACCGCCGCGCGGGTTTCGCGCCGCCTTGGAAGCCAAAGCGGCTAACGGTTTCGCACTCATCGCGGAGATCAAAAAAGCATCGCCCTCAAAAGGCCTCATCCGCGCCGACTTTGATCCCCCCGCGCACGCGCACGCGTATGAAGCAGGCGGTGCGGCATGCCTGTCTGTACTCACCGACTCGCCTTATTTTCAAGGGCATGAGGATTATTTGATCGCCGCGCGCGCCGCGTGTGACATCCCCGTCTTGCGTAAGGATTTCATGGTCGATCCCTATCAAGTGACAGAGGCCCGTGCGATGGGGGCCGATGCCATTCTCATCATCGTCGCCGCGCTTGACGATACCCAAATGCAGGAGCTTGAAGCGGCGGCAATTGCATCCAAAATGGACGTATTGATCGAGGTTCATGATGAGGCCGAAGTTGAACGCGCGCTCACTGCGTTGCAGTCGACTTTGGTCGGCGTAAATAACCGCAATTTGAAAACCTTCGTCACCGATTTTAGCACCAGCGAGCGCTTGGCGGCGTTGATACCCGCGCACTACCACCTTGTCGGTGAGAGCGGGATCAACCACCATGCGGATCTTGTCCGGTTGGCTAACGCGGGTATCCGAACCTTTCTGGTGGGAGAAAGCCTTATGCGCCAACATGATGTGTTACGGGCAACGCGGGCACTACTGACCGGCGCGTAAGTAGAACAAAGCGGGTTAATGCTTGACATACGCAACTTTGTTTCCTAATCGTTCTATAAATGTTCGGCGGCGCGTTTGCCAAGGAACAGCTGATTAGGAGGGTTTCTCTATGCTTACCGCAAAACAGCAACAACTTTTGGGTTTCATTCAGGTGCGTTTGGATTCCGATGGCGTGTCGCCTTCTTTTGAGGAGATGAAGGACGCGCTGGATTTGAAAAGCAAAAGCGGTGTGCACCGGCTAATCAATGCACTCGAAGAACGTGGTTTCATTCGCCGTTTGCCGAACCGCGCGCGCGCGCTGGAGATACTTAAGGTTCCGGACGCCATGGACCATAGCAAATTGGCGTCGAATGTCGTGCCCATCCGAAGCGAAGCGGACGCGGCGCTTGCTGTCGTGGCCGCCAATGATGTGATTTCCATCCCCTTGCATGGGAAAATCGCCGCTGGTGTGCCCATTGAGGCCATTGAAGGACAAACGTCGCTTGCCGTTCCACTCGCATTGCTGGGCAGCGGGGAACATTATGCGCTTGAAGTGTCCGGCGATTCGATGATTGAGGCAGGTATTCTTGACGGAGACTTCGCTCTGATCAAGAAAGCGCAAACGGCGCGTGAGGGAGAAATTGTGGTCGCGCTTATTCGCGGTGAAGAAGCCACGCTAAAATATCTCCGGCGTGAAGCTGGCCAAATTCGGCTAGACCCCGCCAACAGCACCCACAACCCGCAATTTTACGCTGAACAAGAGGTCGAAATTCAGGGCCGTCTCTCTGGATTGCTACGCCGTTACCATTGATTTTGCGCGCGAGAAACAAGGCAATGAATGGTTTAGATATCCACGGCTGTCGCTTTACGGCATTTGTGCGACGCGTGTGATTAGCGTCGATAAACGCTCCACGGCAAGTGCGCTTGGTCGTCTGCTACGCTTTTGATCCTTCGATCATGCGCGAAGATCGCCAGACCACCGGTTTTTCTGAGAGAGTACCGGTCAATTTTCAGCCATTTGGGCGTGCATCCTTTGGGCAATGACCGGTCGCTTATGGCAATATCGACAGCCTTACAGGCGGAAATCAAACTTTGATATTTGAGGTATCTGTTGCTGCGTGTCACCAAAACATGAAGCGGCGGGTTAGTGTCGGTGCTCGCAATCGCAATATGGCAAATATCGTCGTTGCATCGCGCCCATTCGTATTGCTCTATTGGCAAGAGACCCTGCTGCATCCCCAATTGCTCTTGCATCATATCGCGGACGAACTCACCCTGGCCAGTGTGAAGAAAATATGCCGCCCCGTTGCGGCCTCTCAGCGCCAAATGATGGCCATTGCTGTCGATGAGCAGGTCGGGAACCGAGCTACTCATCATAATTGCCAGCCCCGCTAAGATCGGCGCGAGCCCAAACCAGCGCAGCCTGCTCGTCAGAAGATAAACAACGCAAATGCCGATAGCGAACAATCCAAAACCCCACGGGGAAAAGGCCGGCACCATCACCTTCGCGCCGGGTGCCGTTGCGGCAAGCTCCGCTATCGACAGCAATCCGTTCAATGGTACGCTCGTAAGCCACCACAACGGCCCGGCAAGCCCTGTCCAATCCAGCGCCAAAGATAGTGCAATCGCAGGCATTATCACAAATGTTGTAAGCGGTATCGCAACCATATTGGCAAGCGCGCCATAAAGACCCGATTCTTGAAAATGATAAAGCGCAATCGGGGAAAGCGTGATCTCAACCAACAATCCGGTCAAAAACAGGCTCAATGTGTTGTGCCGCATCTTTTGTAACCAGCTGCCCTGCTGCGCTTCTTCGCGCCACCGGCGTAAGAATGGCATGTCATGCAGAGCAATTATCGCGGCAACGGCGGCAAAACTGAGTTGGAATGAAGGACCCATGATCGCCTCGGGCCAAAACACAATCACAAAGGTCGCGCCGATTGCGAGCAAGCGCATGCTCAACGGATCGCGGCCTGCGACCAATGCTGCCAAAACCAGAAGCGCCGCAATGCAAGAGCGTATGGTCGGCACTTCGGCGCCAGTTAGCCACGTGTAAAACACCGCGCCCATTGCCCCGAAAATGGCGGCAATCATTGGCACGCTATACCGCAGGGCAATATAGGGAGACAAAGCAAGCAGACGCGCGACGAGAACATAAATGGCCCCTACCAAAGCCGTCACGTGCAGGCCGCTAATCGAGAGCAAGTGCGCCATTCCACTTCCGCGCATCCATTCATCGGCGGTGGCACTAATGGCGCCCCGGTCACCGCTGGCCAATGTCGCGGCAATGGCACCTGCGTCGCCGGAAATGCGGCGCTGTACGAGCGTTGACAGCGGCTGTTGTAGGAACTGCGAATTGCCGAATTTTAGGCCTTTTTCTATCACTCGGACTTCGCCCAACGCCGTTCCGGTTGCCCCGACACCCATGAAGTATGCGCGTTCAGAAAAGTCATATGCGCCGGGGATGGCTGGCGGCGACGGAGGCATTAATCGCGCGCGAACAATAATCATATCGCCCGTGACAACAGGCGCTCGATCGGGCTCTAAATCTCTTGCCACCCGCACCCGGGACGGCAAATTCTGCCGCGATTGCGTGTTCAGATAGAGATATTCTTTACCGAGCGCAGCCTTTGCCTCTACCTTTTCAACATGCGCGTACAATCGGCCGAACCATGGTCTTTCGAGTCTGGGTTGATCCAAATTATACGCCCGCGCCGCAATAAGCATGAAGCCCACGAAGATGAGCAACGCAAAGCCGACCATCGCCGCCCACCGCAAACTTGTTTTTTCTAACCGAAGCGCACCGATAACGCCAAAACCAGCGACGGCGGTGGCTGGCCAAAATCCGTCGGCACCCCACGCAAACCAAAACACCACCCCGGCCGCCAAAACCACCGGCACAAACAAAGGCAATTGTTGATAATTGCTAGCCAACGTCCGCTCAACGGTATCGCCAAATCGGGCAAATATAGGAAAAATGCCGGGCGATTCCGACGCCTTACCGTCGGGTTCGTACCCTGCTAATGGGGAATCACTAAGATCCATCGCTAACCCCGTCTCACCCGCAACATACTATGCCATGGTTACGACCAAAGGCGCATCAAATTTCGCGAAGCAATGCTTGACGAATGCCCCAAAGGCTTTCATGTGCAAACGCACAAATGAGGCAGGGGCTGCATATTCTCCCCGTTCTTGCGCCGAATGGCTCCTCCATGACAAAGGCAAATGCCTGCTGGGAGCCGGCCTGTTCCATTCGGGTCAGGTTCCCCATAGGCCAAGTGGCGAACCATGCGGTCCGCAAGGTTGGCGCACCCTCGCGCTGATTGCGTCTGTTGACAATGGAGAACAGGGTTATGACCGATACGAAAGCCGTCTTACACTTTGAGGGGCAAAGCCACGACCTTCCCGTTATTGAGGGTAGTGTAGGCCCCAAGGTGATCGATATTCGCAAATTATACGCGCAGACGGACGCCTTCACCTTTGATCCAGGCTTCACATCAACGGCGTCCTGCGAATCGGGCCTGACCTATATCGATGGCGATCAGGGTGTACTTCTCCATCGTGGCTATCCCATCGACCAATTGGCCGAGAAATCGTCGTTCACCGAAGTCGCCTATTTGCTTATCAACGGCGAATTGCCGACCAAAGAAGAATTTGATGCGTTCAATTATACCATTACCCGTCACACCATGGTGCATGACCAATTGCGGTCATTCTACACCGGCTTCCGCCGCGACGCGCACCCAATGGCGATTATGTGCGGCGTAGTAGGGGCATTGAGTGCGTTTTACCATGACTCGACCGACATCACGAACCCCGACCACCGCCGGATTTCCAGCCACCGCTTAATTGCCAAAATGCCGACAATTGCGGCGATGGCTTACAAATATTCGATGGGTCAGCCGTTTGTCTATCCTGACAACACTTTGTCTTACACCGGCAACTTCCTGAAGATGACGTTCGCCGTACCCGCCGAAGAGTATGTCGTCGATCCTATTGTCGAACGCGCCATGGACCGGATTTTTATTCTCCATGCCGATCATGAGCAGAACGCGTCGACCTCGACCGTGCGGCTTGCCGGGTCATCCGGTGCAAATCCGTTTGCGTGCATTGCGGCGGGGATTGCATGCCTTTGGGGGCCGAGCCATGGCGGCGCGAATGAGGCCGCATTAAATATGCTGCACGAAATCGGTGATGTTAAGAACATCCCTGAATATGTGGCGCGCGCGAAGGATAAGAACTACCCCTTCCGCCTAATGGGCTTTTGACACCGCGTTTACAAAAACTACGAACCGCGCGCAAAGGTTATGCAAGCGACGGCGACCGAAGTACTCGATAAACTGGGCGTGACCGACCCCGTTTTCGATGTTGCGCGCGAATTGGAGCATATTGCACTCAATGATCCCTATTTCATCGATAAGAAGCTCTATCCGAATGTCGATTTCTATTCGGGCATCATTCTGTCGGCGATCGGCTTCCCGACCGAGATGTTTACCGCATTGTTTGCGCTTGCCCGCACCGTGGGTTGGGTGGCGCAATGGAATGAGATGATTTCCGACCCTGGCCAGAAAATTGGCCGCCCGCGTCAGTTGTATACCGGCCCCGCGATGCGTGACTATCCCGACTTTGCTTCGCGCTAGGACATAGAATTAAGGGGCTTAGCGGCCCCTTTTTTCATTCGGTCAGGTTCAAATGCGCGCGGGTAAGTCCAAGAGGAACGTCGTCCCTTCCGCGCCGCTGTGTTCCACCAGCAATCGGCCTTGCAGCGCCGTGGCGATCCGGCGGGAAATATAAAGCCCTAGCCCGCTGCCGCCATCATCTTGCCGCCCGAGCCGTTCGAATTTTGCAAAAATGCGGTCCCAATCCGACTCGGCAATGCCCTGCCCCTGATCGGTCACCCTAAGCATGGCACGATCACCCTCAACGGTCGTGGTGAGGGTCACGCGCGAACCATCAGGTGAATAGCGGATCGCATTGCTAACCAGGTTCAGCGCAATCTGCAAAACTCGGCGGAATTCGCCGATGGCCGGCGCGGCTACATCTTCATCGGGGGCATCGATTTGGATTTGATGATCGCTTGCTTTTACGCCAAGCAAGCCAGCGACCCGGCGGGCCACATCGGCCAAATCGATCGGATCATCTGCGGGCCGAAAATCTGCACGTTCAACCGCCTCTAGGTCAGTCAAATCATCGATTAAGGATTGCAAGTGCCGCGCAGCATTGGCGATATCACCGGCGTAATCAGCATAGCCTTCGCGCAAGGCGCCCTGCATTTTTGCCGAAATCGTCTCTGCATTGGCAATGATACGCCCCACAGGCTGCCGCAGCACTGGGGCCAAATCGCGTGCAAAATTGCCAGATGCAAGAAACGGCGCGCCGACGGTGGCGGACGGTGGGACAGGAGATTTGTAATCCAATGCAAATTCGCAGGCGTAGCCCGCAAAACACCGGTTCGCATCCCATAATGGCTGCCCCGACAGCCGATAGGCATGGCGTGACGTTCGCGCAGTTATGGGTTTGTCCATAAATGGCATCCGCTCTGCCACGGCAGACAGAAGCGGCGGCGTGGGCCGATCGCTATCATCCTCGATAATGAAGAGGCTGTTAAGCGCCTGACCAACCGCGAAATCCGAATTTAGTTTCGGATCGCTGCACGAATGGCCGCGGACGATCAACGCGCTATCCAGTTGCAGGAGTATGGCATTCGCGCTGTCTGCCTTAGGCGCATCTGTGCCGAACGCGTGGGCTCCCAATGTACCCATGGGCCATGGCGATCCGCCGACAATTTGCTGCCAACTGGTAATGGCAATCGCGACTCCCTCCTCGGCCGGATTGGCCTCAACCCAGAGCAACAGGGCATTTTCGCCGTCGCTGGTGCGAATTTGGCGGCTGAGGCGCGTGCGGTATTTCAGGCACAGGCGGGCCACATTGGCAACTGCGCCAAGGGCAAAGGCATCATCATCACCGCCCCCTGCCCTAAAATGCAAACGGCGGATTTCAGGTTCGGCGTCAATGATCCGCAGGTCTGCGTCCAAAAGTGCCCGAATTGGATGGTTCAGGCCATGGCTCACGACGCAAAACCTTTGCTACTATCCATCGCGCGCCACTGTTGCACCATCGTCATTGCCGCCTCGGCTGATACGCTGTTGTACCGAGATAAGGCGCCAAGTGCGGCGTTTTCGTGACCACGGCGGCCGACAATCCAACCCATGAGCGCGCCTGCCTGCGCTTCATCATAGCCCAGTGCGCGCAGCAGCACGCAAAGCCTTGCGAGTCCGGCCTCCATCGCCATTTGTGCGATGTGAATAAATGAAAGCCCCGACGCCAAGCCCAGCAACGCAAGCGTCAGCGCCAATCCTTGCTGCGCCGGTCGGAGCGCCGGGCGCGCGGCGTCAACGAGATGCAATTCCATCATTTTGTGCGCAAGGTGCTGCGCACTGCCGCTCTGCGATAGGCCCTCATCATGCGCGGCAAGGATCGCGGGGACTCTCGCTTGCAACTCCAATTGACGCCCGGGCATGATTATTTCGTGCGCTGCGACCACACGCCAAATCAACATGTGCAACAATTCGACAGGCAATTCCGTCAATTGGCCGGGGCTTGCCGTATTATCGCGCAAGGTTGCCGACATCAGGCGCATCGCCGCGTCGGCAAGCAAAGGATTGTCCATACACGCCATCTGGTTCAGCAAAGCCGGCGTTGAGAATGAATACGATGCCATGGAAGCGTTGGCGGGTGTAGCGTCCTTACATTGCGCAAATTCCCACAAAAACGCCCGCACCCGCGCCTCAAGAATGAGCGCAGGATCGGACAAAAGCGAGGATGCGGCAAGCGTATCCCAACATTGTGGAAAAACCGCGGCCTCGGCCATCGAACCCTCGGGCAGTAATGCCCGCTCAATCGCGCGAACCCAATCGACAAGGCAACGCCGAACCTCGGCAACATCGCGGTCCGTCAGATGCATAACACTTTGGGGAAAAATGCGATTCGCCAAATCGCGGGCCAAGCTATCCTGATCGCGACCCATAAGGTCGGCCATTTGCAGCAAGGATTGCTGTGGCACAGGAATGTGGGGCAAGGCTATTGGTTTCCATCCATGACATACTCAATGTGCAAATTAAGGGCGTAAGGTTAAATTGCTTTTAACCGCAATACGATCGGTCGCCAGAAATTCGCCGTTAGAACAGCGATACTGACGAACAATGCCGCCGTATGCAAAGTCTGCCCCACCATCACACTCAAAATACCCAGCAATATGGCCTCATCGCGGGTGACGAGTGGCTTATCTTCCGGGGCACGGCAGGCAGCGGAGATACCTATTGTAAGGGAAATGAGCATACCGGCCAAGCCATTGTCGAACGCTATTCCGCCGCCCGATCTCAGCAACAACACCAATGGAACAATCGCCCAAATCGCCAAATACACTTTATTTGCGACGGCACTTTCCGCCGAAAAGCGATCCCAATGCCGGGCGTGAACGACAATTTCTTCGACCACGACCAAAATTGCCAGCACCAACAGCGCCACTAGCGGCAACTGAAGAAACGCTAAGAGCAAGGCTATCCCCAATATGGCGTATCGAGAATGCGACAATAGCATCCCAGCATCAGCGCGCGTGTCCCAAAGCATTGGCACAACCAAATGGGCGAATGGTACCGAGATCCAGCGTCTAAACGGATTCGCCACCAAAATTTCCGCATCGAAATGCTGTTGCAGGACGCGCCCTTCCCAGCGACTCAGATCTTCGTGATGAACCAAGACCTCATTTTGGTAAGGCGAAACTGGCCCTGCTTCCAAAGTACACCGAATCACATTATTTTGCGCGGCGTGCCGCAACAGCGCCGACTGCAGGCTCCATTCTTCGTCTAAGCCGCGCAAATCGGAAAAATACCGCGGTGGCATCGCCGAAATACCCACCCAGCGATCGTTGAGATCAATACGCTCATGCCGATCGTCGCTGGTGGCGGCATCGCGGACAAACAGCGTTGGCACGGCAGATTGCGCCGCAAAAGCATAGGTTTCCTGCGTGGCAACGACATTGTGCCCAACCACAAGGATCAGCGGTGCGGCTTTCGCCCAACCAACCACTTCGTCTGGTTTGATAAGCAGCACGATATCGACACCGCGCTGTTGCCAAGGCAAAAGCAAGGCCTCCAAATGTGCTACATTGCCGCTGGCGAGTATGCCAATTTTTACTATGCCAGCCTGCAACAGCGCCTGAACCTGATGATCCAAAACGGTGCCAGATGCAAATCGGGTCGCCGCGCCAACCTCGTCAGCGTTTTCCATATGGGGATCAATGCAAATGCACGCAGTGGAGATAGGATTAGCCATGCCCTCTGCAATACCGTGAAGGAGGCATTGGTGCAATCGGAGTGACTGGCATGGCGGCCTAAATTCTCCGCCAAGCCACCACTTTAGTCGGCAAGGGCGCGCCCGATTTTGCGCAATATGACCGGATCGCCCGGCGCCCCGTTTGCCGCTTCTTCGGCCAGGGCATAAACCTTCATTTCACCAAAGCTGGCGGCAATGCTTTGCATCCGCCAAGCCGTGTATTGCCAATTGGCGTCGCAACGCGAGCGTCCCAACAGATCGTGATAGCGCCGGGCACTCTCCAAAAAGGCCACGCGCAATTCGCTCACCAGTTGCGGATCATCGCCGACCGCCGCCGCCATTTGTGCGTCAAAATTGCCTCTATCGAAACTCATAATAGCACTATCGGCCATTGCGGTTAACTTTGCGTTTCCAAATTCGACAAACATGGTAAATCATGTCTTATGGGTGTAAATAACAAGATTGAGAGCCAATTTGCGGACCTTGCGCCCGTCAACGAGGCTGTGGACGATTCCGTGTACGAAGCGACGGAAGATTTCTCGCCTTTTTCGGATGACGAACCGGATTATAGGGCGGTTGAAACGTCGTCTAAAACGCCGATTTGGAACCGAGTTGCGGGTAGTATATTGCTGTTGGCTGGTGTTGCATGGATTGCCCTTTTTGTCCTTAGCCGAGTCGCAATCCCCGACCTGCCGCTTAATCAGGCGCAACTCGCGTTTTGGGTGAACGAAGCGAATGCCTTTGCCGTGCCAATGGCGTTAATCGCCATAGTGATGCTGTTCGTTCGGCGCGGCAGCGCGGCCGAAATGCGGCGCTTTAAACAGACGACCGCCGAACTGGTACAAACCGAGGCGCAATTGGCACAGACGCTTGACTTTGCGGCTCAAAACATCGCGCATAATCGCATGGCATTGACTGACATTGGCGCGCAACTTTCGGAGCTAGGCGAAAAAACCAGCCATCGGATGGATGTCAGCGGGGCACAATTGCGCGTTGCCTTCGATGCGGCAGGGGCCGCGGCAGAAAAGATGCATTCGGTAACCGATGCTGCCGTCGGTAATCTTGATCGTTTGCGCAGCCAGGTACCTGTCCTCACCAATTCAGCAAAGGATTTGACCAACGCTATCGCGCACGCTGGCGGCGGCGCGGCCTTACAAATTCGGGATTTGGGGCACCTGATGGCCAAGGTAACCGAACAAAATGAAGCCGCCGCTAGTGCGATGCGTTCTATCCGAACCGAAGGTCAGCAGCAGATTGCGGCCTTGGCGAATCAATTGGCGGCGCTTGATACCGATTTTAGAACGCAGTTGCAGGACCGTCGCGCGGAGGCTGAGGCTATGTTGGGGGCGATTGGCTCCAATATGGACGAATCGGGTGCACGATTGATCGCTCACTTGGCGGAGGCCGATGTTCGCGTGTCTGCACTAATGCAGAACGCTCAGGATTCGGCGCGCAATCTCGCCAAATTGGTCACTGGAAACGCGCAAATCGCAACGCAGCACAGCCAACACCTGCTCGCAGAGGTCGATGGGACCATGGCCAACCTTGGCGCACGGGTTGAGGCGTTGTTGTCGCAAACGCACAGCAAGGCGAAGGGGCAAATTACGGCTCTGACCGACGATATATCGCAACTTGATGCTGCGGTCTCGCAGAGTCTGACTCAATCCGCCGCTCGCCAAGCGCACCAAATTGCCGAAATGGCGCAAGCCGTCGAGGCAACCCATGCTGCCATGTTGCAATGCGGGGATAAGCTCTCCGCCCTCACCGAAGCCCAGCAGGCCGAGTTGGTCGCGCACTTACACACGCTTAGCGATGCCATTGCGCAGGTCGGTGCCATGCGTAAAGAAGAGACGCAGGAATTGTCGGCCATGGCGACCTCGCTGACCGAACACATTGACGCCACCACTGGTCGCATCGCTAAACTCAGCGAAACGGGCACGCAACAGTCAGCGCGGCTGGCGTTTGCATTCGAGGCATCGAGCAATACTTACGCCAAGCTGACCGAGATGATGGGCTCAAGCGAAGAAAAAATCGATGCGCTGCTGTCCCTGAATGACCGGTTGCGTGAAAGCATCGCGGTGACCACAGAGACAATCAACGAAACTTTGCCAAGCACGCTTAATCGCGTTGGCGAGCGCATCGGCGAGGTTCGCGACGCGATTACCGAGCAGTCGGGAATGACACGCAATTTGGAGAATCAGGGCGAGCGCCTCGTCACCCAGTTCCGCAAACTGGACCGATTGATTGCCGAACAGTCGGCCGCAATGGAACGCTTAAACACCGTCGGCGTCGAGGGAATGCAGGCGCGCATCGCCGATAGCCGCTTATTGGCCGATTTGCTCACCTCTATACGACAGAACTTGGTCGAATTGGACGGTGATCAGGCCGAGGAATTGTCCAAGCTGACGCAAGCGCTGATGGACAAAAGCAAGCAGGACATCGCCGAATTGTCGCGGCATCTGGCTGGGCTCAACCTAACGCCGATTGTGCAGCATAGCCTCAATGCCATTGATGTTGACGCCATGGCGTCGCAACAAGTGGATGCCCTGTCACATGCGCTTGAACAAAAGTTGCAGCGGATCGAATCGGAACAAGACATTGTACTTGAACGTTTGGAATCGCGCTTGTTGCGGCTTTCAGAGATGGCCAACACATTAGAGGCGCAGGTGCATCAAACGGAGGGACAATTTGGGTCCCTAGATGAGGATGGTTTCGCGCGGCGGATGGCGTTGCTCACCGAGTCGCTCAATAGCGCGGCGATTGATGTCGCGAAAATCCTGTCCAATGAAGTGACCGATACCGCTTGGCAGAATTACCTAAAAGGCGACCGCGGCGTGTTTACGCGTCGCGCTGTACGCCTTTTGAATCAACAAGAAAGCCGCGTCATTGCGCGCCAATATGATGACGACAGCGAATTCCGCACGCAGGTCAACCGCTATATCCACGATTTTGAGTCGATGATGCGGGTATTGCTGTCCACCCGCGACGGCCATGTCATCAGCGTGACTTTGCTTTCATCGGACGTTGGCAAACTCTATGTTGCCTTGGCGCAGGCCATCGAGCGGTTGCGGCAATAGGATTTGGGCGTCACCCCAAATCTTGTTGCAGCACATCAAAGAATTCGGCCCCAACCCATCCATTGACATAGTTGAGGTAAAACAGACCAAAAAGGACCGCTGAAACCAAAGTGGTGTACCCGATGACCCGCAACGGGCGGAAATTGGCAGGGGCACTATCGGCCTGCCCGCGTACTTTGGCGATGCCCATTTCATCGTGCGTTTTTACGCCAAACGGCAAGACCAAAAAGGCCGAAAGCGCCCAAAACAGGGCGTAAATCGCAAGCGCACTATACCATTGCATCTCCTGCTCCCTTGCTTCTAAATTTCGACGATGAGAACATCAACGATCGGTTTTTTACCCGTCCACCGATTGGCGCAGCGGCGCACAGCAAGACGGATTTTTTCCTTCAGATCGTCCATCCCCTCATCCCATGCATCGAACGCCTTTTCGACATCGGCGGTCATCTCGTCCAAAAAGGCATCGCGGTCCGCCTCAACGGGAACGCCCTGCATACGGATGACTGGCGTACCCGCGAGCGATTCATCCTCATCGAGCGCAACCGCGACCGAAATCTGTCCATTGATGGCAATCCGACGCCGCTCCCCCATCGTACCGCCATCGGCAGGCAGGATGACTTGCCCATCCAACACGAGGCGTCCGGTGCGCTCTTTGCCGATGCAAGCGGGGCCATTTGGCGCGAGGCGCACTACATCACCGTTGCGCTGGAATATCGATTTGGGCACGCCGCATTCCAGCGCAAAACGTGCTTGTTCCGCCATGTGACGTAACTCGCCGTGGACTGGGACCAGAATCTCGGGACGAATCCAATCGTACATCTGTTTTAGGTCTGGGCGGCCGGGGTGACCCGACACATGAATATCCGCCTGCCGGTCGGTAATCATCTTCACGCCTATGTCGGCCAATTGATTCTGGATCATGCCGATCGAAATATCGTTGCCCGGTATGACCTTTGACGAGAACAAGACCGTGTCCCCTTCGGTCAACTTAATCTGATGCTGCCCATTGGCGATACGGGCAAGCGCCGCACGCGGTTCCCCCTGCCCGCCTGTCGCGATGATAAGCACATCTTTCGCGGGCAACCGCATGGCGGTGTCAAAATCAATAATATCTGGAAAGTCACGGAAATAACCGGTTTCCTTGCCGTTCTGAAGCATCCGGTCAAGTGAGCGTCCCGCAACACACATTTGACGATTGGTCGCTTTAGCAACGCGGCCCAAGGTGTCGAGCCGTGCCGCATTCGACGCGAACGTGGTAACCAAAACGCGTCCCTTTAACGGTGCAATTTCTTCCAGCAGGCTGGCGCGGACCATTGCCTCACTGCCGGCGCTGTGTTCGTTGAACACATTGGTTGAGTCGCAAACCATCGCAAGCACGCCTTCATCGCCTATTTTGGTAAGCGCCTCAGGCGTCGATGGCACGCCGACCAACGGCTCATCATCCAGCTTCCAATCGCCGGTATGGAAAATCCGGCCATAGGGCGTGTCGATGACCAATGCATTGCCCTCAGCAATGGAGTGCGCCAACGGCATGTAGGTAAAATCGAACGGCCCCAATTGCACATTGCCGCCGTTTTCAACGATATGCAGTTTTACGCGATCGCTCAGCCCATGCTCAGCCAATTTGTGCCGGACCAAACCAGCGGTAAACGGCGTGGCATACAACGGCACCCCCAAGTCAGCGGCGAGGTAAGGCACTGCGCCGATATGATCCTCATGCCCATGCGTCAGGACGATGCCCAGCAAGTTGGCCTTGTTGCGTTCAATAAATTCCAAATCGGGCAACACCAATTCTATGCCCGGATAAAACGGATCGGAGAACGTCATGCCCAAATCGACCATGACCCATTTGCCCTGGCATCCGTAGAGATTGACATTCATGCCAATTTCCGCCGACCCGCCGAGTGCGAGGAATAACAATTCTTTACCTGGTTTCAAAACTTCGCTCCTGCTTGCCGCGCGATCAGGGCCAACCCTTTTAGGGTCAAGTCGCTGTCCACGGCATCGAAAATGTTACAATGTGTGTCGAATAATATCGCGAGACCACCGGTGGCGATGACCTGCACCGGACGGCCGATTTCAGCCTTCATTCGGCTGACCAATCCCTCCATCATGCCGACATACCCCCAAAAGACGCCGATATGCATTTGGTCTTCCGTGTTACGGCCGATGACTGATTGCGTGTTCGTCGGCGCCTCTATGGCAATACGCGGTAGCTTGGCGGCTGCGTTCACAAGCGCGTCGAGCGAAAGGTTAATTCCCGGCGCTATGCTGCCGCCCTTATAGGTGCCGTTATAGTCGATGTAATCGAATGTCGTGGCGGTACCGAAATCAATGATGATGAGGTCGCCCTTGTGGCGCGCATGTGCCGCCACAGCATTTACCGCCCGGTCGGCGCCAAGCGAACGCGGCTCGTCAACATCGATCGCAAAGCTCCAGTCCGCTTTGCCTTGCCCTGCAATCAACGGCTCTTGCCCCAGATATTTTTGCGAAAGGACCGAGAGGTTATGCAACGCCCGCGGCACAACGGTGGAAATAATCACTGCTGAAATTGCCTCGCGCGCAAAACCCTGCATCTGCATCAATTGATGCAGCCAGACGGCATATTCATCGCCTGTTCGCCGGGCATCCGTCGCGATCCGCCAGCGGGCAAGGATGACTTCTCCCTGTATCAAGGCAAACACCAAATTGGTGTTGCCCACATCAATCGCGAGCAGCATGGGATTGTTCCTATCGTTCACGCAAGTAAACTGACATCGCCAGTATAGATGGTTTTTATCGTGCCATTCGGCAAGCGTATTTGCAACGCACCGTCATTGCCAAGACCGACAAATTCACCATGCACCGTTTCGTGGTCCAATGCGACTGCTAATGGCGTGCCAATGGAATGCGATCGGTCGCACCAGGCGCGATAAATGTGCTCAATTGGCCACTCCCGCCATTGGTGCAGCCGCTCGGCGAAATGATGGGCGAGGTCGCGAGTCAAAAGACTGGCGTCCGGTACCTGCCCAACGGCAAAATCCTGCAACGCTGCGGTGGCTCGGTCCGGCAAATCAGGAGCGTGAGTTACATTGATGCCAATTCCGACCACAACAGCTTCGCTGGTCGATTCGAGCAGCATTCCGCACGCTTTCGCGCCCGCAAGCAAGACGTCGTTTGGCCACTTCAGCACGGCTATTCCGTGCGGGCAATACGGCGCCATCACATCATGCACAGCCAACGCCGCAACAAAAGCTAGGCTTTGGGCTGGTGGGTCGTTTGGTTTTGGGCGCACCAAAGTGCTGCAATATACATTGCCGCTCGGACTGCTCCATTGCCGTCCCAATCGACCGCGTCCTGCCGTTTGGCGATCGGCTCGGAGCCATAGGCCTTCGGCAGCCCCCTGCGCCGCACGCAGTTTCATGTCGGCGTTGGTCGAACCAGTTTCCTCAACGCATTCGATAATGAATGTCAGAAGAGTGACCCCGCAGCCTTATCCGCCATCGCCGTCAAATACGGGATACTGAAATAGCCCAAGGGGGACACAAACACCGCCGCCGCCGCCGCGACCCAATCAAGTTCGGTTGTTTTGGTGACCGCAGGGGAATAGTCCGGCTCATCAAAATACATCGCCTTAACAATACGGAGATAATAGAAGGCCCCGATTACCGACGCCGCAATACCGATAACTGCCAGTGGCAACAGTCCGGCGGCAACAGCGGCGTCGAACACCACCAATTTCCCCCAGAAACCGAACAACGGTGGAATACCCGCAAGGCTCCACATAAACATGGCGAGCATCAACGCCACGCCCGGCCGCACCTTGGATAGGCCCGCGATGTCGCGCACCGTTTCAGCCGGCTCGCCGTTGCGCCCCGTCAGCATCATGATGCAGGCAAAACTGCCCAAAGTCATGGCGACATAGATCACCAAATAGACCAGCATACCCGAAACGCCATCGGCAGTACCGGCAGCAAGGCCAATGAGGATGAAGCCAATATTGTTGATCGAGCTAAACGCCAAAATGCGTTTTAAATTGGTCTGCCCAATCGCCCCCAATGCGCCGACAATGATTGAGGCCAAAGCAACGAAAATCACAATCTGCTGCCATGCGCCCATTTGATTGCCGAACAATTCCAAAACCACACGGACGGTCAACGCCGTTGCCGCCACTTTCGGTGCGCTGGCGAAGAATGCTGTGACGGGGATTGGCGCACCTTCGTAGACATCGGGCGTCCACATATGGAAAGGAACGGCGCTGATTTTGAACGCCAATCCGGCGAGCATGAAAACAAGGCCGAACAACGCGCCATTGCCTAACGCGCCCGTCAATGCCGCGCCGATGGTGCCGAAATCGGTGGAGCCCGTGAAGCCATAGACCAAGGACATGCCAAACAGCAAAATGCCGCTCGCCAGTGCACCAAGAACGAAGTATTTAAGCCCTGCCTCGGATGATTTCGTATCATCGCGAAGGAATGCAGCAAGGACATAAGCGGCAAGACTGTTCAATTCCAAACCGATATACAGCGTCAACAAATCGCGCGCCGATACCATCATGCCCATGCCGATACAGGCAAGCACGATTAGCACCGGATACTCCGCGCGCAACGCGCCGTTCTTGGCAAGATAGCGCGGCGCAATCATCAATGCACCTGCACCTGCAGTATAAATCAGAATCTTCGCAAAGGTTGAAAAGCTGTCAGCGACATAAATGCCGTCGAACGCTTCGCCTTGGTGCAGATTGGAAACTATGCCCGCCGCGACCAATGCCACCACCGCAGCTACCGAAATGCGCCGTGTTGCCGATGCGCCGCCCCACGCCGCCGCGAGCAGCAGCACCAGGCTGGAAAAACTCAATATGATCTCGGGAAGCACCAATAACAGGCTTTGTGCGGTATTCATGGGTGCGCTCCCTCTGCCTTATGGTCTTTGGTGGCGGTGCTATGCCCTGCCCCATGCGCGTCCGTTTTGCGATAAGCGGCGGTGGCGGGGTCTGTTTCGCGGTAGTTCATGTCGCCTTTTGGTGCATTCGCGTCCAATCGCTCCACGATAGCGGCCACATCCGCGCGCATCGGCGCAAGGAAACTCTCCGGATAGATGCCCATCCACAAAGTCACCGCGGCAATGGGAGCGAGCAGCCACAATTCACGGCCGTCGATGTCCTTCATCGCTTTGACATCGTCGTGCACAAGATCACCAAACGCAACACGGCGATAGAGGTAGAGCATATAGCCAGCACCCAAAATGATCCCCGTCGTGCATACAAGCGCCGCCCAACTGGACAGCTTATAGATGCCCGCCAACGCGAGGAATTCGCCGACAAATCCGCTTGTCCCCGGCAACCCGATGCTCGCCATCGTAAAGAAAAGAAATAGCATGGCATAACGCGGCATATTGATCGCAAGCCCGCCATAACGGCTAATCTCACGGGTGTGCAGCCGGTCATAAATCACACCGACGCACAGGAACAGCGCGGCGGCAACAAGGCCATGGCTTAGCATGATAATCAATGCGCCCTCCAAACCCTGCTGATTGAAGGCAAACAATCCCACGGTTACGATGCCCATGTGCGCGACCGATGAATAAGCGATCAGCTTTTTGATATCCTGCTGCACCAATGCAATAAATGAAGTGACAACGACAGCAATCATCGAAAGCGCGATGACAAGCCAAGCCAAATCGGCTGTTGCTGCGGGGAACATCGGCAGACTAAACCTTAGAAACCCATAGCCGCCCATTTTCAACAAGACGCCCGCCAAAATAACCGATCCGGCGGTCGGCGCCTGCACGTGCGCATCGGGTAACCAGGTGTGCACCGGCCACATAGGCATCTTAACCGCAAAGCTGGCAAAGAACGCCAGCCACAGCCATGTTTGCGCTTCCGCCGAGAAGTCGGTTTGCAGCAACGTCGGGATGTCGGTGGTGCCAGCGGTGTTGATCATCCACAACATCGCAATAAGCATGACGACGGAACCAAGCAGCGTGTAGAGGAAGAATTTGTAACTCGCGTAAATCCGCTCCGCACCGCCCCAAATGCCGATGATAAGGTACATCGGGATCAGGCCAGCCTCGAAGAAAATGTAGAAAAGCAGCAAATCCTGCGCCGCGAAAACGCCGATCATGAGGAGTTCCATGATCAAAAACGCCGCCATATATTCAGGCACGCGCACTTCAATCGCTTTCCAACTGGCAAGGATGCAAATCGGCATCAAGAACACCGAAAGCATGATCAGCATCAAAGCAATACCATCAATGCCCAGCTTCCAATTCATCAGGCCAAAAAGTGGCACATTTTCCTGAAACTGCCACTGTGCGCCGCCTACATCAAACGATGACCACAAAAATATACCCAGCGCCAAATTGAACAAGGTTGCGCCAAGCGCCAGCGCGCGGGCTGCGCGCGCTTGAACGAATAGGGCCATGATTGCGGCCACCAATGGCACCGAAAGCATGACGGATAGGATTGGAAAGCTGTCCATGTTACCGCACCATCACCCATGAAATTAGCGCCACAAGGCCAAGTAACATGACCAGCGCATAGCTATAAACATATCCCGATTGGAACCGCGACGCCGCGCCCGCACTGCTCGACACTACTGCCGCCAAACCATTGGGGCCGAAGCGGTCAATGATACCAATATCGCCGACTTTCCAGAAAACGCGGCCCAAAGCGAACGCCGGTTTGACGAACAGCCAATTGTAAAGTTCGTCGAAATACCATTTGTTGAGCAGGAATTGGTAAACAGGTTGGAATGCATTGGCCAATTTCCGTGGTGCATCTTTCGCTATCATGTACATCAAGTAAGCAACCGCCAGACCGGTTAGCATCGCCACAAATGGCGAGTATTTCACCCACGCGGGCACCTCGTGCATCGCATGCATCAGGCCCTCATTAAACACTAAGGCATTGTTCCAGAACGCGCCGCCTGTCTCGCTTTCGATGAAATAGCCTTTGAAAGCAAAGCCAGCCATCACGGCACCGATCGACAGGATGATCAACGGGATTAGCATGACCCAAGGGCTTTCATGCGGATGATAGCCGCCAGTACCCTTTACCTGCGCGTGATCCGAATGATCATCATGCGCGTGGTCATCATGCCCATGCGCATCATGAACAGCATGGTGAATATGCTCACTCGCCGCCCAGCGCGCTTCGCCGAAGAAGGTGAGGAACATCAATCGCCAGCTATAAAAACTGGTGAGCAGCGCCGCGAACACGCCAATTACAAACGCGTAAGTCCCGAAATTCGCCGCACTTGCACCGGCAAACGCCGCTTCGATAATGCCGTCTTTTGAATAATAGCCAGCAAAGCCAATACCGCCAAAACCAACGCCGGTAATTGCTAATGTGCCCGCCATCATGGCCCAGAAGGTGATGGGAATGTGCTTACGCAAGCCGCCGTAATAACGCATGTCCTGCTCATGGTGCATCGCATGAATGACCGAACCAGCGCCAAGGAATAGCAACGCCTTGAAGAACGCGTGTGTGAACAAATGGAACATCGCCGCGCCATATGCGCCCATTCCAGCGGCGAAGAACATATAGCCAAGCTGCGAACAGGTCGAATAGGCGATAACGCGCTTGATATCGGTCTGCACCAGGCCAACCGTCGCCGCAAACAACGCCGTCGTCGCGCCCACTACAGTGACGACATTCATTGCCACTTGGCTGGTCTCAAACATCGGCGAAAGGCGGCACACCATGAATACGCCAGCGGTTACCATGGTTGCGGCGTGGATCAACGCCGACACCGGCGTCGGCCCCTCCATTGCGTCCGGTAGCCAAGTGTGGAGGCCCAATTGCGCCGATTTCCCCATCGCACCGATGAACAAAAGCAGACACAGGACAGTCATCGTATCGAGCTGGTGACCCAAAAAGCCAATGCTTGACCCCGCTTCGCCCGGTGCGGCGGCGAGAATTTCGGGGATCGATACCGTGCCGAACACCCAAAACGTGCCGAAAATGCCAAGCATAAAGCCCAGGTCACCAACGCGGTTGACAACAAACGCCTTAATCGCTGCGGCATTGGCGCTGGGCTTTTTGAACCAGAACCCGATGAGGAGGTAAGACGCAAGCCCCACGCCTTCCCAGCCAAAAAACATTTGAACCAGATTGTTGGCGGTCACCAACATCAACATCGCGAAAGTAAACAGCGACAAATACGCGAAAAAGCGCGGCTGATCGGGGTCTTCATCCATGTAGCCCCAGCTATACAGATGGACCAGCGCCGACACACTCGTCACGACGACCAGCATAACGGCGGTCAGCGCATCAACGCGCAATTCCCAGTTGAATGTCAAATCCCCCGATGCCACCCATTTCAGCACCGGTTCAATCACTGTCTCGCGGTCGCCGCCAAGCCAGCCCAGAAAGACCACCCAACTTAACGCGCAGGCGGCAAACAATGCACCAGTGGTAACAACCTTCGCCGCCACATTGCCCAAGCTGCGGTTGCCGAAGCCCGCGACAATTGCTGCCAAAAGCGGCAGGAATACGATGATTTCAATGAGCGCCATGCGGCTTATCCCTTCATCCGGCTGGCGTCATCGACGGCGATGGTGCCGCGCCCGCGGAAATAGATGACCAAAATAGCAAGGCCAATAGCAGCCTCACCCGCCGCAACGGTCAGCACGAACATGGCAAAAATCTGCCCCGTCAAATCGCCCAGAAACGCGCTGAATGCAACCAGGTTGATGTTCACCGACAACAGGATCAATTCAATCGCCATCAGGATGATGATGATATTCTTCCGGTTCAGAAAAATGCCCAGCACGCCCATGGTAAACAAAATGCTGCTCACCACCAGATAATGTTCGATGCCAATCACAGCGACACCCCCTTGCCCACTTCGGGTTGTTTGTTAACGACGGCATCCTGCGGACGGCGCGCGTTTTGCGCCGCGACATTCTGCGTCCGCACCCCGCCGCGACGACGGTTGGTCAGCACGATCGCGCCGACCATTGCGACCAGCAGGATCAAACCGGCGGCCTCGAACAGGAAGATATATTTGGTGTAGAGGAGTTCACCAATCGCCTGCGTATTGCTAATGTCCGTCGGAATTGGCGCGGTAACGCCCTGCCCCAGTTGCACTGTGCCCGCCTGCCAAGCGCCGAAACCAAGCACCAACTCGCTGACCAAAACCACGCCGATCAGAAGGCCAAGCGGCATATTCTTCATGAACCCGGCGCGCAGTTCAGCAAAATCAATATCCAGCATCATAACGACGAACAGGAACAAAACCGCGACTGCGCCGACATAGACAATGACCAGCAACATGGCGATAAACTCCGCCCCGATAAGCACCATCAGGCCTGCGGCGTTGAAAAACGCCACGATCAACCACAACACCGAATGCACGGGATTGCGCGCGAAAATCACCAGCGCGGCGGATGCGATCAGAAGCGCCGCAAAGACATAGAACGCTGTCAGCTGTATCATTTACGACCCCTGCAAAAATTCTGGCCACGGAACCCCATGGAATCACTTACCCTCATCCGCCTCGCGCTCCCTTAACGATAGGGCGCGTCGGCGGCAAGGTTTGCGGCAATCGCGCGTTCCCACTTATCCCCATTTTCAAGGAGCTTCGCCTTGTCATAGAGCAATTCTTCGCGCGTTTCGGTCGCATATTCAAAATTCGGCCCCTCGACTACGGCATCGACTGGGCACGCCTCCTGACAGAAGCCGCAATAAATGCACTTCGTCATGTCAATGTCATAGCGCGTGGTCCGGCGGCTGCCGTCCTCACGCGGTTCGGCCTCAATGGTGATCGCTTGCGCCGGGCACACAGCCTCACACAGTTTGCACGCGATGCAGCGTTCCTCCCCATTGGCATAGCGGCGCAGCGCGTGTTCACCGCGGAAACGGGGCGACAGCGGGTTCTTCTCAAACGGATAATTGAGCGTCGCCTTCGGCTTGAAGAAATATTTCAGCGTCAGCCAGTGGGCCTTTAGGAATTCCCAAAGGGTAAAGGCTTTGATGGTTTGGGTGATGAAGGTCATTTGCTTTCCTTCACTGGTGCGCAATTTCCACGCAGTTCAACATCAAGAAACTCCGCATATTTAGAATCTGTAGAGCCGAAAGAAGCTGGCGTAACTTCCAACACTGCCTTGTCGTCACTCAATTGAGTGAACTGGACCATGGACGCACAAAATTGCTCAGAGAACATGCATCCTTTGTCTGACATTGCGAAGGTAGCATATACGCCATCACGCAAAGGCAAAACCGGATGCTGTCCATTCAATTGAGCGGGGTCCATGGATGACTGGATGACCATTTCTGCGTTTTCGCTCGAAATCGAAAATGTGAGTTGGTATTGCCAAGCATCGGCAGGCATCCCTTCAAAAACCATATTGGTTTTTACATATTCGCCGTCGGCCAAATTCGTTCCTGAAATGTCATCTAGAACACAATTCCAGCTTATTGTTTGGGCCTGCACAGGGCTAGCGAGCGCTAAAGCCAGTAGAATAAATTTGCTCATACCGCATACCTCGTCAACATCAGCCACCCCGAAATGGCGAACACCAGAAACAGGCTAAGCGGTAGGAATATCTTCCAACCCAAACGCATCAACTGGTCATAGCGGTAACGCGGGACAGTCGCCTTTACCCAGCTGAAGATGAAGAAGAACAGGAATATTTTCGCGAACAACCACAGTATGCCCGGCACATAATAAAGCGGTGCCCAATCCACGGGGGGCAAATACCCTCCCCAGAACAGGATCGCGTTCAACGCGCACATCAAAATCACGTTGGCATATTCGCCCAGCCAATAGAGTGCGAACGCCATCGAGCTATATTCGGTTTGATAGCCCGCGACCAACTCGCTCTCCGCCTCGGTCAAATCGAACGGGGTGCGTGCGGTTTCGGCCATCGAGCTAATCAGGAACATAACGGCGGCGGGGAACAGCAACAGGTTGAAACCATAGGCATTGACGATGCCAAAGCCGTGCCCGCGTTGCGCCTCCACAATATCGCCGATGTTGAACGTGCCCGCGTACAGCACCACGCAAATGATGATGAAGCCGAAGGAAACTTCATAGGAAATCATCTGCGCCGCCGCGCGCATTGCGCTGAAAAACGGATATTTGGAGTTCGACGCCCAACCGGCGATGATGATGCCGTAGACGCCCAACGACGAAATCGCGAGGATGTAGAGCAAGCCGACGTTAATGTCCGCGACCGTCATCTTGGTGCCGAACGGGATCACCGCCCACGCCATCAACGCCACTGTAAAGGTGATAATCGGCGCGATGAGGAACAGGCCACGGTTCGACGCGCTGGGGATGATGGTTTCTTGCAAGAACACCTTGAGACCGTCCGCAAAACTTTGCAGCAAACCGAATGGCCCGACAACATTCGGCCCCTTGCGCAAAGCAAACGCCGCCCAGAACTTGCGTTCTGCATAAATCAGCATCGCGACGGCCAGCATCAGCGGAAACGCAATCGCCAAAATGGCAATCAGGTTCGCGGTGAACCAGCCCCAGCCATAGCCCATATAGGATTGGAAAAACTCGGTCACTGCGCCGCCTCCTTGCGGTCCATTTTATCCCAAATGCGGATGGCGATATCGATCAATGCGCCGGTTCCGACGATGTATAGCGCCTCTTGAAGCGCTTGAAACAGTGCTTTGACCAATGCCAATCGAACCGTGGGGTCGCCTGGGTTAGCATAAGGCGACGTATAGACTGTTATCTCCCAATAGCCCAAGCCAAAGGACGCCGCAGCGAATATGAGCGAAAGGACATAAAAAATCTTCGGCGCACGGCGCAAAAGGTCGGGAAGCTGTGTCACTGCGCCGCCTCCATCAACTCTTCACCGTGCAGGAGTTCCGCCGAGCAGCGTTGCATCGTTTGGCTGGCGCGGGCGATGGCGTTGGTGAGGTAGAAATCCTTTATCGGATAGGCTTCCATCACGCCCTCGGCCTTGTCCGTCAGTTTCGGCGGGTTCCATTCCATCGGGGCGATGCCTTCCACGCCCAAAGCAGGCACGGCGGCGATCATCGCGGCGCGGCATTCGTCGAACGAGTTGAACCCGACCGACACGCCCAGCACATCGGCAAGCGCGCGGAAAATCGACCAGTCCTCACGCGCATCACCCGGCGCAAACACGGCTTTCAGGCTGCGCTGCACGCGGCCTTCGTTGTTCACGTAGGTGCCGTTCTTTTCGGTATAGGCGGCTGCTGGCAAGATGATGTCCGCCGCCGCCGCGCCCTTGTCGCCATGGTGGCCGACGAAGACTTTGACGGTGTCGGCGAACTGGGTGAAATCCACCTCATCCGCGCCCAGGAAAAACGCCAGTTTCGGCTCGGCCGCGACCACATCGGCGATGCCGCCGGGTTGCGCATAGCCCAACATGATGCCGCCCATGCGCGCCGCCGAGAAATGGACGACATTGAAGCCGTTCCAATCATCTTTCACTAGGCCCAGTTTATCGGCGAGTTTCAACGCCGCGCCGTGCGCGCCCTTCATCGCCCCACCGCCGATCAGCAACGCGGGCCGTTCCGCGCCCTTGAAAGCGTCGGTCACGGCCTTGGGCAGTGCTTTCAAAATGGCGAGGTCGTTGCCCAACCATTCGACCGGATAAGACAAATCAATCTCCGGCCCAATGCCAAACACCTTCGCCCCGCGCTTAACCGCCTTGCGGATGCGCGTATTGATGAGCGGAGCCTCCCATCGCAAATTCGTGCCGATGAGCAGGATAGCGTCCGCTGTCTCAATGCCCGCGATGGTGGAATTGAACGCCACCGCCGAAAGGTTGCTGGTGTCATAGGACATTCCGGTCTGACGCCCCTCAAACAGGTTCCCGCCCATTGCCGACACAAGCGTCTTCGCCGCGAACATAGTCTCGCAGTCCAGCAAATCGCCATGGATCGCCGCGACCGACGCACCCGCGTTCACGGCCTTTATCGCCGCAAAAGCCTCCGCCCAAGACACGGGAACCAATTTGCCTTCGCGCCGCACAAATGGCTTGTCCAAACGGCGACGGGTCAGGCCATCGACCATATAGCGCGTCTTATCGCTCGCCCATTCCTCGTTCACGTCATCGTTGACGCGCGGCACGATGCGCAGCACTTCGCGTCCTCGCGCATCGAAACGCACATTGGTGCCAATGGCGTCGGACACATCGATGCCGAGCGTTTTCTTAAGCTCCCATGGCCGTGCCTCAAACGCGTAAGGCCGCGAGGTCAGCGCGCCGACGGGGCAAAGGTCGACCACGTTGCCGGATAGTTCCGACGTGACGGCCTTTTCCAAATAGCTGGTGATCTGCATATTCTCACCGCGCCCAATCGCGCCGATTTCTTCAACGCCTGACACTTCCTCCGCAAAGCGGACACAGCGGGTGCATTGGATGCAGCGGGTCATCGTCGTTTTGACAATCGGCCCCATATATTTGTCGGTGACGGCGCGCTTGTTCTCGTCATAGCGCGATGCGCCGCGGCCGTAAGCGACTGATTGGTCCTGCAGATCGCACTCGCCGCCTTGGTCGCAAATCGGGCAGTCGAGCGGGTGGTTGATGAGCAAGAACTCCATCACCCCTTCGCGTGCCTTTTTGACCATTTCGCTGTCGGTGCGGATTTCCTGCCCCTCGGTCGCGGGCAGCGCGCACGATGCTTGCGGCTTCGGCGGTCCAGGTTTTACTTCGACCAGGCACATGCGGCAATTGCCGGCAATGGACAGCCGCTCATGATAGCAAAAACGCGGAATTTCCTTCCCCGCCAGCTCGCAAGCCTGAAGCACAGTGGCCCCTGCGGGAACCTCGATTTCCTGTCCGTCAACGGTTACTTTAGGCATTAGTCTGAAACCTTCG
>JBGSOJ010000061.1:0-2512 GCA_041739175.1 Sphingomonadaceae bacterium
CGCCTTCGACCAGCGCCCGCGCTTCGGCGACCAAATCGGCAAAAGGCCGGCTGATTTCCGCGCCACGCGTGTAGGGCACGACGCAATAGGTGCAGAATTTGTCGCAGCCTTCCTGGATCGTTAAAAACGCCGACGGGCGCGGTTGTTTCGGGCGGCGGGGCAGGGCGTTGAATTTGGTTTCGATCGGCATGTCGGTGTCGAGCGCCGCCTCCCCCCGGCTCGCGGCGGCGATCAGGTCGGGCAGGCGGTGATACGCCTGTGGCCCCACGACAATGTCCACTTCGCGCGCACGACGGGTGATTTCTGCCCCCTCCGCTTGCGCCACGCAACCCGCGACGGCGATCATCGGCGAAGAGCCATCGGCGCGGCGCAACCGCCCGATGTCGCTGTACACCTTATCGACGGCTTTCTCGCGGATGTGGCAGGTGTTGAGCACCACCAAATCAGCTTCTTCGCCATCGGGCGCAGCGGTCATGCCTTGGTCAACGAACAATTCGCCCATCCGCTCGCCATCATAGACGTTCATTTGGCAGCCAAAGGATTTCACGCGGAAGGTCTTGGGGCCAAGGGCAGGGGGTGTTTGCGGGACGTTGCTCATGCCGCGGGCCTATAGCGGGAATGGGTAAAGGATTCTAGCCCTTCGGCCCGCCCTGTCCGTCGTGCATGACGTTTCACGCGAAGCCCGCAAAGGAGCGAAGATGCGCGAAGATTGAAAAGGGCGGCGGAGCCGCAATATCGTTCTTCTTCGCGATGCTTATTTTCTTTGCTGACTTCGCGCGAAACGCAATAAACGAACGGTTTAAGCTTGATCCGCCGTTTCCGCCGCCATCATCGCCCTGATCCGCCGCTCCGCCTCCGCCGAAATCGCTTTGCGCCCCGCAAAGTCCGCCGGGTCGAACGGCTCCAGGAAATGCACATCAACGGGAAAACTTCCCCGCTGCGACAATATGCGCAGCGCGTTGTCCTTGCCGTGTTCGGTTCCCAGCCAGGTGACAAACGCCACCGCCGCGCCATAATCGATATAAATCGGCTGCACCAATATGCCCGGCGGCGGCGGTTCAAGCACTTTCAAAAGCGACGCCTTAAACGGTTTCAGCGTGATGCCGTCGTTCGTGGTCCCCTCCGGAAACACCGTGATCGCCCATGTTTCGGCAAGCGCATCGCGCAGCGCATTGATTTGCTCGGCCACATTGTGCCGCGCCTCGCGCTCGACATAGAGCGTCTTGTTCATATCGGCGAGCCACCCCACCAAGGGCGCGCTTTTAATTTCCGCCTTGGAAACAAACGCGCTGCCGCACGCGCCGCCAATCGCGAGGATGTCGATCCAGCTGATATGGTTCGACAGATAAAACACATCGCGGCGCAAATGCGTGCCGTGAACGCGCACCCGTGCGCCGCACAACCGCGCCGCGCTGCCCAGAAAAAATTGCGGAAAGGGGGAGGTGATGCGCACCGCGCGGAACAGATAATGCGGCGGGACAAGCACGAACAGCAGCCCGATAATCATCGCGAGCCGCGCCACAATTCGCGCCCAATCGGCGACCGTCAACGGCGGGTCATTGCGCGCGAACGGGTCGGGCGCAGGCCCTGTTTCGCGGGCCGCCTCCGGAGCCGTTTCAGGTGTCGCGTTTAAGGGCGACACCGTATAATTCCATGCGATGATCGACAAGGCGATAGCCCAAACGCTCGGCAATGATTTTTTGCAAAGCCTCAAGCTCTGGATCGACAAATTCAATCACTTTGCCCGATTCGACGTCAATCAAATGGTCGTGATGCGCCTCTGGCGCGGCCTCATAGCGGGCGCGGCCGTCGCCGAAATCGTGCCGGTCAAGGATGCCCGCCTCCTCAAACAGGCGGACCGTGCGGTACACCGTGGCAATCGAGATTTTGGCGTCGATGGCAAAGGCGCGCTTGTAAAGCTCCTCCACATCGGGATGGTCGTCGGAGTCGGAGATGACGCGCGCAATCACGCGCCGCTGCTCCGTAATGCGCAGGCCGCGTTCTTGGCACAGGGCCTCCAGATCGATTCTGCTTTGCATCGGTTTGATATCCATATGCGCGCCCGCCTCCGTCCCCTGCATGTTCTAAAGCAGGGGCGGGCTAAGTCAATGATTGATGGTGGTGCGGCTATTCCGCCAAGAACGCCAACACGCGGTCCATGAAGGCGTCGAACACATCATGGTGCACCCAATGGCCCGCGCCTTTGAAGGTTTCCACCCGTGCATTCGGGCCAAAGACATTGATCCGCCGGTCATCGACCGGATTGCTGGCCCAGCTTTTGTCGCCATAGGCCAGCAACAATGGGCACGTAATCGCGCGCCACAAATCGTGTTGCTCATCGGGCTTGATATCGACCTGCGGCCAGATGTTGAGATAATTGTCGAATTTCCAGCTATAGCTGCCATCCTCATTCCGGCTGAGGCCATGGCGCGTCAGATGCTCCGCTTGGCCTTCGTGTAGGAAGGTGTTCTCCGCCTGCATCCGCGCCAGCGCCTCGGCAAAGCTGGCATAA
>JBGSOJ010000138.1:0-2009 GCA_041739175.1 Sphingomonadaceae bacterium
AGCGGGCGTAAGCTCGACCTATGAGGGCAGCGATTCGTATAAAGTCTTCCCCGGCGGCGCGCTGTTGGGCAGCTTTGGCGGCGTGGAGTTTCAATCGCGCGGGCCGGGCCTGAACCTTGACCTGATCCCCGACAACCGCCGCGCCAATGTCAACTTCATCGCCGGGCCCGCGCTTCGTATTTTCAGCAACCGTAGCGGCGATGCCGACGATATCAAAGAACCCGCCGTCGCGGCGCTGGGTCAATTGGACACCGCAGTCGAAATCGGCGGCGAAGCGGGCGTAAAGTTCAGCCGCGTGCTCCACCCCTTCGACAGCCTCACCACCAGCGTTGAGGCGCGATGGGATGTCGCGGGCGCGCATGAGGGGCGGGTGATTGCGCCGCGAGTGACCTATTTCACCCCGCTTAGCCGCTCCTTTGCCGCTTCGCTGTCGGTGCAGGCGGAGCATGTTGATGATAACTATGCCAATTATTATTTCACCGTTACGCCCGCCGGTGCAACGGCCAGCGGCCTGCCCACGTTTCAGGCGGAGGGCGGATGGAAAAGCGTCGGCGGCAATCTGTTCCTCGCCGCCGATTTGGATGGCGACATCACCAATGGCGGATGGGGCGCGTTTGCCAATATGAACTACAGCCGCCTGACCGGTGACGCCGCCCGCTCACCGATCGTCAGCGATGTGGGCAGCCGCGACCAGTTTTTTGCTTTGGTCGGAATCGGCTATACCTTCTGATAACCCGCTGGCTGATTACCGGTTAGCGCCGGGCACCCAAAGCACATCGCCGCCAGCGTCCTGCGCCACATGGCGTGCGGCGACAAACAGATAATCCGACAGGCGGTTGATATAGCGCAACGCGGCGGGATTGATTGCCTCCCCCTCGGCGGCGTGCACAGCGGACCGCTCGGCTCGGCGGCAAATGCTGCGCGCCAGATGCATCGCGGCGGCGGCGCGCGAACCCCCGGGCAGAATAAAGCTGGTCAGCGGCGCAAGGTCTTCGTTAAGGGCATCAATCGCGGTTTCCAGCGCGGTGACTTGGCTGTCAACAATGCGCAAGCTCATTTCGGTGGGGGCAAAATCGGCCTCGCCATCTTTTGCCGGCGTCGCCAAATCCGCGCCCAGATCGAACAGGTCGTTCTGTATCCGGCGCAGTGTATCGGCGCGCGGATCGTCGGGGTTCAATTCCACCAGCACCGCGCCCACCGCGCTGTTCAGTTCATCGACGTCGCCGATTGCCGCCATCCGCGCCGCGAATTTCTTTAACCGACTGCCATCGACCAAGCCGGTGGTGCCGTCATCGCCGGTGCGGGTGTAAATCTGATTAAGTTTTACCATCGGCCTAGCTCACCGCGCTGCCAGCGGCGAGCAGCACCATGCCGATAACAATCGCCACCGCTTGCCACTTGATCCGCGCGAACATCATGCTGTTTTGCTTGGCAAGCCCGCGCGGGATGCCTTGCTCATCAACATCATCGGGGTCCATTTTGGAAAAGGCCAACAGGCCGCGCACCAACGCGAACACCACCATGCCCATGGTTGCCAACAAAGCGATGATTAAAAAAACTTCCATGGTCCCGACTCCGTCTATGCCCGTTATAGGGTTGGGCCCGTTATAGGGTTAGTGCCTATTTAGGCAGGACGCGGCGAAATACCAGCGGGCATTTTCCCCGCGCGCAATGCGGCCAGCAGGTCATGCGGCTGCCACCCCGCCGTGCGCCATTGCGATAGCGCCGCCGAGTGGCGCGATTTGGCAAGTTTTTCGCCATCCTCCGCCAGCAACAACGGGTGATGCCAATAGACCGGTTGCGGTAAGGCGAACACCGCTTGCAATATTCTGTGCACCGCCGTGTAGGCATAGAGGTCCCGCCCGCGCACGATATGTGTTACGCCCTCGGCCGCATCATCGAGCACAGCGGCAAGATGATAGCTGGCGGGCGCGTCCTTTCGCCAGAGCACGACATCGCCAAAGGGCAGCGGATTTGCGGCAACGCGCCCCTCCCCCGCTTCATCCCAG
>JBGSOJ010000152.1:0-5881 GCA_041739175.1 Sphingomonadaceae bacterium
TGACCGAGCGCGCGGTGGTGCTGGACGCATGGGCGGATTTGATAGCGGCAGACGCCGAAACATTGGCGCTGATGGATAGCCTAGAAATGGGGATGCCGATTGCGCAAGCGATGGAGGATGTCGCGGTGTCCGCCGCTTTGCTGCATGAAACAGCGGAGCTATTGCGCAGTTTGACGGTCGATGCGGCGGTGTCCGCGCCGGGGTCGCTGGCGCTATCGGTGGCCGAGCCCTTAGGCGTGGTGGCGGCGATTACGCCGTGGAATTTCCCCCTGAATCAGGCATTGGCACGGATCAGCGCGGCATTGGCAATGGGCAATGCAGTGGTGCTGAAACCCTCCGAAGTCGCGCCCGGCAGCGCGCTGCGTGCCGCCGATTTGGCGGTTGAAGCGGGGATGCCAGCAGGCGTGCTGAATGTCGTAACTGGGACCGGGCCCGTCACCGGCGCGGCCTTGGTCCGCGATCCGCGCATTGCCCGTATCGGCTTTACGGGTTCTACGGCCACCGGCGCGCGCATCCAAATGCTGGCGGCGGAGGGCGGCGTGCCGCGCCCGCTGGCGATGGAATTGGGCGGCAAATCGCCGCATATTGTCTGCGAAAGTTTCACCGATATAGAGGCCATCGCGCCGCAAATCGCCGCCGGAATTTTCTGGAACGCGGGGCAAGTATGCTCCGCGGGCAGCCGCCTGTTGGTGCACGAAAGCCATGCGGAACGTTTAATCGCGGCGATTTGCGCGGAGGCGGAGAATTGGGTGATCGGCGACCCGCTGGACCCCGAAACCACCTTTGGGCCATTGGCCAATCGTGGGCAATTTGATCGGTTGCGCGGCCTGCTTGGGTCTAGCGCGGCGGCGGGGACTGCCCCGCGTATCGGGGGTTTGGAACAGGCCAAGGGCCTCTCCATGCCGCCCACTGTCTATACCGATGTCGCGGTGGACAGCCCGCTGGCCAGCGAAGAGCTGTTCGGCCCCGTGCTTGCCGTCACGCGCTTTGCAACGATGGAAGAGGCGGCGATGCTGGCCAATGCCGCCGGTTTCGGATTGGTCGCCACGGTTTGGACGCGCGATTTGGCGGAGGGGCATTTCCTTGCCCGCGCCGTGCGCGCAGGCTCCGTCACCATCCATGCTGCGGCGGAAACCCATGCCGATGTGCCTATCACCTTGCCGATTGAGCCAGCGGGCCGATCCGGCTTTGGTGCCGATTTCGGTCATGCCGGCTTGCTGGCGTGGAGCCAGCGCAAATTGGTGCAATTCCGAACGGGGTCGCCTTAAGCAATAGCCGGTTTTGGTGGTTGGAGGATGAGGGAGAAAATGCCAGCAGCTTCGGCGTGACGGGTAATGCCATGGCTTTGCGATGCAAACTATTGCAAGGATGATCCAACATCGACGCTGATCACCTGAAAAATATGGTGGACGATCTCGGGCTCGAACCGAGGACCATACGATTAAGAGTCGTGCGCTCTACCAACTGAGCTAATCGTCCATTCGCAATGAGGCTGTGCGTATATAGACCCGTAACGGTCAATCAAGCATTAAATCTCACTCTCGGCAATTCCGGCGGCTTAATTGAAATTGCGGTATCGGCCTTTGCCATCGCGTTCGATGGACAATATAATAGCGACGCAGCCCATAATCGTCATCATCGATGACCCGCCATGGCTGATCAGCGGCAGGGGGATGCCGACCACGGGCGCGAAGCCGACGACCATCATCAAATTGACGGCGGCATAAAAGAAAATTGTGCAGGTCAGCCCGGCTGCGACCAATCGGCCATAGCGCGATGGGCTGTTGCTCGCCACGGTTAGCCCCCATTTAAACAACAGGAAAAAGCCGAACAGGATCGCCAAGCCGCCAACCATGCCCCATTCCTCCGCCATCGTGGCAAAGACGAAATCGGTGTGGCCTTCGGGCAGATAGTCCAAATGGCTTTGCGTGCCGTCAAGGAACCCTTTGCCCGTAATGCCGCCCGAGCCAATGGCGATTTTCGACTGGCTGATATGGTATCCGGTGCCCAAAGGATCGCTTTCGGGGTCCAAAAAGGTCAGGATGCGGTTGCGCTGATAATCGTGCAACAGGAAGAAAAACGCGATCGGGATTAAAATCATCGCGCCGATGCCCGCGCCGACATAGTATCGGATGGGCGTTCCGGCGAGGAACATGACCACGACGCCGCCGAACAGCACCGCTAGCGACGTGCCCAAATCGGGTTGCAACATGACCAATGTGACGGGCAAAGCCATAATCGCCAGCGGCACCGCCATTGCGTCCCAATCGCGCACGCGGCTGGCGGGCAACCGGTCGAAATAGAACGCCACCGCAAGGACAATGGTGGGCTTCATCAATTCGGACGGTTGCAGGTTGATGAAGCCCAAATTGATCCAGCGCTCGCTCCCCCCGCGCACCGCGCCCGCGAGTTCGACTCCCAACAGCAGGACCAGAATGATGAAATAGGCGGGAACGGTAACGCGTTTCCAAAATTCCAGCGGCAAATGCCCGGCGATGACGGCGGCGATCAGGAACACGAAGAAACGGATCATATGCGGCGCCGACCACGGCATGAACGCCCCGCCCGCCGCCGAATACAGCACCGTCGCGCCAAAGCTCGCCATTGCCGTGAGCAGGACGATGATCGGCCAATTCAGGCGCGCAATGGGGGCGGGCACAATCGAATTCATGGTGTTTCCACCGGTTGCGCCGCAGCGGGAGGCGGAACCTGCGGCGATGCGGCGGGCGACGGCGATGTGTCCGGCGCATCGCTGTTCTCCGCGCCGGTTGCGCTAAGGCGTTCGGCGCGGCGGGCGTTCTCCGCCTCGGCCTCTTGCTGCGACAAAGCCTTTTTGCGTTGCAATGCTTCAGGCGCTTCGGCGGAGCGGGCTTTTGCCTGTTCCTCTTGCTTTTTCTTGATCTCGGCTTCGCTTCGCTCGGCGTCGGTTGATGGCACCGCGTTCGAGGCGCGCCAGCGGGCAAGGCTGCGCGCCATCCGTTGTTCCGGCGTGCCGCCCCATCCAGCCTCCATGCCGGTCAGTGCCTCCATCCCCTTTGCGCGGTCGTAAATATAGGTCATCACATCGCGCGCAATCGGATAGGCCGATGCCGATCCGCCGCCATGCTCAATCACCACCGAGCAGGCGTAACGCGGGTCGTCAAACGGCGCAAAGGCAATGAAAAGCCCGTGGTCACGGTATTTCCATCGGGTGTTCTTGCCGTCGCCTTTCTCAAGGCTGACCACCTGCGCCGTGCCGGTCTTGCCGGCGATTTGGATGTTCTCCAGCGGCAACCGCGCCCGCCCGGCGGTGCCGCCGCCATAAATAACATTGCGCATCGCCATGCGGACATGGTCGATATGCTCCTGCGCAAAGCCCAAAGATTTGGGTTGCACCTTATCCTTGGTCAGCAATAGGCGCGGCATGAGGTTTTTGCCCGTCGCAAGCCGCGCCGACATCACCGCAAGCTGCAACGGGTTGGACAGCATATAGCCCTGCCCAATCGTCGCGTTGACGGTGTCAAACACGCGCCATTCCTCATTATATTTTTTCAATTTCCATGCCGGGTCCGGGACGGTGCCGAAAAACTGGCTTTGCACCGGCAAGTCAAATTCCTGCCCCATGCCAAGGCGGCGCGCCATCGACGCGATTTTGTCCATGCCGATTTTTTGCGCGTAGTAATAAAAATAGGTGTCGCAGCTTTGCGCAATCGCGCGGTCCATGTTGACATTGCCATGGCCCCGGCGGGAGTGGCAGCGGAAAAACCGGTCGCCGACGCGAAGGCCACCGCCGCAATAGGCCGTGGCATTGGGGCTAAGCCCGGCCTCCAAAAACGCCATTGCCACCATGGGCTTGACGGTGGAGGCGGGCGGATACAGGCCTTTCAGCGTTTTGTTGCGCAAGGGCACATGGTCATCGCCGCTTAGCCATTTCCATTCCGACACGCCAATGCCATCGGAAAAGCTGTTGGGATCGAAACTGGGCATAGAGGCCATCGCCAAAATATCCCCGGTCAGGCAATCCATGACCACGACCGAACCGCTTTCCAATCCTATCCGCCGTGCGGCATAGCTTTGCAAATCGGCGTCGATGGTGAGGCGGATCGATTTGCCGGGTACATCGTCCTGGCTTTCCAAATCGCGGACAATCTTTCCGCGTGCGGTAACCTCGACCCGTTTCGCCCCAGGCTTTCCGCGCAGCGTTGTCTCGAAATATTTTTCCAGATTGTCTTTGCCGATTTTGAAGCCCGGGGTGATCATCAACGGGTCTTTGGTCTTGGCATATTCCTCCGCATTGGCGGCACCAACATAGCCAAGCAAATGGCCAACCGCGGGGCCGGAGGGATAATAACGCGAATAGCCCTGCCGCGGGCTGACGCCGGGCATGTCGGGCAGGCGGACGGAGACGGCGGCAAAGCGGTCCCAGTCCAACCCTTCGGCCACTTGCACCGGCTGCATCCCCGCCGATTTGGCAATATCGCGTTTGATGCGCGCGGTTTCCTCCGGGCTTAGCGCAAGCAATTGCGCCAAGTCGGCGACGGTCTGATCAGCGTTGACCAACCGGTCGGGGATAATATCGACGCGAAAATCGGTGCGGTTGGTGGCCAATGGCTTGCCATTGCGGTCAATGAACCAGCCCCGGCGCGGGGGGATCAGCGTCAAATTGACGCGGTTCGATTCCGACGCCAGCGAGTATTTCTCATTCTGGGCAATCGCCAGATAGCCGACGCGCCCGGCGAGCACGACGCCAAACACCGCCTGCACCCCGCCGATAAACATGGTCCGGCGGGTAAAGGTAAACTCCTGCTGCGCGGCGGAGAGCGTTTTTTTGCCAAACAACATCGTGCGCGGCCCCTGTCAGCTTGCCAGTCGCCAGCGGTCAACCGCCGCGACACCACGCATGATAAGGGGAAACAGCAAAAGGGAAATACCGATTTGCGGCAACAGGCCAAGCATCGACGGCGGCATCTGCGTCAGGCCGACCATATACGCGCCGCCCAGCAACACAAAGATGATGGCAATCGCCACAATCAGCCAGTCCATCACAAAATCGCGGCCCAATTGCCGTTGCTCCCACAATTCCAGTGCCAAAAGCAGCACCGACCACAATAACGCGCCGCTGCCGAAAGGTTGCCCGCTGCACAGGTCATCGAACAGACCAAACGGAAAGCCGACCCACAAGGGCCATAAGCCCGGCCTTAGCAAGCGCCAGCCGACAAACACCATGAATCCAAAGGGCGGCAGGATCGGCATGTCGGTGACGATTGGCACCAACAACGGCAGCATGCTGGCGATCAGCACGCTGAATATCGGGGCAAGCCGCACGCGCGTCGGGCTTTGCCGCCGGTTGAGGCGGGATCTTGGCCCTTTTTTGGCAATCGGTACCGGGGGCAATTTGGGCACATAGCGGCCCCAGCGCGGCCGGGTGTTAAACCGGCTCATGGCTGTGCCCCGCCGGTCGCGGCATCCATTTCGCGCGCCTGCTGCAACGCCTCGCTATCGGGATCGATCGCGGGGTCCTCAATCATTTTCGGGCTGTACATCGGCAGGACAAGTACGAAGGACGCATTCGATGGGTCCGCCGCTGGCCGTGCCAATGCGCCGTCGTCCTTTTGCGCCAGCACGAATGCGACCGGCATATTGGGTGGATACAGGCCGCCATTGCCCGAGGTTATCAGGATATCGCCGGGCTTAAACGGGTTCACCCCCGCGTTGAGCGGTTTGACCAAGATGGTGCCATCCGACATCCCTGTTGCAATCGCGGGCATCCCATCGGAGGCGCGCTTTACCGGCACCACCGAATCGCTATCGGTGATCAGCAGGACGCGCGCCGTGGTTGGCCCGACGGTCAGCACGCGGCCAATCAGGCCATCGGATGCGCGCACCGGCATCCCGCGCCCCA
>JBGSOJ010000190.1:0-9344 GCA_041739175.1 Sphingomonadaceae bacterium
GGGGTCGGCGGCTGCCCTCACCGGTCGCGCGCCCATCCAGTGATCGCTATCCGCGCGGCAGGGGCAAAGGGCGGGACATATGTCACCTGATGCCGTTGCGGCACGGCGAACAGATTGAGCGCGTTAAAGCGCGGGCGATAGCCAGCAACAATATCGCCATCGTCATCCAGAAAGTTCAGATACCCGCCCCAATCGGGCCGCCATTCGATGGGGCAGAGGTTCAGCACATAGGCAATGCGCCACCCCTCCATCACATGGCTGTCATCATGCTGCGCCAGGAAATGGCCGGGCGCGTAGAGCGTTGCCTGCGCATCGGCCTTGACCAGATCGGGCATCGCGGTGACAGTGCGCAGTAGGTCAAGGAACGGTGCGGCGTTGATATGCTCCAACACGATGTCATGCGGTCCGCCTGCGTCCCATTTTCCCAAATAGGCATCGAGCATGGGGTAGCTGGCAAAGGCAAAGCCATAATCCTCGCCCGCCATGGCCGCCATCAATTGCCTCTGCATTCTGGCGGGATCAGCGGGGGTGGCGTTTGCATTGGGGGTGTGGGCCGTCCGGCGTTCATAATGCGGGCCATCGGCCGCCGCCTGCCAGCTTAGCCCCCATAATGTCTCACGCGCCAGCATCGCGGCCAGATTGCGCGCCGCATCCGCCGTCAGCACATCGCGGATTTGCACGCGGCTATCGCGCGCAAATTGCGCGGCAAGCGCGGCGATGTCGAGCGCGGGGTTGATTTCAAACAGGCTAATCATGCCTATATCCTTATCGTTGGTCGCGTCACATTGCCAAAGGACGCCGGGCAACGCTATAGCTTTTGCGCAATGAGCAACAGAGCCCCCTTCACCCGCAATCCGGCGATTGATGCCGCCGTTATGGTATCGGACCTACGCGATGACGGGCGGATGCAGTGCGCCGATTTTTTGGCGAGGGATGCCGCGGCGGCGCTGCACAATGATTTGCGCGCGCGTGCCGATTGGGTGCAGGTGCTGAATTCGGGCGAGAAGGTTATCGAGCTTCCCCGCCCGCTGCGCGCCACCTTGTCGGCCGAAAAGCAGGCGGAATTGGACACGGCGGTGTTTGCCGGCGCGCGCTATGGCTTTCAATATCGCTACGAGTCCATCCGCGTTGCGGATGACGATGCAAGGGGGCGGGACGCGGCCGATGGCGATCTGGTCATCGCCTTTGCGCAATTTATGAACGCGCCGGAGCAGATTGCGTTGTGGCGGGAGATATTGGGCGTGCCGTCGATCAACTTCGTCGATGCGCAGGCGACGGCGTTTGCGCCGGGCGATTTCTTAACCGGGCATGACGACGCCGTGATGGGCAAGGGGCGTCATGCCGCCTATGTGTTCAGCCTGAATCCCGTTTGGCGGATCGAATGGGGCGGATTGTTGCTGTTCCATGCCGGCGGCACGGGGCAAAATGGCGGCCGCGTCGCGGGCTTTGCGCCCGGTTTCAACTGCCTCAATATGTTCACCGTGCCGACGATGCACAGCGTTAGTGCCGTGACTCGCGCCGCCGCGAATCGGCGTTATTCGATCACGGGCTGGATTCGCACGGTCTAACGCTGGGTCATCAATTGACCGCCGCGAATCCGCCGAAAAGCGCGCAAAAGCCGCCATCGCCGTAACAATCGGCGTGCGCACGCCGGTCCACGTCGTCATCGCGACACCAAAATGTTGCGCGAATGTCACACAGGCGCATTATTTCCGATTTGCGACACAATCGAACTTTACTGACAGCCCTGTAGGGTCAATCCTACCCACTTGGCACCATAGCTGGGTCGGCTCTCTCCCGAATCGTCCGCTAGGCTATGGCCAACAAAACACAGTTGAAGGGGCTATCATAATGAAATTCAAAAGTTTCTCACAGGCTTCCGTGCTCCGCGCGGGCAGCGCGCTGAGCGTTTGCGCCGTGATGGGTGCAGGGGCGCTGTTCGCGGCACCGGCCTATGCACAAACCACCGAATGTCCTGCTGGACAAACGGTCAATGCCGACGGTGCATGCGAAACCACGCCCGCCGATGCAAAAGAACGGTCGAACGAAATCGTCGTTACCGGTTCGCGTATTCGCCGTGACGAGTTTTCGTCGGCTGAGCCTGTAACCATCATCACCAAGGATGAAATTACGCAGGCTGGCTTTAACAGCGTCACCGACTCGCTGCAAAGCACCGCTGTGACGCAAGGTTCGGCGCAAATTAACAACTATTACGGCGGTTTCGTGACCGACGGCGGCACGGGCGCCAACACCCTTGGCCTGCGCGGCCTTGGACCCGGTCGTACGCTGATCCTGCTGAACGGTCGCCGTTTGGCACCCGGCGGTACGCGCGGTTCGGTTTTGGCCGCTGACCTTAACGTCCTGCCAACTTCGATCGTTGAGCGGACCGAAGTTCTGCGTTCCGGCGCATCGTCGGTTTACGGTTCGGACGCGGTTGCTGGCGTTGTCAACATCATCACCGACACCGAAATCCGCGGCGTGAATATCGAATTGCAAGCCAACGTGCCCGAAATCGGCGCGGGCGTTAGCCGCCGTGCGGCCTTGACGTTCGGCTTTGGCGATGACCGTTTGAATGTCGTCGGTTCGGTTGAATATTTGAAGCGTGATGCGGTCACGCTGGGTGATGTGCCATGGGCCGCTTGCCCCATCGGCGGCTTCTTGACCGGTGAAGGCACCGCCTTCGGTTCGGGTGACGGCGTCAACTCTAATGGTGACGGCTGCTTCACGCTCGACAACGGCGGCACGACCATCAACACGCTCGGCCTGCCAACGCGCGATGCGATTGGCCGGACCAGCGGTATGGTTGGTCGTTTCAACCGTTTCTTGCCAGACCCCAGCGTCACCACCGGTCCCTTCCCCGGATATTTGGGCGTTGGCTTCTATGATCGCGATGCCTTTGATCCCGACATGCTGAAAGAGCCTGTCATTACTGAGGGTGAAATCCTGACCGGTTATTTGTCGGCAACCTATGACATCGGTTCGCTGGGCAATGCGCAGGCCTATTTCGAGGCATTGGTTACCCGCCGCAAATCGTCGTCGCCTTTGTATCGTCAGCTGTCGCTTGACTATGTACAGGGCAGCCCCTTGTTGCCCGCCAACATCCGTGATGGCCGGTTCCTTGGACCCAACGTAACCTCCGGCGGACGCAACGTCGCGGCGCGTGTGTTCATGGGCTTCGGCTTGACCGAATCGCGTCAGTCGGTTGACTATGCGCGTATTTCGGGTGGTATCCGCGGCGACTTCGTGTTCGACGGCTGGCGCTATGATGCGTTTGTCGGCAAGGCATGGAACGACGGCCAGTACGAGATTGAATCGTTCCTGACCGACCGTATCGCCGCATCGTTGGATGTGGTGGACATGGGCGGCGGTGTATTCCGTTGCGCCAGCAGCGCGGTCAACGTAGGTTGCGTTGCGGCCCCGGCTTTGTCGGCTGATGTCATCGGCGGCAATTTGCCACAAAACTACCGCGATTATATCTTGCAAAACACCATCGGTAACACGCAATTCCGTGAAACCACCTTTGCATTCAACATCGACGGTCCGCTGTTCGCGGCACCCGGCGGTGATGTGCAATTGGCGTTGGGCGTGGAATACCGTAGCCAGTCGATCAACGACCAACCCGACCAAAACTCGCTGCGCGGGAATTTGTTGGGCCTGACCGCGGCAACGCCAACGGTGGGTTCGGACAATGTGAAGGAAGGCTTCGGCGAAATCTTCATTCCGTTGCTGGCCGATGTCCCCGGTTTCTACCGTTTCAACCTGAACGGTTCGGCGCGGTACACCGACTATGCATCGTACGGTTCGGATGTGACCTACAAAGTGGCGGCCGAGTGGGAGCCTGTTCGCGGCGTTGCCTTCCGGGGTAGCTATGGCACATCCTACCGTGCACCGGCCTTGGCGGAGCAGTTCCTGGGTGCAACCAGCGGCTTCTTGAGCAGCACCGCTGACCCATGCGACGATTTGCCACCTGCGGCGGATCAATCGCCGAACCAGCAAATCATTGCGCGCAACTGCGCGTCGATCGGTTTGCCTGCCGACTTCATCCAAACCAGCGGCATCACCGTGTTCCGCGTTGGCGGTGCTGAGGCTGGCCTGGGTGCAGAAACCTCGACCAACTGGACCGTTGGCGGCGTGCTGAACCCCGTTATCTCGGACGGCTTTGGCGATCTTTCGCTGGCACTCGATTATTTCGAAGTGAAGGTGTCCAACGGCGTGGCCGATTTGTCCGGTGGTACGATTTTGAACCGTTGCTATGCCGCAGAAAACTTCGATCCAAACGAAGGCTTCTGCCGCTTTGTGGAGCGTAATGCGAACAACCAACTCACCGTGACCAGCAGCTTCGTCAACCTCGCGGAAGACAATGTGAAGGGTTATGAGTTCAACGGCCGTTACGCCCGCGACCTCTTTGGTGGCCGCTTCATCTTCAACGCCGCGGTAACGCACTATACCGAGCAATCGGCGCGTCTGTTTCCTGAGGAGTTCTTGACGAACGCCACGGGTACCGTGACCACGCCTGACTGGACGGGTGCGTTCGATGTCACCTTCCGTACGGACGATTTCTCGTTCCGTTACGGCCTTGACTGGACCGACGCGAGCCGCAACCGCACCTATGACTTCTTCGCCTTTGACAACCTCACCGGCGAAGTCGATCAGGATTCGGTTGAATTCTTCCGCGACAATTACCTGTTGGAAGTGGACGATTATTTCCTCCACAATGCTTCCGTTCAGTTCAACATTGCGGACAAATATGAATTGACCTTGGGCGTGCAGAACATTTTCAACACCGAGCCACCGCAAATTACCGCTGTTGGCTTCAGCACAGTGGGCAACGCCCCATTGTACTCGGGGTATGATTATCGCGGCCGTACGTTCTTCGTGAACACCGGCTTCGCGTTCTAATCGAACCGACCATAATTAAAGAAAGGGCGCCTAGCGATAGGCGCCCTTTTTGTTTGGCCATTATGAGAGCATCGGGGCCGCTTAAACGGTGAAATTCAGCGCCCCGTCGCCTTCCTCCACCCGCACCGTCGCGCCATCGGGCACTTCGCCCGACAGGATGAGGTCGGCGAGCGGATCCTGCACATAACGCTGCACCGCGCGTTTCAGCGGGCGCGCGCCATAGACGGGGTCATATCCCACCCGCCCCAGCCACGCCATCGCGCCATCGGTGAGGTCCAAAGTGATCTTGCGATCGTCGAGCAGCTTTTGCACCCGCTTCACCTGAATCGCGACAATCGGCGCCATGTGCGACGCGGCGAGGCGGTGGAACAGGATGATTTCGTCCAACCGATTGAGGAATTCGGGGCGGAAATGCCCGCGCACCACCTCCATCACCTGCGGTTCGACATCCTCCACCTTTTGCTCGTCGGTCATATTGGCGAGATGTTGGCTGCCAAGGTTCGACGTCAGGATGATGAGCGTGTTGGAAAAATCCACCGTCCGCCCATGGCTGTCGGTCAATCGGCCATCGTCGAGCACTTGGAGCAGCACGTTGAACACGTCGCTGTGCGCCTTTTCGACCTCATCGAACAGCACCACCTGATAAGGCCGCCGCCGCACCGCCTCGGTCAAGACGCCGCCTTCTTCATAGCCGACATAGCCCGGAGGCGCGCCGATTAACCGCGCCACGGCGTGCTTTTCCATATATTCGCTCATGTCGATCCGCACCATCGCGCGGTCGTCGTCGAACAGAAATTGTGCGAGTGCCTTGGTGAGTTCGGTCTTGCCCACACCCGTCGGCCCCAGAAAGAGGAACGACCCCAAAGGCCGGTTCTCGTCATTCAACCCCGCCCGCGCACGGCGCACGGCATTGGCCACGGCGGCAAGGGCCTGCCGCTGGCCGATCACCCGCTTGCCAAGCTCATCCTCCATGCGCAAAAGCTTGTCCCGCTCCCCTCCAGCATCTTGGTGGTGGGTATGCCGGTCCAGCGCTCCACGACTTCGGCGATCTGTTCGGGGCGCACCGATTCTGCCACCAGAAGCTCGCCTTCGCGCGCCTCGGCCTCGGCCAGCTTTTTCTCAAGCCCCGGAATGATGCCGTAAGACAATTCACCGGCTTTACCCAGATTGCCCTCGCGCTTGGCCTGGTCCAGTTCGGCGCGGGCGCGGTCAAGCTGTTCCTTCACGCCGCGTGCGGCTTCCAGCTTGTCGCGTTCATCCTGCCATTTGGCAGTCATCGCGTCGGATTGCTCCAGAAGGTTCGACAGTTCCAGTTCCAGCTTTTCCAGCCGGTCCTTCGATGCCGTGTCGTCTTCCTTTTTCAACGCCTCGGCCTCGATCTGCAATTGCAGGATCTGGCGGTCAATCTGGTCCAGTTCCTCGGGCTTGCTGTCAACCTCCATCCGCAACCGACTGGCCGCCTCGTCCATCAGGTCGATCGCCTTGTCGGGCAGGAAGCGGTCGGTGATATAGCGGTGGCTCAGCGTCGCCGCTGCAACCAGCGCGCTGTCGGAAATGCGCACCCCGTGGTGAAGCTCGTATTTCTCCTTGATGCCGCGCAAGATAGAGATGGTATCCTCAACCGTCGGTTCTTCTACCATCACGGGCTGGAACCGGCGGGCAAGCGCTGCATCTTTTTCAACGTATTTGCGGTATTCATCCAGCGTGGTTGCCCCCACACAATGCAACTCTCCCCGCGCAAGGGCAGGCTTGATCAGGTTGGCCGCATCCATCGCGCCTTCGGATTTGCCAGCACCGACCAGCGTGTGCATCTCGTCGATGAACAGGATGATCTCACCCGCGGCCGAAGTGACTTCGGACAGAACCGCTTTCAAACGCTCTTCGAACTCGCCGCGATATTTCGCACCCGCGATCAGCGCGCCCATATCCAGCGCCATCAGTTTCTTGTTGCGCAGCGATTCCGGCACATCACCGTTGATGATGCGCAGGGCAAGCCCCTCGGCAATCGCGGTCTTACCCACGCCGGGTTCACCGATCAGCACCGGGTTGTTCTTGGTGCGGCGGGAAAGCACCTGCATCGTGCGGCGGATTTCTTCATCCCGACCGATGATTGGGTCGATCTTGCCTTCGGCTGCCGCCTCGGTCAGGTCGCGCGCGTATTTCTTCAAGGCGTCATAGCCGGATTCCGCACTGGCACTGTCGGCGGTGCGGCCCTTGCGGATATCGTTGATCGCAGCGTTCAGGTTTTGCGCGTTAACCGCGCCTGCCGTCAAAGCATCCTTGGCTTTGGACGCGACCATGCACAGAGCCGTCAGGATCCGCTCGACGGGCACAAAACTGTCGCCGGCCTTCTTGGCCACCTTTTCGGCCTCGTCCAGAACCCGCGCCATGCCGGGATCCATGAAAGGCTGGGCGTCGCCCGTCACCTTGGGCAGTTTGCCAAGCGCAAGATCAACCGCCTCGACCACGCGTGCAGGCTCGCCCCCTGCGCGGCGGATCAGGTTGGACGCCAATCCCTGATCATCATCCATCAAGGCTTTCAGCAGGTGTTCGGGCGTAAGCCGCTGATGGCTTTCCCGCATCGCAATCGTCTGCGCGGCCTGCAAAAATCCGCGCGAGCGTTCCGTGAACTGCTCAAGGTTCATCGGTTCATCCTTTCTTTCAAGCCCCCGGCGCTTTGGCCCGCCCACTGATGCGGCACGGTCCTCCGGGTCTTGATAGGTATTTGGCGCTCCAGGGTCCGGGATTCAAGAAGCCGTGATGCAACGAAATGCAGCGGCGCGGGAACCTTGTGGATAACTTTGGCGTTGCCATATCGCAAAGACGACAGGCCAGCATAGGGAATATCACATGTCCTACACTGCCACGCACATCGAACACGTCATCTACGACGCCCTGACGCGTCAGTTTCAGGCGACACTCGCGTTCTTTTCGCCCGGCCTGCCGATCCCGTTGCGGGTTGGTGTGGCCCTGCACGCCGCAGAATCTTTGAACCACGCGCAACTGACCCGCCATCTTGTTGGCGCAGGCCAGCGCAGTATCCTGAAGCGGAGTTAGATCATGAAGATCATCGACGCCCAGATCGCCCACGCCCGCTATGACCGCGATTTCTGTCTGGTGGAGGCTGAGGTCAGCTTGCTGATCAAGGACGATATCCGCCCCGTGCCCTATACCCGCACCATTCGCACCTCCGTCCCGGTGCTGCGCAGTGGCAGTCTGCGCGCGCGCCTTCTGGCCGATGCCCGCGCGCTTTATGCAGCGATGCACATGCCTGCCCACCGGAACATTCATTCCCCGATGGCGATGGCCGCCTAGCCCTTGGGCGTCAGCAGTTTTGCCGGGCGGATGCCTTCTGCGGCCTTGAACAGGCTGAAAGTCTGGTTGACGTAATTCACGATGCCGCCGATCTGGTCGATATACTTGGCCAACTCGGGCGTCTTTTCCGCCTCGACCATCTGCACGGCGCGGTCGGGGCCATCGCCCTCGAACTGACAATAGAACAGAGGCTCACCGCGTCTAAGCACGATGTCCTTGGTCGGATCGTGCCATTCGAACGCCCACATCAACGGGCGCGGCCAGACGTTGATCGGGAACCTGCCTCCGAAGATCGTGCCGGGCAAGGGATCAGGGCGGTAATGCGCAAAGGTGCCAACCTGTGTCATGTAAACCATCTCATCGGCAATAAAGCAGTAGGGCAGCACCATCTGCACCGTGGGGCGGTCGGGATAGCGCCATTCGACCTCGTTCACCAAAGTCAGCACCTCACCCAGCTTGTTGGCCCGGATGGGCGACGACACGCCGGCGCGGTTGATCAGATGGCCCTTGCCATCCTTGTCGCGCCCGAACCCGATGTTCATATCAAATGGGCATTTCACCACGAAATAGCGGCTTTCCATCTGGATCACAGCAGGACAGCGGCTGGCCGATTTGGCATGCGCCTTGCTGGTCTGGCGAAAGATCAGCCGTTCGGGCGCATCGTAAAGCACCGCGCCCTTGTCTTGCGTCAGAAACCAGCCGACGCTGATCGGGCCAGAGCCGGGGTCGCCTTCGGGGCGGTCGTGGGTGATGGTGATCTGCATTCTCTGCCCCTTGTTTCATGTCAGAATCGCGCCGGGCGGGGCTGATGTCAATCCGCGCGCCGGTCTCGCAGGCAAGATCAGCTTTCCTGCCATCCTGCGGCGGCCGCCCCGATCAGGCCGGGTTCTACCTTGTGCGCGGCGGGCACCAACAGGGCGCGACCGGCATCGTAAAGCATCCGCGACCGCACGGCCTGGTCCAGTTCGGCTACCAGTGCCGCATCGCTGCCCAGACCGCCGCCCACGGGCACGATGCTGACGCCGATCACATTCAGCACCAACGCCAAAGGCCCGGCCACCAGATCGCACCAGACGGCGATCGTTTCGGCCGCAGCCCTGTCGCCCGCTTGCCATGCCTTCACGATGGCG
>JBGSOJ010000278.1:0-16659 GCA_041739175.1 Sphingomonadaceae bacterium
GGTTGGAGATTTTAGAATGACTAACACGCCAAAACCGACCCTCGACCAATGGCAGGCGCTTGCTGCTAAAGAAACCAAGGGCAAGGACCTCAACTGGCAAACGCCCGAAGGCATCACGGTGAAGCCGCTCTACACGGCGGAGGACGCGGCCCCCAAAAAAATTGGCGACCCCGGCCTCCCCGGTTTTGCGCCGTTCACACGCGGCGTGCGGGCCAGCATGTATGCGGGCCGGCCATGGACCATTCGCCAATATGCGGGCTTCTCCACAGCCGAGGAATCGAACGCATTCTATCGCCGTAACCTCGCCGCTGGTCAAAAAGGCCTGTCGGTCGCCTTCGACCTTGCCACCCATCGCGGTTACGATAGCGACCATCCACGCGTCGTCGGCGACGTCGGCAAAGCTGGCGTGGCGATTGACTCGGTTGAGGACATGAAAATCCTGTTCGACGGCATCCCGCTCGACCAGATGAGCGTCAGCATGACGATGAACGGCGCGGTTATCCCCATCCTCGCGTTCTTCATCGTCGCGGGCGAAGAGCAGGGCGTGCCGCGTGCCGCGCTCGACGGGACGATTCAGAACGACATCCTGAAGGAGTTCATGGTCCGCAACACCTATATCTACCCGCCCGAACCACCGATGCGGATTATCAGCGATATTTTCGGTTTCACCTCGCGTGAAATGCCGAAGTTTAACAGCATCTCGATCAGCGGCTATCATATGCAGGAGGCCGGCGCGACGCAGGTGCAGGAACTCGCCTTCACCATCGCCGACGGTATGGAATATGTGAAATATGGCGTGGCCAGCGGGTTGGACATCGACAAGTTCGCGGGGCGGTTGAGCTTCTTCTTCGCCATTGGCATGAATTTCTTCATGGAGGTCGCCAAATTGCGCGCCGCCCGTGTGTTGTGGCACCGCGTGATGACCAACCTCGGCGCAAAGGATGAGCGGAGCAAGATGCTGCGCACCCATTGCCAGACGTCGGGCGTCAGCTTGCAGGAGCAAGACCCCTATAACAACGTCATCCGCACCACGATTGAGGCGATGGCCAGCATGTTGGGCGGGACGCAGAGCCTGCACACCAATGCGCTGGATGAGGCCATTGCGCTGCCCACTGATTTCTCGGCACGGATTGCGCGGAACACGCAGATCATCCTGCAAGAGGAGACTGGCATGTGCAATGTCGTCGATCCCTTGGGCGGTAGCTATTACATCGAAAGCCTGACCAACCAGTTGGTGGATCAGGCATGGGCGATCATCGAACGCGTTGAGGCCGAGGGCGGCATGGCAAAGGCTGTCGCCGCTGGCTGGCCCAAGGCGATGATTGAAACCGCGGCGGCGGCGCGTCAGGCGCGTGTGGACCGTGGCGAAGACGTCATCGTTGGCGTGAATAAATACCGGCTTGGCACGGAGGACGCGCTGGAGACGCTGGAAGTCGACAATGCCAAGGTGCGCGAAGGACAGGTGGCGCGCCTGAAAGCTACCCGCGCCAATCGCGATGAAGCGAAATGTCAGGCTGCTTTGGCGGCGTTGACCGAGGGTGCGCGGTGCGATGGCAATTTGCTGGCGCTGGCCGTCGATGCGGCGCGGGAGCGGGCGACCTTGGGTGAGATTTCCGACTCGATGGAGGCGGTATTTGGCCGCTACGGCACGCAGCCGACGCCAGTGAAGGGCGTCTATGGCGCGCCTTATGCGGGCGACAAACGCTGGGCGCAGGTGGTCGATGGCGTGGAGGCGGTAAGCCGCCGATTGGGCCGCAAACCCAAACTACTCGTTGCGAAAATGGGACAGGACGGCCATGATCGCGGTGCGAATGTCATCGCCTCCGCGTTCGGCGACATGGGCTTTGATGTCATCAGCGGACCGTTGTTCCAAACGCCGGAGGAGACCGTCGTGCTGGCGTTGGAAAATGACGTCGATGCAGTCGGCGCGTCGTCATTGGCGGCGGGACATAAGACGCTTATCCCCGAACTTATCAACAGGCTACGCGAAGCGGGGCGCGGCGATATTAAGGTCATCGCAGGTGGCGTAATACCGCCGCAGGATTATGATTTCCTTCGCGATGCGGGGGTGCAGGGCATATACGGCCCCGGCAGCAATGTCGTCGAATGTGCCGCCGACGTGTTAAGCCTGCTCGGCCATAATATGCCCGAATTGGGTGAGGTTGGCTAAATGAAACCCGGTTTCTCCGTCGAAACGCTCATTTCCTGCGGGCGAGGCTCCGGCCCGTTGCGCATGGGATTGAGCCGTGTGACGGAGGCCGAATGGCTTTGGCCGGAATTTGACCAAGCGGCGCGGGCGGCGGCGTTTGATGCGCATCCCGATGCCATCCGCGTGGAGACAGGCGCAGAGGCCGCCGCTGCCGAATGTGCACGCATGGTGGCGGGGACGGATAACTTCGCCGCTGCCGCGCGCGCTGTCTGGGAGGATTTGGCCGTTTGTCAGGCGGATGCCGATGGCACCTACCGCCTCACCGCCGCCGCCGTGGCGTTCCCCACCGATTGGCGGCTCAGCGAAAAATTCGGGCAACCACTGGATTTCATCCATAAGCCCATCCACGGCTATGTTGAGCAATTAAGCGCAGGAGTGAACCATTTCTTCGCCACGTTAAAACCGGACCAGATTTTTGCGCGCGCCAATTGGTTTGTGATGGCGAGCGATGCATTGCGATACTTGCCAACTGACGACCCAGCCACCCGCTTCGCCCATGTCACCGCCGACAATGCGGGCGAGACTTTGTTTGCGAGGTGTGAGCGGCAGACTTTACGCCGCCTGCCCGAAACCGGCGCGGTGCTGTTCACAATCGGCGTGGCGGTGGAGCCACTCGCCAATCTGCCTGCCGATTTGGTCGCCTTTGTCGCTGATGCCCTAACCTCACAACCCGACGGCGAACACGAACGCCGCGCCGCGCCCTTTTACGCGGCGGCGCTTCTCGCCTATGCGTCGCGGCGAACTCACGAATCTATGGAGCCTCCCCAATGACCTTAAGCCCTATCCGCAACGATTGGACCCGCGCCGAAATCGCGGAGTTGTTCGACCTGCCGTTCACCGAATTGCTGTTCCGTGCGGCCAGTGTTCACCGCGAATGGTTCAATCCGGCGGAGGTGCAACGCTCTACGTTGCTCTCCATCAAGACCGGCGGCTGCCCAGAGGATTGCGGCTATTGCAACCAAAGCGCAAAGCATGACAGCGGCCTGAAGGCGTCAAAATTGATGCAGGTTCAGGCCGTGATGCAGGCGGCGGCGCAGGCGAAGGATGCTGGTTCCACGCGCTTTTGTATGGGGGCCGCATGGCGCAATCCACATGACCGCGACATGCCGGCCATTATCGAAATGGTGCAGGGCGTGCGGCAAATGGGCATGGAAACGTGCATGACCTTGGGGATGCTGACGCCCAAGCAGGCGGGGATGCTGGCCGATGCGGGGTTGGATTATTACAACCACAATATCGACACTAGCCCCGAAAATTATGAGAAGGTGATTACCACCCGCACCTTTGAGGACCGGCTCGACACGCTGGATAATGTGCGGTCGGCGGGCATCAATGTGTGCAGCGGCGGTATTATCGGCATGGGCGAAACGCGGGAGGACCGCGTCGGATTTATCCATGCGCTCGCCGTGCTGCCCAAGCATCCCGAAAGCGTGCCGGTGAATGCCTTGGTCCCCGTGAAGGGCACGCCATTGGGCGATATGCTGGCCGATACGCCAATGGCAAAGATTGACGAGATCGAGTTCGTCCGCACCGTCGCGGCGGCGCGGATTACGATGCCGGAATCGATGGTGCGGTTGAGCGCGGGGCGTGAGAGCATGAGCGATAGTGCCCAAGCGCTGTGTTTCATGGCGGGCGCGAACAGCATCTTCAACGGCGACAAATTGCTGACCACCCCGAACGCAGGCGATGACCGCGATGGGGCGTTGTTTGCGAAGCTGGGGTTGAGCGCGATGGCGGCGGAGGCTCCGCGGTGTGGGGTGAAGGAGGGTGTGGTGTTATGAAATGGCAATGGAAAAAGCAGGATGCTCGGTATACTCGTGTGCAACCCGTAATCGAAAAGATGTTATCAGGAGCAACAGAAATAGCGACGGCTCTCTATGAACAAACCCCCGAGTATTTGCCGTTTCACGATAATGAAGCCGCTGGTGTTAGCCTTTTATGTGGCGGGGCTGCCAAAAAGGGTTGTTTTCCGGTTGCCGAGTATCCTGTAACAAAAAAAACTTGGGATGCCGTTCAAAATAAATTTGGGCAGAAGCCCTCCGCATTAAAGAGTAAAAATTTGATGCAGGGGCGAGCTGATTTGTCGATTTTGCATGACGGCCGATATTTCTCATTTGAATTTAAAAAAACATCTGAGCGACATAATCGCGTCTTAGGAGAAAAGGGGCTGCGCTCTAACCTCGAATATTTCCACGATTATTGTGGTGAAGAAATTGATCGTGTTCATGATGATGAGTATCACCATATCATGGCTGGTATTATCGCTCCTGTATTCAAAGACACGAAAGTGAAAGTATTGGAACAATTTTCGGACGAAGTCAGCATGTCCGCATTATTGGGGAGCAAACGCTCTTATCAGGTTTATTTTTTCTTTTCTTCCTTATCGATGTTTGGATAACTAATGTTCAAAAAAATCCTAATCGCCAACCGTGGTGAAATCGCTTGCCGCGTTATCCGCACGGCCAAGAAAATGGGCATTGCCACTGTGGCGGTCTATTCCGACGCGGATGCGCGCGCGCCCTTTGTCGAAATGGCGGATGAGGCGATGCATATCGGGCCGTCTCCGGCGGCGGAATCGTATCTGATTGCCGACAAAATCATCGCCGCGTGCAAGGCGACGGGCGCGGAGGCGGTGCATCCCGGCTATGGTTTCCTGTCCGAACGCACCAGCTTTGCCGAGGCTTTGAAGGCAGAGGGCATCGAATTTATCGGCCCACCCGTGAACGCCATCGCCGCGATGGGGGACAAGATTGAGTCCAAAAAACTCGCCATGAGCGCGGGCGTGAATGTCGTCCCCGGCTTTGTCGGTGAAATCGATGACACCGAACACGCGGTGCGGATTGCGGACGAAATCGGCTATCCGGTGATGATGAAGGCATCCGCTGGCGGCGGCGGTAAGGGGATGCGGTTGGCATACTCAGAGGCCGACGTGCGCGAAGGGTTCGAGGCGACGAAGCGCGAGGGGTTGAATAGCTTTGGCGATGACCGTGTGTTTATTGAGAAGTTCATCCTCAACCCGCGCCACATCGAAATCCAGATTTTGGGCGATAAGCACGGCAATATTCTGTATCTTAACGAGCGCGAATGCTCCATCCAACGCCGCCATCAAAAGGTGGTGGAGGAGGCGCCTTCGCCCTTCGTCACGCCGAAAATGCGCAAAGCCATGGGCGAGCAATGCGTCGCACTCGCCCGCGCCGTGGGTTATTACAGCGCGGGGACGGTCGAACTGATCGTATCCGGTGCGGACCCCACGGGGGAGAGTTTCTACTTCCTGGAAATGAACACGCGGTTGCAGGTTGAGCACCCCGTCACCGAATGCATCACCGGCATTGATCTGGTCGAACAGATGATCCGCGTCGCCTATGGTGAGAAACTCGCCATGACGCAGGACGACATTGGCATTAATGGCTGGGCGGTCGAAAACCGCGTCTATGCGGAGGACCCCTATCGCGGGTTCCTGCCCTCCACTGGGCGGTTGGTGCGCTACGACCCGCCGGTGAAGGGATGGTCGGGCGATCCCATTTACGGCACCGATGGCATCCGCGTCGATGATGGCGTGATGCACGGCGGGGAGGTGTCGATATTCTACGACCCGATGATTGCCAAACTCATCACCCACGGCGAAACGCGGTTGGAGGCTATTGATAAGCAAATCGGCGCGCTGGATGCGTTTGAGATAGAGGGGCTGGGCCACAACATCGACTTCCTGTCGGCGTTGATGCAGCACCCGCGCTTCCGGTCGGGTGAGATTACCACCGGCTTCATCGCGGAGGAGTATCCCGAGGGTTTCCACGGCGCCCCCGCGAATGGCGAATTGCTGAGCCGGTTGGCGGCAATCGCGGCGTTTCTGGCCACGGCCCATGCCGACCGTGCGCGGCGGATTGATGGGCAATTGGGCGACCGCCTGCAACCGCCATCAGAATGGCAAGTCAAAACCGGCGAGGCGGTTATGGAAGTCTCCGTCAGTGAGGATGCAATCATCGTCGATGGGCAGGACATCAGCCCTGACATGGAATATACCCCCGGCGATACGTTAGTCGAGGCGGATTTTGACGGCGAATTGCTGATCGTCAAGGTCAAACGCACGCGCACGGGTTTTGACCTGACCACACGTGGGGCGACGCATAAATTGCGCGTGCTGCCCGATCATGTGGCGCGCCATGCGGTGCATATGATTGAGAAAACCCCGCCCGACACGTCGAAATTGCTGCTCTGCCCCATGCCCGGCCTGCTCATCGGCCTGCACGTGGCGGAGGGCGATGTGGTGCAACCGGGGCAACCGCTCGCAACGGTAGAGGCGATGAAGATGGAAAACATCCTGCGCGCCGAAAAGCAGGCGACGGTGGCAAAAATCAACGCTGTCGTCGGCGGTAGCCTAATGGTGGATGAAATCATCCTTGAACTGGAATAGCTTGGCTTAGGGCGCGCATCACGATAGGCTCCCCAATTCGGGAGAAACAGTGATGCGTGCGACTATGACCAGATTGTTTGCGGTGCGGCTGATTGGCGCATGTCTGGCCATGACCATGCTTGACGCGTGTCAGCGGTATCAGGCGGCGGGACCGTCTGTTGACGACGCCACGGCGGCGATGCAGGCGATAGCATTGGACCGTGACGCCGATCCGGTCAGAATTGCGGCGGCGGAAAAGCAATGCCTTGCGCTGGGCGGGATCATTAAACAGGCGGGACGGCTTGGTCGTTACGCGTGCTACGCGCAATATGGCGACGGCGGCAAATCATGCGCTGATACGGCGGATTGCGAGGGCGAATGCCGCGCAATGGACGGTGCGGGCACCGGCGAAACGGCGCGCGGGCAATGCACCGCCGACAGCGTGCCTTTCGGATGCTACGCCCGCGTGGACGGCGGCGTGGTTGGGCCATATATCTGCGTCGATTGATGTCGCCACCCTCTTGTCGACCGTCTTTGTCCGTGGCAATTACGGGTAAAATTAAGGCTTGAGGGGGCAGGATATGACCGTTGCGAAAGCGGCACCAAAAGAAACCAGCGCAAAGGAAATGCGTCTTGTCATTGGCGCATCGTCGCTGGGCACCGTGTTCGAATGGTATGATTTTTTCATCTATGGCACCTTGGCCGTAATTATCGGAAAGACGTTTTTCCCATCGGGCAATGCGACGTTAGAGGCCTTGCTCGTATGGGCGGGTTTTGCCGTTGGTTTTGGATTTCGGCCCTTGGGCGCGATTTTGTTCGGCTTTTTGGGCGACAAATTGGGGCGCAAATATACCTTCTTGGTGACGGTTACGCTCATGGGCGTGGCGACGGCGGGCGTAGGGTTGGTGCCATCGGCGGCGACGATTGGCTATGCTGCGCCGGCGATCATCCTATTGCTTCGGATTTTGCAGGGGCTGGCGCTCGGCGGGGAATATGGCGGCGCGGCGATCTATGTCGCCGAACATAGCCCGCCCGAACGGCGCGGTTTCTTCACCAGCTTCATTCAGGCCAGCGTTGTCGGCGGCTTCGTGCTGAGCCTAATCGTGGTACTCGGCTGCAAGGCGGTGATGCCGATTGAGGTCTGGGAGGCATGGGGCTGGCGCGTACCATTCCTGCTGTCGCTGGTTTTGTTGGCATTTTCGCTTTGGATGCGGTTGAAATTGTCCGAAAGCCCCGTGTTCCTCGCGATGAAAGCAGACGGGGAAATCGCTGGCAATCCGTTTACGGAGAGTTTTACCTATCCCGGCAACAAAAAGCGGATTTTTGTTGCCCTGATTGGTGTCGCGGCGGGGTTGACCGTCATTTGGTACACCGCGATGTTTACCGGCCTGTCGTTCTTGAAAGGCCCCATGCGAGTAGAGGATACTACGGCGGAAATCATCGTTGGCATTGGCGCGGCGTTGGGCATGGTGTTCTTTATCTTATTTGGCAAATTGTCGGATAGGGTCGGGCGCAAGATGCCTATCGTCGTGGGCTATGCCATCACTCTGCTGGCGCTGTTTCCGCTATTCTGGCTCATGGGGTCGGCCGCCAATCCGGGCCTTGCTGCGGCGGCGGAGCGTGCGCCGATTGTCGTGACCGGCGATCAGTGTAGCTACAATCCTTTCGAGGCGAAGCAGGTTGGCGCATGTGGCCAACTGCTCGATTACCTTACCAAAAAGGGCGCCGCGTATGAAACCGCGTCGGGCGAGGGGCTATCGTTGACGGTCGGTGGGCAGGCGGTCGCAGCAGGCGATACGCAGGCAATCGATGCCGCGCTGGCCGGCGCGGGCTATAATTTCGACAAGCAAGTGCCAACGTGGCAAGGTATTGCCATCATCCTGATTGCGCTCATCGGCCTCTCCGCGCTGTCGGGCGCAACATATGGCCCCGTCGCGGCGCTATTGTCCGAAATGTTTCCGGCGCGGATCCGCTATAGCTCCATGTCGATCCCTTATCATTTCGGCACGGGCTACTTCGGGGGTTTCCTGCCCTTCATTTCCAGCTATATCATCGCCCGGACCGGTGATCCTTATGCGGGATTGTGGTATACATGGGGCGTCGTTGCGCTGGCTTTTTTGGTCGCCTTATGGGGCCTAAAGGGCGGCGCGCCCCGCGATTTTGAGGAAACATAGGCGTTTTGGAGCATCCTTTTTTCGGGTTAGATGACACGGGTGCCCCCGCCCCCTTGCGCATCCGGTTGGACGGCGCGGCGTTGCTGTCGAACTACCACGCGCTGGCGAAGTTCAGCGAAGGTGCGACCGGTGCGGCGGTTAAGGCCGATGGTTATGGGCTTGGCGCACGCGAAATCGTGGCGCGGCTCGCCGATGCGGGGTGTGAAGATTTTTTCGTTGCGCATTGGGGGGAGGCGACGAAACTCGCCGATGTCATCGACCCGGCGCAGCTTTCGGTGCTGAACGGCGTGCAGGATGCCGATGTTGCGTATGCGCTGGCGCTTGGCGCGAAGCCAGTGCTGAACACGCCTGCGCAAGTCGCGCGGTGGCGCAACGCGGGCGGCGGGCTGTGCGATGTTATGCTGAACACGGGCATGAACCGCCTGGGCATCGGTGAGGACGATTTGACATCCGATTTGCTCGACGGGTTGGATATCGACATCGTGATGAGCCATTTGGCGAGCGCCGATGAAGATAGCTGGCAAAATGAGAGCCAGCTCGACCTGTTCATCGAAATGAGCGACGCCATCCCGGCGCGGAGGCAATCCTTGGCGAATAGCGCGGGGATTATGCTGGGCGCGGATTATCATTTCGACCTGACCCGGCCCGGCCTTGCGCTTTATGGCGGTGTGCCGTGCGATGATTTGCGCGAATCCATCAGGCAAGTCGCGCATCTTGAGGCGCAAGTGCTTCAGGTGTCGCAAATTACCGCCGGCGATGTCGTCGGCTATAACGCAACTTTTGAGGCGGAGCGGGATATGCGGACCGCCATTGTGTCGATTGGCTATGCCGATGGCTATCTGCGCGCTTTCTCGAATGTCGGCGGCGCGCATTTTGAGGGGGCGGCGTTGCCCGTGTTGGGCCGGGTGTCGATGGATCTGCTTATCCTTGACGCAACGGAGGCTTCGGGGATTGACGAGGGTGATTGGGTGGTGGTGGATTATTCCCTGCCCACGGCATCGCGGCTGACTGGCCTGTCGCAATATGAATTGCTGACGGGGCTATCGGGCCGGTTTCATCGGTATTGGGTGGACTAGTCGCTAGAATTGTCGGGCATCGGCGCGGCGGATGAAATCAAGGACGCCTGCCCACAAGCCCGCTTTGCGCCGTGAGCCAATCATCATGCCGACATGCCCGTCGTCCAAATCAAGGGTATGCGGTAGCACGGGTGACGCCGCAAACGGCACGATCCGGTCGCTGCGGGAGCGGACCGATAGCGCCGGACACCGCAGGCGACGCGGCCCAATAACTTCGCCAGCGATCCGCCACTCGCCATTGCCGGTTTCATTGCGCGCAAACAAGCCATCGACGACATCGCGCGCAGCGCACAGTGGCAGGGCCTCGCCGCTGTTCGCCCAATCCTCAACCCGGACAAAATGCGCAAATTTTTCGGGCGGCAAGTCGGCCGCTTTGGCGAATTTTCCAACCAACTGCGCTGGGTCGAGGTGCCAGAATGCGGCCTGCAAAACCTCAATCGGGGCGCATTGCAGCGATTGACTGTGCGACATCTGCGCCGCCCAATGCGCCTGCATGGCGGCGCGTTGTTCTGCGCCATATTGGGCAAAATCCCATGGCGAGGCGATCATCGTCAGACTTCTGGCAGCCGACAATTGCGCCGCCGCCATCGCGTGTAGGCCGCCAAGACAATAGCCGATGATGTGCGCGTTTCGCTTGAGGGTAGCCAGCAACGGGTTTAGCATCTCGGCGACTTGCCGCTCTAAACCCTCGTCCACCCGCGCGGCATCGCCAGCCCCCCAATCAAGCAAATAGGTGGCATATCCCGCCTCAGCCAGAAATGCGGCGAGTGAATAATCGGGGGCCAAATGCAAAATCTGCGGCCCGTTGATGATCGATGGGACCAGCACGATTGGAGCCTGATTGTTGTCAACCGCGCCGCCAATGTGCAGCAATCGCGTAGGTCCGATCCATGCCGCAACCGGCAGGTCAAGGGTCACGGGTGCCGCGCGCGCCGCCGCCTGATACCGGGCCAAACCCGCCAACGCCTTGTCCAAGCCTGCTTCGTCATCCCCGCATATTTCGCGAAAATGATGCAACAACAAGGGCAACGGACGCGGGCTATGTTGCGCCGCACCACAAAAGGGTGCTAGGCTATTGACCAATCGATCAGGAGAAACACTCATGGCCCGCACCTCAGCAGCAAAGGGCGACGATGGCGATACCATCATCATTAAAAAATACGCGAATCGAAGGCTTTATAATACGCAGACCAGCAAATATATCACACTTGATTATTTGGGCGATCTGACGCGCGAAGAAAAGGATTTCAAGGTCGTTGACGCCCGCACGGGGGAAGACATCACCCATAATGTGCTGACCCAAATCATTATGGAGGAAGAAGCCAACGGCCAAAACCTGTTGCCGGTGGCATTCCTAAAGCAAATTATCGCAATGTATGGCAATTCGATGCAGGGCATGGTGCCGCCGTTCCTAGAAAGCTCAATGGCTAATTTCCGAGCCAGTCAGGACCAGATGAAGGCAATGCTGGAGGGGTCGATGCAGGCCAATCCGCTGACGGCACCGTTGGCAGAAATGGCGAAGCGCAATATGGAATTGATGGCCAGCCTAGCGCCCAGCTTTGGCATGGCCACGACCGCGCCGGTGGAGCCGGGACCGAAAACCCACGCCGACGATAACGCAGAGGTTGACGTCGAAAGCCTAAAACAGCAAATGGCGGCGCTTCAGGCGCAGATTGAAAAGCTGAGCCAAAAATAGGCTTTCATCGCCCATCCGGCTGATAAAATTAAGGTGCTTACCCCTCCATGAAACACGCGCTTTCCGTCACCCGTGAAAAAGACTTCGCCGCTTGGTATCAGGCGGTGGTGAGCGAGGCCGATATGGCCGAGGAATCGGGCGTGCGCGGATGTATGGTCATTCGCCCATGGGGCTATGGCATTTGGGAGCGTATTCAACGCCTGCTCGACGACCAGATCAAGCAAGCGGGCGTCGAAAATTGCTATTTCCCTCTGTTCATTCCTTTGTCGTACTTCGCCAAAGAGGCGGACCATGTTGACGGCTTTGCGAAAGAGATGGCGGTGGTCACGCACCATCGGTTGAAAATGATCGACGGCAAATTATCGCCTGATCCGGCCGCGAAATTGGAAGAGCCGCTGATCGTCCGACCGACCAGTGAGACTGTGATTGGCGCGGCGATGGCGCGTTGGGTGCAAAGCTGGCGCGACCTGCCGTTGATGATCAACCAATGGGCGAATGTCGTCCGCTGGGAAATGCGGACACGGATGTTTTTGCGCACCAGCGAGTTTCTTTGGCAAGAGGGGCACACCGCCCACGCTGACCAAGCCTGCGCGATGCGTGAGACCATGCGCGCTATTGAAATGTACCGCTCCTTTGCCGAGGGGCCAATGGCGATGCCCGTCGTTGTGGGCGAAAAGCCCGAAAACGAACGCTTCCCCGGCGCGGTGACCACTTGGTCGATTGAGGCGATGATGCAAGATGGCAAGGCATTGCAAGCCGGTACCTCGCATTATCTGGGCACGGGCTTTGCCGAGGCATCGGGCATCCGCTATCAGGATGCTGAGGGCACGCAACAACTCGCCCACACCACCAGCTGGGGCATGAGCACGCGGATGATTGGCGGCATGATCATGGTGCATGGCGACGACGATGGCCTGCGCTGTCCGCCGCAGGTTGCGCCACATCAGATTATCATTGTGCCGATGCTACGCGATGATGAGGGCGATGGGGCGGTGATGGAATATTGCCAGTCGCTGGTGGCGGACCTACGCGGGCAAACCGCGTTTCAGGAGCGCATCCGCGTCCTCCTCGACACCCGCGCGACCAAGGCCGCGACCAAACGCTGGGGCTGGGTCAAGAAAGGCGCGCCGATCATCATTGAGGTCGGCCCGCGCGATGTCGCCAACGGCAAGCTGGCAGTTATCAAGCGCACTGACCTCTATAAAGAGGACGGCAAATTGAACAGCCAATTCCCCGACCGTGCCGATTTCGTCGGGCAGGCGGCGGCCATGCTGGAAAGCATTGAGGCTGAGCTCTATACTGCGGCGCGCGAACGGCTCGACACGAATATCCGCCGCGACATAACCGATTTCGACGGCCTGACTGCGCATTATAAGGGCAAGGATAAATATCCCGGTTGGGTTGAGGTAGAATGGTCCGCGCCCTCGGGTGAGGCACTGGATGCGATTGTGGAAAAGCTGAAAACGCTTCAACTCACCATGCGCAACACCCCGCGTGATAGTGCACCCGCAACCGGCCCATGTTTCTTCACCGGTGCGCCCGCGACGCAGCGGATTCTCATCGGACGGTCGTATTAATTTGCCCAAGGAACCCCGCCTGCCGCGCAACAAAGACCAATTCTTCGGCTTGCCCAGCCGTGAGCAAATCCTGGAGTTTATCCAAACCAGCGACCAACCGACCGGCAAACGCGAACTCGCGCGCGCCTTTGGGCTGAAAGGGGCGGAGAAGATCAAGCTGAAATCCTTGCTCCGCGACATGGCGGATGAGGGGTTGATTGATAGCGAACGGTCCCGTGCTTTCCACAAAATGGGCGGCGTTCCGAAAGTCACCGTGTTGCGCGTGGTGGAAAAGGACGACGATCAACTTTTCGCCGTCCCCGACAAATGGGACGCCGAGGGCGTGCCGCCGCCGCGCATTCGCTTGATCGAACGCAAGGGCGCATCCACGCTGACCCTAGGCGACCGGATATTGGCCCGGACCGAGGAACGCGGCGCGGGCTATATCGCCTATCCGATGAAAAAGATCGGCGGCGCGGCGGAAACCGAAATGGGCGTGCTTGAGCAGGACGCGGGCGGGCGATATTGGCTGCGCTCCGTTGATAAGGCATCGCGGCGCGACACGCCGGTGTCGGACCCCGGCAACGCGGAGGTCGGGCAATTGGTGCTCGCCACCAAATCCGGCACGGGCGGGCAGGCGCGCGCGAAAGTGAGCCAGGTTCTGGGCGACCCGCTGGCGCCGAAATCGTTCAGCCTGATTGCCATTCATAAGCTGGGCATTCCTTATATCATGCCCGACGATGTGGTGGAGGAGGCGAAATTTGTCGCTGACCTGCCGCTGACCACCAACCGGCGCGAGGATTTGCGCCATCTGCCCATTGTCGCCATCGACCCAGCCGACGCCCGCGACCATGATGACGCCATTTGGGCCGCGCCGGATGACGATGAAGGCAACAAGGGCGGTTTTGTCGCTTTGGTCGCCATCGCCGATGTGTCCTATTATGTGCGCCCGGGTAGCAAGCTCGACAAAGAAGCGTTGAAGCGCGGCAACAGCGTCTATTTCCCTGACCAAGTTGTGCCGATGTTGCCGCACGAACTCAGCAGCGACAAATGCAGCCTGAAACAGGGGCAGGACCGCGCCGCGCTCGTGTGTCATATGGTCATTGACGCGGGAGGCAGCCTAAAAAGCTGGCGTTTCACCCGTGCTTTGGTGCGTCTGGCGGCGAACATCGGCTATGAGGATGCGCAGGCGGCGATTGTCGGGACAAAGCCGCACCCGCTCACCGAAACCGCGCTGCGGCCCCTGTGGGACGCATGGGCGTTGTTATCCGCCGCACGCGACCGGCGCGGGCCGCTCAACCTCGACCTGCCCGAAAAGCAGGTGAGACTCGACGACGCAGGCAAAATCGCGGGCATTGTTGTGCGCGAACGTTTGGACGCGCACCGTGTGGTTGAGGACTTCATGATTGCCGCCAATGTCGCGGCGGCCAAGGCGTTGGAGGCGAAGAAGTCGCCGCTTCTTTACCGCACCCACGAACCGCCAAGCCGCGAGAAATTGGTCGCGCTCAAGGAATATCTCAAAACCCTTGGCCTTGAATTCACGCTTGGCCAGACGGTGGTGCCCGATATGTTTAACCGCATATTGGCGCGGGTGGACGATCCGCTGCTCCTGCCGCAAGTCATGGAGCAAATCCTGCGCACGCAGACACAGGCGCTGTATACCCCTGATGGGGCGGGGCATTTCGGGCTGGCATTGGGCAGCTATGCGCATTTTACCTCGCCCATCCGGCGCTATTCCGACCTGATTGTCCACCGCGCCTTGGTGTCGGCCTATGGGTTGGAGGACGGCAAGCCAACCATCGATGTGCCCGAAAGCAGCGGCCTCTCAAAAGGCGAAATCGACCGCTTGCCGCGCATTGCGGAAGCCATCAGCCTCACCGAACGCCGCGCTATGTCGGCGGAGCGCGAGACGACCGACCGTTACATCGCCGCCTATCTGACGCAATATGTGGGGCAAATAGTGGAGACGCGAATCACCGGAGTGCAGAACTTTGGCTTCTTCGCCACCGTGGAGGGTATTGGCGGTGACGGTATCGTGCCGGTGTCCACTTTGGGCGACGACTATTACCATTATGACGAGGCCGCCAATGCCCTAATTGGTGAACACAGCGGGCGCCGCTATGATCAGGGGCAAAGGATAAATCTGAAACTGCTGGAGGCGAACCCGATCAGCGGCGGGCTGCGTTTTGGCATCGTTGATGAGGATGGCAATGACCGCCATCCGATCCGCCGTGATGGCGCGCGCACCCACAAGGGCAAATCCCTTCCGATAGGCAAACGCGGCCGACCGGCCAACATCCGGCATCAAGGGAGGAAGCGTTAAATTCTAACTCAGCCGGTCAATACCGTCCTGCGACAACGAGCCCGGGATGACCATGACAGGGCAGGGCAAATTACCGCTGTTGTTGCCGGTGAAGTGCTTTACCAAGGGCCCCGGTGAACCCGACGCAGCCGTGGCCAGCACTAATGCCGCGACTTCGCCGTGGTCATCGATGACTTCGCGGATGACGCGGCTTGCATCGCCGCTTTTCACCATGATCGCGGGACGCACACCGCTGGCGGCGAAGATTTCCCCCGCCGCACTGGCCAGCAAGGCCTCCGCCCGCGCGCGTGCTTCATCCTCCATCGTGGCCTGTACGCCGCCCCATGCGAGAAAATCCTGTTGCGGCACCAACGCCAAGATCAGCACTTGGCCGCCGGTTTTCGATGCCCGTTGCGAGGCAAAGCGGAGCGCAAGCCGCGCTTCTTCGGTTTCATCGATCACCACCAAATACGTCCGTACCGCCATGTCCGTCCCCTGATTTGCTATTCCGCCCCGGGCATCGAAACCGTCCAAACAACCGTTCGATAAAAACGGCGCGAATAGCTATGTCGGAACTTGCGCGAAAAAACATATGGTGGCAAGCCAGTTAGGTAAAGCCGCACCTTTCCCCCAATGCAGGGCGGCGTGTCAGTCAATACAGGAGCCTTTCCCTATGCCCATCAGCCTCAAAATGCCGGCCCTCTCGCCCACCATGGAAGAAGGCACTCTGGCCAAATGGCTGGTAAAAGAAGGCGACAGCATCAGCGCGGGCGATTTGCTGGCCGAGATTGAAACCGATAAGGCGACGATGGAATTTGAGGCGATCGACGATGGCGTCATTGCGCAAATCCTGGTCGCTGAGGGCACGGAGAACGTGAAGGTCGGCACCGAAATCGCGATTATCGCGGGCGAGGGGGAGGATGCTTCTGCGGCTGCGCCGACCAAAGCCGCCGCGCCTGCCGCCACGCCCGCTCCGAAAGGCGACCGTGTGATTGCCAGCCCATTGGCGAAAAAGACCGCCGCCGACACAGGCGTGGATTTAAAATCCGTCGCTGGCACAGGGCCGAATGGCCGCATTGTGCGCGATGACGTGAAGGCCGCCGCATCCGGCGCGCGCGTGAAGGCCAGTCCGCTCGCCAAACGCATTGCCGCCGCGAAGGGATTGGACCTTTCGGCTATTACTGGCACAGGCCCCAATGGCCGCATTGTGAAGGCGGATGTGGAGAACGCGAAAGTCGGCGCACCCGCTGCTGCCG
>JBGSOJ010000296.1:0-16438 GCA_041739175.1 Sphingomonadaceae bacterium
CGCATGGCCGGTGCCCAGTTGCTCCGCCTGCACCGCGACGGTGACAGGAAGACCCGCGACGCTCGCCTCAATCTGCTCGCGCCGCGCGCCGACGACAACAACGGTGCGTTCGACGCCCAGCCCCGCAACAGCGCCGAGCAAATGGTGCAGCATGGGCTTACCCGCAATCGGGTGAAGCACTTTGTGAAGATCGGACTTCATCCGCGTCCCCTGCCCCGCCGCAAGGATGATGGCCGCCAATGGCCGAGTGTTGTTGCTCATAATAATCTCCTGATGCGGGCGGTTGCAGTAATGCGCAGGGCCGTATCCTCAAAGCCTTGCCATTTTGTTGCAGCGCGCGCAATTCTTACGCGCGCAACCGGTTGTCTTTCGCCCCACATGGTCCTAGGCAGTCGGCACGCTATTCCCATCCCCCGCCAAACCACAGGAGCGCGCCATGACCGACGGAACTGACCCGCGCCTGACCGATATAATCCTAGACGAAGCGCCGTTGGATGAGGACAACCGCCTAACCAGCGATTATGTCGACCGCGTCGCGGAGGCATTGGAGGGTGGCGATTATAATGAGGTCTACCGCCTCGTAGAACCCTTGCACCCCGCCGATATTGCCGATTTGATGGAGCTTATCCCGTCGGAAGATCGCGGCGATTTGGCGCACGCATTGTCCGACTTGATGACCGCCGATGTGCTTGCCGAAACGAACGATTATGTGCGTGAGGACATTATCGAAGCGCTCGACGCGGGGCAACTGGCCGACTTGGCGGGGCAACTCGACACCGATGACGCGGTGGCGATTATTGAGGATTTGGAGGCGGACGAGCAACAGGCGGTGCTCGACGAACTCGATCCAGAGGACCGCGCGGCCATCGAAAGCGCATTGTCCTTCGCCGAGGAAACCGCCGGCCGGATTATGCAGCGCGACTTGATTGCGGTGCCCGAGCATATGCTGGTCGGGCAATTGATCGATTATTTGCGCGAACATCAGGAACTGACCACGGAATTTTGGGAAGTGTTCGTGGTCGATCCGCAGCATCGGCCCGTCGGCACATGCCAGCTTAGCTGGATCCTCCGCAGCCCCCGCTCCCGCCCGATTTCGGAAGTGATGAAGCGGGAGCAGACGCTTATCCCGGTCGATATGGACCAAGAGGAAGTCGGCCTGCGCTTCCAAAAATATGCGCTGATTTCCGCCGCCGTGGTCGATGAGGCGGGGCGGCTTGTCGGGCAGATTACGGTCGATGACATTGTGCACATCATCTCCGAAGAAGCGGGTGAGGATATTTTGCGCCTGTCGGGGGCGGGCGAAGGCGACATCAACGAACCAATCCGGGAAAGTTACTCGGCGCGCGTCCGCTGGCTGATTGCCAATCTGGGTACGGCGGCCATTGCCAGCGGGATTATCGCATTGTTCGGCGCGGCGATTGAAGCAATGGTGGCGCTCGCCGTACTAATGCCGATTGTCGCCAGCATCGGCGGCAATGCAGGCACGCAAACCATGGCGGTCAGCGTGCGGGCGCTGGCGATGAACCAGCTGACGCAATCGAACACGCAGCGGATCATTTGGCGCGAATTGCGTATCGCGATGCTGAATGGCGCAACCGTGGGGTTGTTGGTCGCACTGGCGGTCTGGTTGATCTTCGGTCAGCCCGTGCTCGCAGGGGTGATCGGCGGCGCGATTGTGTGCAATGTATTGATAGCGGGGCTTGCCGGAGTGGCTGTGCCCGTCTTGTTCGATCGTCTGGACCAAGATCCGGCGGTGGCGAGCAGCGTGTTTGTGACGATGATCACCGACTCGATGGGCTTTTTGATCTTTCTGGGGCTGGCGGTTGCCAGCGGTCTTGTAGGTTAAAGTCAAATAAAAAATTTGTGATATTCATCACAATTCCCTATAAATTTCACATTCGCCCTAACCGCTGTTGACACCTGCTAAAATTTGTATATTTTCTTTATATCGTTACTGGTTCGTATCTGAAATAGGGGGAATTATGAGGGATTTTCTGCGATTTTTCGCGGTGTTCTTGGCATTTCTGATTGGCGCACCGGCAATGGCCGACGATCGACCAATAATTGCTGTCTACGACTTAAGTGATCCTGCGGGAACGGGGCAGGCCGCCGCCTTTTCAGAAATGATCAGAAGCGCCGTATCCAGTTCCAGCAAGTTCCGCGTCATGGAACGATCGGAAGCGGGTGAACGCACGCTCAGCAAGGAAAGCGGTCGTGCCCGCTCGGGCCAAGTGACCAGCAACAACCCAAAGAAAAAAGGCGGCTATGAAGGTGCCGATTATCTAATTTACGGCACGATTACGACACTTAACGCGCGGCAAAAGGCCGATTTGTTGGGAACAATCGGTGTTGGCGTGTTGGGTGGCAATGCTGCCTGCTCCAAGATGGGGGCAACGCTTCAGTCCGACATTAGTATCACGGACAATAACACCGGTGAAGTGCTGTATTCCGCCAGCGTGCATCGTGTCGAAAAAAGTGGCTCGACCTGCTTGGGCGATGGATCAATCGACTTTTCTGTGCTTCTGCGCGGTGCTGCGAACGAAGTTGTAGGCAAATTAGTTTTGGCGGTCTATCCTATGAAAGTCGCTGCTGTCCAAGCGGATGGAACGGTTTTGATAAACTATGGTGAGGGCTTCCTTAACAAAAAACAAAAATATTCGATTTTCATTAAGGGAAAGGAAGTTCTTGACCCTGATACAGGGCGACCACTATCGTCTGAAGAAACTGTTATTGCGATAATTGAGATAACCGATGTTCAAGGGGGTTTTTCAAAATCGCGGATTTTAAAATCGACTGGTGAGGAAATACCAATCGGTTCAATTGTTCGCGAAGCGACAAAAGATGATGAAAGCCAATTCAAAGGTAAGAAACGAAAATAGGATCCTACCATGACAAACAGAAAAAACTTCGCGTTACGCGTCACTGCACTGCCCCTGATAGCGCTGGCGTTTAGCCTGTCTCCCGCCGCTATGGCGCAGGATATCACCACGGTGTCCATTGGTCGTATTCAGACCACGCAGACTTGCCAATATTTTCAGGAGTCTGAATTTTCGAGCGGTCTGGTCGCCTCGCCTTGGTTTTTGGCGTCGCAAACCTATTGGCGGACATGGTGGGTGAAAGATTGTATGGACAATTTCCCCACATTCCAAACCACTTTGGAGGCAGCGCTGGCTTCATCGGGGCACATCCGCGTCGGCCGGGGGCAGTATAAGGTTAACGTATCCCTTTCCAGCATCGGTTCTGCCGAGGCCGGTACCACCACCACGTATTCCGATGATCAAAGCAGCGGAATTTTCGCCACCTACGACACCACGATCCAGGATTCGTCAGGGGCGATCATCTATGGTGGCTCATCGAAAAGCAAAATTGACACGTTTGAATCGTTCGCCACAGAAGACACCGCATCGTTTTCGTCGATGAGCGGCGAAGCGACATATAATGTGCTGCAACAGCAACTGGCCTACGCTATTGCGCGTTCGATTGCTTTCAAGGTTTCGCCAATCCGCGTGACGGCAGTCGATGAGGATCGGGTGCGCCTGAACTACGGCAAGAATTTCTTACCGATCGGTTCGTCTCTGGAAATCCACGGCGGTGGCTTGTATGGCGTTCGGTATCGTGTGGTGTCCGCCATTGGCGACAGCGCCATTGCCGAAGTCGACGGCGATTTGGATACCAGTGAAATCACCACGGACTCGGTTGTGACATTTTACGAAAAGGGTGAGGATGGCGAAAATGGGCGGCGGTATCGCAAACGTCGCCTGCCTTAACGTTTGCAACAGCGGACGTGTCTGCACGCCCTTGTAAACCTGCGTTCGGCGTCCCACTCTCACCTCATGAGTGAGACGCCGAAACTAAACATGACCAAAGTCGCCTTCGGGTGCGACAATTTGCCGCTTTTGCAATCGCGACTGTCCGCGCGCGGGGCAGTCGGCGAGATTTTCCTAACCACCCGCTATTTGCCCAAACGCCATGCTGAGATGGTTGGCGGATCGCTCTATTGGATTATCGCGCACCGTTTGATGGCGCGCTCCCCCATTATCCGCTTTGACCCTGCGCCTGATGGCCGCACCGAAATCGTTATCGCGCCGCGCGCCATACCCGTCGTCAGCACGCCCAAGCGCGCGCATCAAGGCTGGCGCTATTTGGAGGCCGCCGACGCCCCTGCTGATCTGGGCGCCGGGACCGAGGCACTGGCCGAAATGCCGCGCGCAATGCTCGGCGATTTGACCAAATTGGGTCTGGTGTAACGCCTCCCCTTTTGTAAAGAACTCTTGACAATCAATGCCTGTCCTGTAAAGAACTCTTGTCAGGCACGCAGTCGTGCGTGTAGGCAAAGGGAATTGTCAATTTGGAAAACCGGCTAAAAGAGCTGCGGATGCAAATGGGGTTCAGCCAAGGCCAATTGGCGACCCGATTGGGCGTGTCGAGGCAAACCATCAACGCCGTTGAAACCGACAAATACGACCCCAGCCTGCCGCTCGCCTTGCGCCTGTCGAAAGTTTTCCAGGTTCCGGTTGAAGAGATTTTCATCGACCGCTGGACGGACGATCAAGCAGCATGAGAGGTAACGCCATGACCATTGATATTCAAAGCAAACCTAAGCCGAAAAAGACAATGCGCCTCGCCATCGAAATGCTGTTGGGAGGGGCCTTTGGGTTGTCCGGTATGATGATGATTGACCAATATGTGGCTTTGAAAAGCCTTTCAGGCTGGCAACTGACCGCTATTGCCCTTGCGGCGATGATTGGCATGGTAATGGCAATTGTGTTTGTCACTCTGGCGTCGCGTCGGCTGATGGAAATCCGCATGTTCGATGGTGAGGCCGATGCGGAAGAAATCGCAATGCAGCGGCGTTTGACCGGTTATTCCGTCCTATCAATGATGGGCCTGATACCCCCGCTGATCATTCTGGCACAGCCGCAGATTATTGACCCTGTGCTGGGCCTTATTGTAGTCATCGTTTCACTCTTCATATCGTCATGGTTCGGCTGGTTAAGCTGGAAATGGCAGGATGAACTCTACCGAAAGGCGGCGATGGAGGGTGCCAATTTGGGGCTAAGTATCATCTTCGTTGGGGCCATTATCTGGGCCGCATTGGATCTTTTGGGTTTTGGGTTCGCGATGGAACCGCTCGCCGTTGTAGTTGCGATTTTGATGATAACGATAATGTCTAGCCTAATCATGGCCGGTCGGCACGCAATGTTTCGATCATAGCGCGCGCCCCCTTGCACGGTTTTCCCAACTGGCTTAGGCGGTGGCACAAAGTATCGTTTAAGGGAAAGCCGCGCACATGACAGACATGGACGAAATCGAAATCTGGGATTTTGAAGAGCTGGAGGAGATGGTGGCCGCCGCCGCGGGCGACATTCAATTCATCATAGAAAGCGCGTTGGACGCACGCGGGCAAGCATTGCTGGCGTTCCCCGGCGGCAACTCGCCCAAGCCGATTTTGGAGCGGCTGGCCAAAGCGCCGATTAAGTGGAAAAATATCGTTATCATCCCCACCGACGACCGTTTGGTTGAGGTCAGCAGCGCATTGTCCAATGTCGCAATGTTGGCCAAAATTTTCCTGCCCTTGGGTGCGCGGGTGTTGCCTTTGACGGCGGATGTTCCGGATTATAAGCAGGCGGGCATGGCCGCTGATGCGCGCCTTCAGGACTTGTATTGGCCGCCCGATCTCGTCTGGCTGGGCATGGGCGCGGATGGGCATACGGCGTCCATCTTCCCCGGCCCCGATTATGATGAAGCCATGAATGGCCCTAAAGCCCGCCGCGCCGTCGGCGTTGCGCCCGATCCCTTGCCTCCCGAAGCACCGGTAAATCGCGTCACCTTGACCAAGGCGGCGATTATGGAGGCGCGCACCGTGATGCTGACTATCAACGGAGCGGAGAAAAAGGCCGTGCTCGACAAAGCGATTGCCGATGGGCCGTCTGGCCACACGCCGATTGGCCGCGTGATTGCTGACCTTGCCGTGCCAATTGACGTCTATTGGTTGCAATAGGGGTGGAAGGTTTCGCGTTCGACCTCATCGGCTTCGACCTAGACGGCACTTTACTGGATACTAGCGGCGAGTTGACGGCGAGTGTCAATTATACGCTCGCGCTGCTGAACCGTGCGCCGTTGGCGCTGGCAGATATTCGCCCGATGGTGGGCCTTGGCGCGAAGCATATGCTGGCCGAGGGATTAAAGGCGACTGGCGAATTCAGCGATGATCTGTTGCGCACCCATTTGCCCTTGTTGCTGGACCATTATGAGGCGCATTTGGGGACGGAGAGCCCGCCGTTTGATGGCCTGCTCCCCCTGATGGCGGAGCTTGACGCGCGCGGCGTGGCGATGGCGGTGGTAACGAATAAATATGAGCGCTTCGCGGTCAAATTGCTCGATCAAATCGGCATGATCAGCCGGTTTCAATGCGTCATTGGCGGTGATACCATGGGGCCGGGCATGGCCAAGCCACACCGCGCACCAATGGACGAAATGGCGCGACGATGCGGCGTGACCGACCCCGCGCGCATAGCCTTCCTCGGCGATTCCATCTATGATGTCATGGCGGCAAAGGCGGCGGGGATGCGGTCGATTGCCGTATCCTTCGGCTTCCTGCACCAACCGGTGGAGGAATTGGGCGCGGAGGCGATTGTCGATCATTATGACGAAGTTCTGCCTCTGCTCGACACATGGTCAAAGGCCGCCGCAGATGGCTGAACCAACCGGCGCGTCACCCCCCCCAATCCCGCCGCAATTTCACTTTTCCAGCCCCACGGTGTGGGTTCCGTTCCTTTTCGTCTCGGTCATTTGGGGCTCAACATGGTTGGTCATCCGCGACCAATTGGGGGTTGACGCCGCCGTTGCCGTGCCGCCGGGTTGGTCAGTCACCTATCGCTTTATCGTCGCCACATTGGGCATGGCGGTGCTGGCATTGGTTATGCGGCAAAGCCTCAGCCTACCACGTGCGATGCATCCGTGGTTATTGGCGATGGGGTTGTTTCAATTCGTGCTGAATTTCAACCTCGTCTATCGGTCAGAGGCGTACCTCACCAGCGGCATTGTCGCTGTCCTGTTCGGCATGCTGATCCTGCCCAATGCGGCATTGGCGCGGGTGTGGCTAAAAACGCCCATTGGGCGCGGGTTTATAATTGGCAGCGTGTTTGCGTGTCTGGGCGCCGTCCTGCTCATCATTAACGAATACCAACGCGCGGCGGCCAGCGGCCAAGTGCTGAACCCCGACGCCGTGTTAATGGGCAGCCTGTTTGTCGGCGGTGCCGTGCTAAGCGTGAGCATATCCAACGTCATGCAGGCCGCACCGCAATTTAAGGCGCAGCCGGTGATTGCGGTGGTATTTTGGGCCATGCTCTATGGCACCGCGATGAATGCCGTGCTTGCCTATGCCAGCGCGGGTCCGCCGGTGATGGATTGGCGGCCATCCTATATTGGCGGCTTTACCTATTTGGCGTTGGCGGGGTCAGTGGGGACTTTTCCGCTCTATTTCCGCCTAATCCGGCAAATCGGCCCGGGCAAAGCGGCCTATACCAGCGTGCTGATTCCGATCATCGCGATGGCATTATCGACGGTATTTGAGGGCTATCATTGGAGCACGCTTGCGATAGCGGGCGGCGTGCTCTCCATCGGCGGCATGGCCTATGCACTCATTGCGAAGGACCACGGGGCCAAATAGGCTTTTCCAATCAACCTCAAAAATGCAATTTCGGGTGGATTTTGCCTCAGGCCGCAGCGAAAATGGTGATGGGTTTAGACCCGGCGCGCAGCCTACATCAGGTAGGTGAGCACCGGAAGCTCGACCTATCGCCATGTGCAGCCCGGCATGGGGCAAAAGGCGCCTGAAATTTGGTGCGGACGGCGGGACTCGAACCCGCACACCATTTCTGATAACAGATTTTAAGTCTGTAGCGTCTACCATTCCGCCACGTCCGCCTGCGCGTATGCCTATCCCCAATGCGGGCGGCGCGGTCAAGCCTCTTTCCACCGGTATCCCGCCGCGCTAGAGCATGCGCGATGAACACACACGTCTGTAATATCACGCATTCCATCACGGGCCAGCCATGGCAATGGCGCGGCCAAGGCGCGGATGCCCGCGACCCGGGGTTTCAGCCCGACGATCTGGTGACGCAGATTTTGCTAGCACGCGGGGCATCGCGGGAGGAGTTGGCCGCCTATCGGGAGCCCACTATTCGAGGATTTATGCCCGACCCGTCGATTTTCCAAGATATGGACCGCGCCGCCGAACGCTTGGCGGATGCGGTGCAGGTTCAGGAGCGCGTCACCATCTTCGGCGACTATGATGTCGATGGCGCGACCAGCGCGGCGGTGCTTATCCTATTGCTACGCGATTTGGGACTGGAGGCGGGCTATTACATCCCCGACCGCCTGATGGAGGGATATGGCCCATCGGGCGAGGCGTTGGTCAAATTGGCGGAGGATGGCAGCACCCTCATTGTGACGGTCGATTGCGGCGCGATGGCCTATGAGGCGCTGGCGATGGCGCGGGCGGCGGGCGTGGATGTGATGGTCGTTGATCACCACAAATGCGCCGCACAGCTTCCGGAAGCATTCGCGCTCGTCAACCCCAACCGATTGGACGAAGAACCCCGTGCCGCCGCGCACGGCCATTTAGCAGCGGTGGGCGTCGCGTTCCTGCTCGGCGCGGCTCTCATCCGAACTTTACGCGAGCGCGGATACTTCGCGAACCGTGTTGAGCCGAAGCTGATCCGTTTGCTCGACATCGTCGCACTGGGCACCGTCGCCGATGTCGCGCAATTAAAAGGCCTCAACCGCGCCTTTGTTGCGCAGGGCCTCAAAGTCATGGCGGCGCGCGGTAATGTCGGCCTGTCTGCGCTGATCGAGGCCAGCCGCCTGACCCGTGCGCCGTTGTGCAGCGATTTGGGATTTGCGCTAGGCCCGCGTATCAACGCCGGCGGCCGCGTGGGGAAAAGCGATTTGGGCGTCCGGCTGCTGACCACCCGCGACCCAGCCGAAGCACGCGAAATTGCCGCTGAACTCGACCAACTCAACAATGAACGCCGCGCCATTGAGTCGATGGTGCAAGAAGGCGCAGAGGAGCAACTCGGCGGCCAGCACAATCGCGCCGTCGTCACCGTCTCTGGCAAAGGCTGGCACCCCGGCGTCATCGGTATCGTCGCGGGGCGGATTAAGGAGAAAACGGGCAAGCCATCTTTGGTCATCGCGCTTGATGCCGATGGCGTCGGCAAGGGTTCGGGGCGTTCCGTCGGCGGCGTCGACCTTGGCGCGGCGATTATTGCGGCGAAGAATGCGGGGCTGCTCATTGCGGGCGGCGGGCACGCGATGGCGGCGGGGTTGACCGTGATGGAGGACAAGCTCCCTGCCCTCGCCGATTTCCTTGATGAGCGCCTTTCCGCCGATGTCGCCCGCGCCGATGAAAGCCGCAGCTTGCTGATCGACGCATTGCTATCCCCACGCGGCCTAAATCCTCTGTTCGTGGACGCGATCGAGGCGGGCGGCCCCTATGGCATGGGCTGGCCTGCGCCGCGTGTCGTCGTCGGACCTGTGCACGTCATCAAATGCGATGTGGTGGGCAGCGGCGGCCATGTGCGCGCCATCGTTGGCGGACGCGACGGCGGCAGCTTTAAAGCCATGGCCTGGCGTGCCGTTGAATCCGACCTCGGCCAAAGCCTGCTCCATGGCGCAAAAGGGCGGACGTTGTGGCTCGCTGGACGCGCCAAAATCGATGATTGGGGCAGCAAGCCAGCGGCGGAACTGCATATCGACGACGCCGCGTGGGCGGACTAAACTGGCGGTTCTTAAGGCGTAAGTAAAAAAAGTGCCGCATTAGGAACCGCAGGGCTTGACCCCGCCCCAATCTCTGCTATCTGCGCCTCTCCACGCCAAGTGGCCCCTTCGTCTAGCGGTCTAGGACGTCGCCCTTTCACGGCGAAAACACGGGTTCGAGTCCCGTAGGGGTCACCATTTTGTCATGCGCAGATGTGCGCCAATGCTTGGAAAACCCACGAAAATCTGCTAAAAATGACCTTGGCCTTACCGCCAATGTTCGCCAGTGTTTGCCCATAATCGGGGCCACATGGGGGCCATGGTTGGGGCCACTTGGTTTTAGCAATTTTTGGTGGCCCCCTTTATGGCATTAAGCGATACCGCAATCCGCAACGCAAAGCATGGCGACAAGCCGATAAAGCTATTCGATGAACGCGGCCTATTCCTGCTGTTGCAACCATCCGGCGGCAAATTGTGGCGGCTGAAATATCGCTATCTGGGCAAAGAGAAAAAACTGTCGCTGGGTGTTTATCCCGATGTGACCTTGAAAGAGGCACGCAAGCGGCGTGATGATGCCCGCGCGACGCTGGCCAATGGTGACGATCCAGCGGCGGTGAAGGCTGGCAAACAAGCGCAAGCGATGATTGAGGCGGCTAATAGCTTTGCGCTTATCGCCCACGAATATCTGGACAAGACAGAACGCGAAGGCCGCGCGCCGATAACGCTGGAAAAGAATCGCTGGCTATTTTCGCTGATGGAACCGGATTTGGGCAAATGTGCGATAACGGCCATTACGCCAGCCGACCTATTGGCGACATTGCAGAAAGTCGAAAAGCGGGGCCATTTGGAAACGGCGCGGCGTATGCGGTCGCTGGCTGGGCGGATTTTCCGCTATGCCGTTGCCACATCACGCGCAACCGCCGACCCGTCCGCTTTATTGCGTGGAGCCTTGGCCGCGCCAAAGGTCAAACACCATAGCGCGATTTTGGACCCCGCCGCTGTTGGCGAAATGTTGCGCGTTATCGATGGATATACGGGGCAACCGCTAACCGCCCTCGCCCTTCGCCTGACACCCCATGTATTTGTGCGGCCCGGCGAATTGCGCAAGGCCGAATGGCAGGAATTCGATTTGGATAAGGGTATCTGGACGATACCCGCCGAAAAGATGAAAATGCGCGACCCGCATTTGGTGCCATTGTCACGGCAAGCGGTCGCCATTTTGCGCGAAGCCAGCGAAATAAGCGCGGGACAAGTTTATGTGTTTTCTTCGCTCTATTCGGGCGTGCGGCCAATGTCCGAAAACACGATCAATGCGGCGTTGCGGCGGCTGGGCTATAGCGGCGATGAAATGACCGCCCACGGCTTTCGCGCGATGGCCAGCACATTGCTAAACGAAAGCGGCAAATGGTCGCCAGATGCCATTGAGCGGGCCTTAGCCCATAAGGACCGCGACACTGTGCGCGCGGCCTATCATCGCGGTGCTCACTGGCTAGAGCGCGTCGAAATGGCGCAATGGTGGAGCGATTATCTGGATAGATTGCGCGAAGGCGGCGAAGTGGTGCCATTTGGCAAGGTTGACCGAAGGACAGGTTGACCTCTCACTATCTGAGTGGACCCCATATTTCCGACTGCATATGACATCGGCCTATTAATTTTGCGTCAAATCTCGCTCACGCATTAAGATCGACCTCGCCGCAATCAGATATGTTGCTCCTAGTCTTGACAACACGCCACATTTGCCGAACCTTAGCCATATAAGGGTGGGAATCCCGAACGCCTTGGAGTGACGGGTGTCTGATGTTCGTGATTTTGGCATAGCGGTTACCGATGCGTTTCGGATTAACGACTGCTACCACCAACTCACAGATTTTCTATCGGCGCGACCATCGTTGCCCGGGGATTACGATTTTTGGAAAACTCGCGCCGCTGCTTCTCCGGGGCACGAAGAATGGGTTCATCGGGTTAACAGTCGCAATGTGGCGGAGCATCTTTTGCGCCAAGCAATCATGTTCAGCAATTTTACCCTCTGGATTCGCCTTGAAACCGTTGAAGTGCCGGTGGATCGGTATTCGATTAAGGACATTTGCCATCGATCATTAACGGCGGGTGCCTACATCCCGATCAATGAGTCGCAACAGTATCTGTATGGCAGACCGCTATGGGCTAAAACGACCGACTGGTTCACCCTATTCCGCTCTATCGTATACGAACGATATGGCGAAGTCATTGAAAGCCAAAAGCCGAATTTAGCGTCCCAAACTGTGAAGCCCCCACCTACATCGACCCGTGGTCCACCCGCATTGCCGCAAGCCAAACTGGATCAATGGTGGGCGAAACAGGGTGTCGCTATTCATGCCCAAACTGAAATTGAGATTCTGAATGCAGTCAGGGCAGCTTATCCCAAAAATCATATTTCGCGGGACCGTGTGCGAAAAATGATTGGTCCGCGAAAAAGAGGTCCAAAGGCATTTCGCGACTAAATGCCGCGAAAATACCGCGAAAATTGCCGCGATTCAAACCGTCCGTAGAATCATCCATGCATACGCCTGCACATAGGCGCACACTGCAATGGAGGATTAAATGGAACCTATTTTAACTTCGATCGACGGCGCGGCGAAGGCTTTGGACCTCGGCCGCACATCGATTTATAAACTTATTGACCAAGGCAAATTGGACAGCCGCAAATTGGGGCGGCGGCGGATGGTGACGCTGGAATCGATCCGGCGTTTGGTCGATGAAGCGGAATAGGGCGCAAGGGCGATGCCAGCCAAAAGGATTAATCCGCGCCTTATCAAATTGCACCATAACTATACGGCGGGCGAAGCGGCGGCGCGGTTGGGGGTGCATAAAAACACTGTGCTGCAATGGCAGGGGCAAGGGTTGGTGGCGATTGATGACCAGCGACCTTTGCTATTCCAAGGGGGCACGCTTCGCGCATTTTTGGAGCGTCGGCGGGCCAATGGAAAACGCCCTTGTCCTGCTGGCACTCTATATTGCCTGAAATGCCGAACCCCGCGCCCGCCTGCTTTGGATATGGTCGATTATCGCCCGTTCAATGCATCATCGGGCAATCTAAGCGCGATGTGCGGCGAATGCGGGACCATGATGCACCGGCGGATAGCCATGGCCCAAATACCCGCCAAAATGCCCAATATCGCCGTCCAGCACACGGGGGCTTAGCCACGCATAATCTAGGTGCCCAATGCCCCCCTAAACCGTGTCGTTAGAAAGGACGCAGACCATGGCCAAACACACGCCCAAAATGAATGCCCAAAACGAGCGCGTGAAGCGTGATTATTTCATCTATTTGCGCGAAGCGATGCGCCGCAATGCCGCGTCTATCGATGCCGTCGCAAAGGCACTGGCCCGATTTGAGGAAAGCACCGGCTATAAGGATTTTGGCCGCTTTCACCGGCAACAGGCCGTCGCGTTCAAACACAAATTGGCCGAACAGAAAGCTGAACGTAGCGGCAAGCCGTTAAGCCTTGCTACGCTCAATTCGACCATGAACGCCCTTCGCGCGTTTTTCATCTGGCTTGCCGACCGGCCCGGATACAAAAGCAAAATCAGCTACGCCGATGCCGATTATTTCAATTTGCCAGAAAAGGATGTGCGCGCCGCTACCGCCAAGCGTGAAAAGCCCTTCGCCACGCTGGACCAGATGCACCACGCGCTTTCCCTGATGCCAGCCGATAGCGACATACAAAAGCGCAACCGCGCGCTGTTCGCCTTTGCTATGTTGACCGGATGCCGCGACGGCGCGCTTGTCACATTGCGCCTAAAGCATATCGACCTTGCGGCTGGCCGCGTCGATCTGGACGCCCGCGAAGTGGCGACGAAGTTTAGCAAATCCTTTGCCACATGGTTTTTCCCCGTGGGCGGTGAGGCATTGGCGATATTCACCGACTGGGTGGAGCATTTGCGCGGCGCGAAGCTATGGGGCGATGATGACCCGCTATTTCCCGCCACGCATATCGCCGTGGGGCCACATGGCGGTTTTACCGCGCAAGGGCTGGCCCGCAAGCCGTGGAGCACATCGGAACCCGTGCGGCGCATATTCCGCGATGCCTACGCAGCGGCTGGCCTGCCCTATTTCCCGCCGCATAGCGTGCGCAATACACTAACCCAATTGGGCGAAAAGATATGCCGCACGCCCGAACAGTTTAAGGCGTGGAGCCAAAACCTTGGCCATGACCATGTGATGACCACGCTGGCCAATTACGGCACTGTATCCGCACACCGGCAAGCGGAATTGATTAGGGGGTTGGGGGCGAAGCATGACCGGCCCGATAATGACGATTTGGCGGCGGAGATTGCCGCGTTAATCCGCAATCGCGGGGCGGCGTGAACCGGCAAACGAAATATGTTGCCTATCCCCTTGGCCCGTGGCGTCCAATGCTGCTAAGCCAGCCGAAAGACAAGGGAGCGTGCCATAGTGTTATATCGTGTCGATGGGGCAAACAATGTCGCGGCTAACTGAACTGCTTGCCAAGGCGAAGGCGCGCGATTTGGCCTTGGGGCAGGAATTGGAGCGGGAGTTTAAGGCGCTGTCTTCCCGCCGGTCGTTTGGCCTGAATTTTGAGCGGCATACGCCCGAAAGCGTCGAATTGCCGGGCCGTCCGGTGCGCAAGGGGGATAAGGTGCGCATCCTGCCCGAACGGGGCACAACGGCAAAGGGCGATCAACGGCTTTGGAAAGTCGCCGCATTGTCGGGGACGGGCGCGGCGCGTAAGGCGGTGTTGTCCTTGCTCCACACCGACACGCCCGAACAGGTTGAGGCCATGGTTGCCGATTTGGTCGTGGTGGCGGAGTTTAAGGATTATATCTACCCCGGCCTAGTCAGCACGGGCAAGGTAACGCGCGGCGATGCCAAGCCGTTTCACACCGTTATCAACGGGGAAAATTTCCACGCGTTGGAGGCGTTGACCTTCACCCACCGCGGCAAGGTCGATGCGATCTATATCGATCCGCCCTATAATACCGGTGCGAAAGATTGGAAATATAACAATGATTATGTGGAGGGCGATGATTTATACCGCCATTCCAAATGGCTGGCCTTTATGGAGCGGCGGCTGCTGATTGCGCGCGATTTACTCAACCCCGACAATTCGGTGTTGATTGTGACCATCGACGAAAAGGAATATTTGCGGCTGGGGCTGTTGTTGGAGCAGACGTTTCCTGAGGCGCGGATTCAGATGATTAGCAGCGTCATCAATCCAAAAGGTGCATCAAGGGCATCTGCTTTTGGGCGAACAGATGAATACATTTATTACGTCAAGCTGGGCAAGGCCGGTCCAACTGCGGTTCCATTGGGAACAGAATGGAAAGTAGTGCAGGACAAGCGGGCTGGAAAGCTGCGATGGGCGGAACTCATGCGCTCGGGGTCAAATGCTTTGCGTTCTGATAGCCCGAACCAATTCTATCCTATTTACATAACGAACAGCGAAAATGGTCCATTTATCCATTCAGTAGGCAACTCATTCTTTGGTGATGACTGGCAATCGCAGGTTGCACCGGAAAACTGCGTTGCAATTTGGCCGATTCGATCTGATGGCCAAGAAGGAAACTGGCAAAATAGCGCTATAACGTTACGTGAACTTATGAATAAGGGCTACGTCAAGTTAGGTAAGTGGCGGGGCCACAAAACTGCTATTACTTATGTCTATAGGGGGCAACAAAAGAAGGTTGAAGATGGAACGTTCCCAATCATTGGCCATAGGCCCGACGGTTCAATTATTGTAAATGATGAAACCTATCAGCCTGTTTATATACCTGGGACGCAGTGGCGAATTGCTTCTCACAACGCCGAACAGGGTGGCACAAATCTGCAAAAACATCTCATCCCAAACCGCAAATTCCCCTTTCCCAAATCCCTTTATGCGGTCGAAGACACATTGCGCTTTTTTGTCGCTAACAAACCAAATGCCATCATCCTAGACTTCTTTTCCGGCTCCGGCACGACGGCCCATGCCGTTATGCGCCTGAACAAACAGGACGGGGGCCGCCGCCAATGTATTTCCGTCACCAACAATGAAGTCGGCGCGGATGAGCAAAAGGCGCTGCGTGAGGCTGGGCTGCGTCCCGGCGATGCCGCATGGGAGCAATGGGGCATTTGCGACTATATCACCAAACCCCGCATCGCCGCCGCCATAACCGGCACAACCCCCGATGGGGAGCCGATAAAGGGCGACTATAAATTCACCGACGAATTTCCGATGCGGGACGGCTTCCACGAAAATGCGGAGTTTTTCACCCTAACCTATGAGGCTCCGGTCGCGGTCAAACACAACTGCGCCTTTGAAAAAATCGCGCCGCTGTTGTGGATGCGCGCGGGCAGTGAGGGGGCACGGATTGACACGCTACCATCGGCTGGATGGGAAGTGGTCGATTGCTACGCCTTGCTCACCGATTTGGACAAAGCCGCACCCTTTGCTGATGCCATCGCCGCCGCCGTGGCAAAGGGTGGCGAAATGCGCATCGCCTATATCGTAACCGATGACGAATTGCGATTCCAAGCGGTCGCCCGAATGCTGCCCTGTTCCCCGTCAGCACCAATGGCACAGATTTGATGTTGTGAAGTAAGGAGGGTTTTGGTCTCATCGTAGTGACGAAGGAACGAAGATGAGACCAAAATCCTCTGGCCAAACGAAGGCCTCTGCCGAACGTGTCGTGAAGG
>JBGSOJ010000304.1:0-3707 GCA_041739175.1 Sphingomonadaceae bacterium
TTGAGATTATCCGCAATTTCTCCAACCGCGTGAAGCAGCAGGCGGAGGAATTGGCGCAGCTTATGGCGTTGGAGACCGGACGCCCGCTTTGGGACTGCCGCGAGGAAGTGGACGCCATGGGCCACGTCATTGACTATGCCCTGCGCGCGTATTCCGACCGCAGCGCGCAGCGGCGGATTGAGGGCCGCTCCAATTTGCAACGCAGCGTGGTGCGGCACAAGCCGCATGGCGTGATTGCGATCATCACACCGTATAGCGCGCCGGGCCTTGTCGCCATGGGGCAGATTATTCCCGCCCTGATTGCGGGCAATGCGGTGGTGTGGAAACCATCGGAGCGCGCGCCCGCCTTTGCCGAGGCGATGGTGGCACTGGCCAATAAGGCGCGCTTCCCCGATGGCCTGTTGCAAGTGGTGCAAGGCGGCGGCGGCATTGCCAAGGCGCTGACGATGGCCGATCCGGTGCGCGCCATATTCTTTACCGGCTCCGCGCACGCCGGCCTGACTTTGCACAAGCAATTGGGCAGCAGGCCCGATAAGACCCTGTCGCTTGACATTGGCGGCAACAATCCGATTGTCGCGTGGGACATGGCCGATATTCACGGCGGCGCGATCCAGATTGCGCGCTCCGCCTTTCAATCATCGGGACAGAAATGCACCGCCGCGCGGCGGTTGATTGTCAAGGATAGTCTGGCCGATGTCCTGATCGCGGAGGTCAAGCGTATCGCCGACCGGCTTATCGTTGGCGGGCCAAGCGATGATCCCACGCCGTTTATGGGGCCGATGATTGATAACGATACCGCCGATGGCCTTGCGGAGAGCTTCCTTGCGCTGATGAGCCACGGCGGGCGGCCAATTAAGCATTTGATTCGCCCCGACCTTGATATGCCCTTTGTTGCGCCGGGGATTATCGATGTCACCCAAATGACCGAACGCCCCGATCTGGAGCTGTTCGGCCCGTTGTTGCAGATCATCCGCGTCGAAAATTTTGAAGACGCCGTGGCGGAGGCGAACAACACCCGTTTCCACCGCGCCGCCGCGCTGATTGGCGGCAACCAAGCGCAATATGATCTGTTCTGGGCGAACAGCCGCGCGGGGCTGGTCAATTGGAACAATGTCACGCACGAAGTGAACGCCAATGGCCCGATTGCGGGCAATGGCCTGTCGGGGAACCACCGCGCGGGCGGTTATTACACCGCCGATTCGGTCGCGTGTCCAGTGCAGTCGGCGGAGAATGATCAACCGCGCGGGATGATTGGCATTGGCCTAAAGGATGAGGAATATCGTCCGGCGGCGGCGCACCCGTAACGCCGCGAGACCCGCGCCCCTAATTCCGCGCCCCTAATTTCTTTGGGGAACGGTAAACCGCCCGGTGACGCGCCCATTGGTGCCGCCCAGATTGCCCGGCGTCGCGGGCGAGGCGGTGCCATCACCGCTGGCCCCTGCATTCGCCGAGCCGCTAATTGCGCTGCGCCCATTATTCAGGTCAATCGTCACCCGCCCACCGTTCAGCCGGTTGGGCCCCTGTACCAAGCGCACATCGCCGATCAGCGTAATCAGCCGCCGGTCGAGGTCGTAAATCGCGGTGCCGCCGGTGGCGTCGATGCGGTTGATCTCCACCGCGCCGCCGCCGCTATAGGCCACAGTCATCCGCGCCGAACGGATATCCAGCCCCGCCTGGCTAACCACCACTCCGCCCGACAGGACAACGCGGTCGGCGCGATCCTGAAGCTCGATCCGGTCGGCGGCGACATCGACCGGCGCGTTGCTGTTGTGGCTTTGGATAATTTGCGCAGGCGCAACCGCGCCGTGCACGGCAAACACGGTCAAGGCACCGATTGCGGCGTATTTCCAGCTATGGCGGTCGATTAACTGCATAAGATTCGCCTTATCCGTTTTGGCCCGTATTTCAAAGCGCGATTGCAAAGCGCACCGATACCGCCGCTATTTGATTGCGCCGCCGGAGATGCGCAGTTTCGCATTGCCCTGCAACACCACCGTGCCCGCCTTCTGATCGGCGAACAGGGTATCGGCGCTGAATGTGCCGAAGCGCGTTGTGCCGCTGACCCCGCCGTTCATCCGAACTTGCTCTGCGGCCAAATCGGCGGAAAGGGCGTTGGTGCGGTAGCTGCCAAAGGGCGCTTTGCCCGCCACGCCGCCACTCAGCCCGAAGGTGCGCGTGTCATAGTCGCCCTTTGCCTGCCCGCCTGACACGCTGTTTTGCGCATCGCTGCCCTCGATCCCGCCGGTGGAGCGCATGGTTTTGCTGTTCAAATCAATCGCCACATCATTGGCGGTGAGCGCATAGCCATTGTCGCTGCTGAATTGCATCGGGCCGATCACGCGCACGATATTGCTGTTGCGGTCAAACGCCCCGCGTTGCGCCGAGACCACGGCGGGCTTGCCCTCTAACGAGAAGCTGGCGAGCAGGCCGGTCAGCTCGACCAATGGGCTGTCGGAGGTGCGCTGGATCGCCGATTCGCCGCGTACATTAAACGGCTGCCCCGCGTCATCCTGCCCGCGATAGAGCGCGTCCGCGATTTTCAACCGTTCGGGCGCTTGCTCCAATGTCTTGCGGTCGAGCAGGAAGCTAAACTCATTGCGCTCGGTCGTGGGGGAAATGATCAGAATCGCGCCCAATGCGCCGACTCCGGCGGGCAGGGCAATGCGCAAAAAGCCGATGAGCCGGTCAAAACTGCCCCCCGGCGCGGCAAAAGCCCGCTGCCTGCTGCGTTCAAGATCGGCGCGTTGGGACATATTTCATCCTGTTGGCGGTGCCAGCCCTCTCCCCTTCACAAGCCACCCAAAAAATATATCGAATGGGAGGCCGGTCCCTAACAAATGTCCCCCGGACATTTGCAAACGGGAGGGAGAGGGCTGGCACCGCGACACTTACATATGCGAAAATATATCGTTTTCCGGCCAACGTTCAAGGTCCAGCCGCGCGCGGTGGGGCAGGAAGTCGAAACACGCCTGCGCCAATTCGCGGCGGCCTTCGCGTTTCAGGCGGGTTTCAAACTGATCGACCAGGCGGTGCAGATAGCGCACATCGGACGCGGCATAGTCGCGCTGCGCCTCCGACAATTCGGGGCCGCCCCAGTCGCTTGATTGCTGTTGCTTCGATATTTCGGTGCCCAGCATTTCGCGCACGATTTCTTTCAGGCCATGCCGGTCGGTGTAAGTCCGCACCAGCTTTGATGCGATTTTGGTGCAGAACACCGGCGCGGCGTTCACGCCAAGGTAGAAATCAATCGCCGCCAAATCGAACCGCGCAAAATGATAATATTTCACCCGCGCCGGATCGGCCAGCACCGCCTTCAAATTCGGCGCGGCATAATCGCTGTCGGGGGCAAAGCGGACCAGATGCTCATCGCCCTTGCCATCCGAAATCTGCAACAGGCACAACCGGTCGCGCGGGGTGATTAGGCCCATGGTCTCGGTATCCACCGCAACCGGACCCTCCGCCAGAGCGTTTGCCGGCAAGTCCTCCTCATGAAAATAGACCGCCATGCTGACCCTTTCTGCGCGTTATGATGTGATGTGCCCCCCATGACGCATGGCCGGATAAAGCGCAAGCGCGGGCTTTGTGGATGCCCTGTGAATAACTCTCGCTTATCTTCGCCGAATCCGCTATGTTAGCAATATTCGGGGACATGATTCCCTGATTTGGGACGGTGCGCATTTTGACCCCAGCGCCCCCAAGACTGAAAT
>JBGSOJ010000320.1:0-9861 GCA_041739175.1 Sphingomonadaceae bacterium
GTAAAGGTGCCGCATACATGGAACCGCGTCGGCTATTACAAATCCGATCGCGGGCCGGAATCGAATACGCCCGAAAACGTCGAAAAGACGTTTGGCGTGGGCTGGTACTACCGCGCGCTTGACGTCCGCCCCGCCGCCGGGCAGCGGGTGTTTTTGGAATTTGACGCCGCCAGCCGCACCGCCGAAGTCTGGCTAAATGGGCAGCGTATTGGCGGGCACCGCAATCCCTTTGGCCGGTTTCGGGTGGACGCCACCAATGCCCTGCGCGCCACAGGGCCGAACCATCTCTATGTCAAAGTGGACAACAGCGCGCCCAAGGCAGGGGCCAGCACCGATGATGTGTTCCCCCTTATGGGCGATTTCTTCGTGCGCGGCGGATTGTACCGGCCGGTTGGCGTGCTGGTCACCAACGATGTTCATATTGACTTGCTCGATTTTGGCGGGCCGGGGGTCTATGCCGATACGCTTAACATTGATGGCGATGCCATTGTGCAAGTGCGCACGAAGCTGGCGAACGATTCCGCCGCTGCACGCCAAGTCACTGTAACCGCCATGATGATCGACGCTTATGGCAATACCAAGGCCACCGGCGGTCAGACGGCTAACCTACCGGCGGGCGGCAATAGCGAAGTGTCGGGCAACCTTTTGGTGCCCTCCGCGCGGTTATGGGCAGGGGTGGCCGACCCATATCTCTATACTTTGCGGGTGGAGGTGCGCGCCGCCGATGGCGCGTTGCTTGATCGCCTTGACCAGAAATACGGCATCCGCACGATGGCCATGGATACAAAGCAAGGGTTCCTGTTGAACGGCAAACCGTATCGCCTGCTTGGCGTCGGCCTGCATCAGGACAGCGAAGCCAGCGATTGGGCAATGAGCGACGCCGACATAGCCGAAACGGTGGACATCATCCGCGACATGGGCGCAAATTCCATCCGGCTGACGCATTATCAGCATGGCTCCCCCATTCACGACCTTGCGGACCAATATGGATTGGTGCTTTGGGATGAGATTGGCGTGGTTACAGCATGGACGACTGCCGACGATCAAACCGACACGCCCGATGACCTGCGCGACAATGCGCGGTTGCAAGTCAAGGATATGATCCGTCAGAATTACAACCACGCCTCCGTCGCGGCGTGGGGGATTGCCAACGAAGTTGATTTTGGCTCCGACCGGCCCGACTTTCTGGGCCGCCCGCCCGCCAATGTGCCCGACCCGCGGCCCTTGCTAAAGGATCTGTATCAATTGGCGAAGTCCGAGGATGCGGGCCGCCCGATTGTGCTGGCCCAATGCTGCGAAGCACGCGGCGGGCATGACACGCCGGTGGTCGCGGACATAGTCGATGCCGTAGGCGCAAACCGCTATTTTGGCTGGTATTATGGGCAGCCAAGCCAGCTTGGCGCACATTTGGATAGCCTCGCGGCGACGCACCCGACGAAACCTTTGTCGCTTAGCGAATATGGCGCAGGCAGCGCGCCGAACCTGCAATCCGATCATCCCTTGGGCGGTCCCATCGACATGGGCGGCGCGGTGCAACCCGAACTGTTTGCTTCCTGGTTCCATGAGGAAAGCTGGAAACAAGTGAAAGACCGCGATTATCTGTGGGGCACCTATATCTGGAACGGCTTCGATTTCGGCTCCACCGTCCGGACGGAGGGCGATGCGCAGGATATTAATACCAAGGGTTTGGTGTCCTATGACCGCAAAACCAAGAAAGACGCGTACTTCTTCTACCGCGCGAATTGGTCCGACAAGCCGACGGTGCATGTCACCGGGCGGCGCTATATCGACCGCGCCTATCCGGTGACCGAGGTGCGCGTGTACAGCAATGCGGCGGTGACGCGGCTTTCGCTCAACGGTCAAGTCGTCGGCGAAATGCGCGATTGTCCTGACCGCGTGTGCGTATGGCCCGATGTGCGGCTAAAGGCGGGGGAGAATGTGATCGCGGCGACCGGCACATTTGGCGGCGATGCGGTGACGGATACGGTAACGTGGCAACTCGACGCCGACCAAGCCGACTCCTATCGCATCGACACCGGCACGGTGATTGCTGCCAAAGCCGAACAGCAGTTCGGCTCCGACGCGTTCTTCACTGGCGGCACCGCTGGCACCACCGATGTACGCGGCGGGCGCGGGCGCAAGGCGGTTATCAACCCCATCGCCGGAACCGAGCGCCGCGATATTGCCGCCACCTATCGGCGCGGGAATTTCAGCTACCGCTTGCCGGTGCAGGGCGGGCGCTACCGCGTCACATTGACCTTTGTTGAGCCCGACCGTGAGGAGAAATTCGGTGTGTTTGCCGTTCGCCTGAATGGGCAGACAGTGCTCGACCAATATGGCGTGAAGGCAAAAGCGGGCGGGCCATTGCGCGCGGTGACCGAAAGTTTCACCACCACCGCCACCGATGGCGCAATCGTGCTGGAGTTCATGCCCCAGACCGGTGACGCATTGGTGTCGGCGATTGAAATCGAGCGCTTGCCGTAACCAGCGCGGATAGGAAATGAGCATGGCGACAAATCTTAAGCGGCGCGCGCTTTTGGGCGGGATAGCAGCCGTCTGACCAAGGGATTGCCCGTCGATGGCTGGCCCGATCGGGTGATGGCGTTTGGCCGCTCCATGCGGTGGGTTGCTTAAAGCCATGAAATCGATTGGATCGCCGGCCCGCGCGACATTATGCTGGAACGTCAGCAAAACGAGAGGATAGGCCATGAACGCAACGACAAGCACGGGACAAACACGGCACGGCATCGTCCTGATCGCCGCCGCGATTATGCCGATTATGGCGATTGTGTCATTAGTACCGGTTTTGCCGCTGCTGTTGCAGGAATTTGCCGCGACGCCGGGCAGCGCATTTTTGGTGCCGATGGCGCTCACCATTCCTGCCTTGTGCGTTGCCTTATTCTCCCCCGTGGCCGGATGGCTGGCGGATAAGGTCGGGCGCAAGGCGTTGTTAGTCTCGACATTGTTGCTGTACGCGGCGTGCGGGATTTTGCCGTGGTTTCTGGACGCGCTAGTTCCGATAATCGCCACCCGCGTCGGGCTGGGGCTGGCCGAAGCGGTGATTATGACCACCGCCACCACTTTGGTCGGCGATTATTTTAAGGGTGCGGCGCGCGAACGCTGGATCGCGATACAGGTTGCGGCGGGCAGCATCGCGGCGATTGTGTTGGTCGCACTGGGCGGCGGATTGGCGGAGCTTTTGGGGTCACGCGGGCCGTTCCTATTGTATCTGGTCGCGGTGCCGATTGCGCTCGCCGCCGCCTTGGTGCTGTTTGAGCCAATGGCCGAACGCGCGCCTGCAGGGGCAAGCCAAGTGCGCTTCCCGGCGCGGCGTGTGTTACCTTTGGTCGGCATCATGGTGTTCGTCGGCCTGATCTTTTACACTGTGACTGTGCTGATGGGGGAGATTTTGGGCCTATCCGGCCCCGTGCAGCCGGTCGTGATTGGCCTGATCGCGGCGGGCGGGAACATGGGTGTCATGGCGGGGTCCTTATTGTTCAAATTTTTTGGCCGGTTGGTCGGCCCCATGCTGCTGAAGGCGGGATTTGCGTTGGCGGCGGTTGGCTATATCGGCCTAAGCCAAAGCGGCAGTTTGCCCCTGCTGTCGATTTTCGCCATCATCGCCAGCATTGGCAGCGGCCTGTTGCTGCCCAATATGCTGACCTGGGTGATGCAGGCGTTGCCGGGCGAGCATCGCGGGCGCGGGATGGGGATGGTCACTGGCGCGTTCTTTCTGGGGCAGTTTGTTGCGCCCATCCTTGCCATTGCGGTTACCGGCGCATCGGGTGGGCTGGCCAATACATTGCTGATATATGGTGGCATCATTGCGCTGGCCGCGGTGGCGGTGCAATTGGGTTGGCGCACATCTCCCGAAATCGTAGCACCATAACGCCATCGCGGCGGCAACAATCCACAGAATCGATAGCCACCGGACAAATGTATCGATTTGACTATCGCAAACCGCCGCCGCATTTCGGACCCCAACGAAAAATCAAACATCGTTTAGGGGAGACAATTATGCGCACGACGCTTTTGGCCGGGACGGCTCTTACTTTCACATTGCTTGCGACTCCTGCGTTCGCGCAAACCGCTGAGCCCACGGCGGCGGCGGATGAGGCCGACAACGGCGGTCTCGAAGAAATCGTCGTCACGGCGCAGCGCAAAGAGGAAAGCGCGCAAAAGGCGGGTATCGCCATTAGCGTCGTCTCCCCCGATGCCATCATCGAACAAGGCATTACGCAGGCAACGCAATTGGGCCAATTGGTCCCCTCCCTTCAAGTGCAAACCGGCGGCGGCGCATCGAGCAGCCTGTTCATTCGCGGCGTCGGCAACTTTACCGTAAACGGCTACAGCGATCCGGCGGTCGCGGTGAACTATGACGGCGTCTATCTGGGCCGCCCAACCTCGTTTTCCGGATTGTTCTACGATCTGGAACGGCTGGAGGTTTTGAAGGGGCCGCAGGGCACTTTGTATGGCCGGAACGCCACCGGCGGCGCGATCAACATCCTGCCCGCGAAGCCAAAATTGGGCGAATTGAGCGGCAATTTGACGGCGGGCTATGGCAACTACAATGCCTTCACTGCGCAAGGGGCGATCAATTTGCCAATGGGCGAAAACGGTGCATTGCGTATCTCGGGCAGCGTGAATGAGCGCGACGGTTACCTCACCGACGGCACCAGCGACGATGTCGCGCAGGCGTTGCGCGTGCAAATGGCCGCTGAATTGACGCCATCGCTGAATGTCCGCATTGGCGCGGATTATAGCCATACGGGCGGCAAGGGCCCCGGCTCCAGCTATCTGGGTTTTTATAGCTTTACCGGCGGGCAATATGTGTTCAACCCCGCGCCCGCGTCGTTAACGCCCGACATCGGCCTCTTCGATCCCCGGTCGCAGGCGTACCGGCAGACGCTTTTCGTCGGCACACAGCGCCGCACCGCGCCGCCGTTGGAGGACATTACCTTTCAGGACAACGAATATTTCGGCGTCAATGCGGAGGTAAATTGGGAAACCAGCATCGGTACCTTCACTGTCCTGCCCGCATGGCGGCGGTCGGACCTCGATTTCCGCTTTGCCGTCCCCGCTTTTGTCGGTTGGACACAGGAAGTCGATGAACAATTCAGCCTTGAGGCGCGTTTGAACGGCAACCGGATTGGCATGTTCGATTATGTCATCGGCGCCTATTATTTCGACGAAAGCGTTGATGGCAATTACACCTTCAACAACCTGAACCAGTCAGCGTATCAGGATTTCACCACCAGCACCAAATCATTTGCCGGTTTTGCGCGGGTGACGGCGAATATCACCGACGAATTGCGCGTGATTGGCGGCGTGCGCTACACAATGGATGATAAGGCGTTTAATGGCGTTGCCGATGTCGTGTTGGAACGCTGCATCGGGCCGAACCTGCCATTTGTCACCGCCGCGTGCGCCGCTGCGCCGTTGCTGCCGACGACCGACCGGCCCGATCAATTGCCGTTCCCCTTTGTGGTGCCAAGCATCCCGGGCGTCCCTACGCCGCTGGCGGGTGGTGCGTTGCCCGGCCCTGCTCTGATTTTGGCGCGCACCACCACCAATGCGACGCAGAGCAACAATCAGGTCACCTAGCGCGCGGGCGTCGAGTATGACATTGCACCGGCATCGTTGCTCTACGCCAGCGTGGAGACGGGCTACCGCTCGGGCGGGTTCTCATTGGCGTTCGGCTATGAAACCTACGCGCCGGAATTTATCACCGCGTACACCATCGGCTCCAAAAACCGCTTTTTCGACAACCGTGTGCAATTGAATATCGAGGGTTTCTATTGGAAATACAGCGATCAGCAATTGACCGGCGGCGGGCTGGACCGCAACGGTAACCCCGGTTTTTACACCCGCAATGTCGGTCAATCGACGATCAAGGGCGTTGAGGTGGAGGCGCAGTTCCTTGCCACCGACACGACGCTGATCAACGCAACCGTGCAATATACCGACGCCGTGTATGACAGCTTTGTCTATTTCCAACCCGGGACAGTGCCGGGCGGCAATGTGCTGGTCAATTGCCCGCAAACCGCCGTGGGCGCGGAGTTCCGCGTCGATTGCTCAGGCAAGCCAGCGTTCAACGCGCCCGAATGGATTGTCAATCTTGGCGTGCAGCAGACTGTGCCGCTGGGTTCGGTGAAATTGGTCGGCGCAATTGATACGCAGTTCAAGACGGAGCGGTTTACCGCGTTGCAATATCTCGACCCGCAACTCACCCCGTCAAGCTGGACCACCAACGCGCAATTGACCTTGGCGGCGGAGGATGACCGCTGGTCGATCACCGGCTTTGTCCGCAATATTGAAAATGAGCGCGTGCTGACCGGGTCGCAACAATTTGCGGCGACCAATGCGCTGACCGGTGTTTACACCGCGCCGCGCACTTATGGCATTCGCGGCAATATCAAGTTTTGAGGCAGGTTCCGATGATACGCCAAACCCTTTTCGTTCTGGCAGGATTGCTGGCTTTCCTGTGCGGCCCTGCGTCGGCCAGTCAGGGCGCAGGGGGCGGGGCGGTTGAGGCAGTAACGCCCGCTGTTCCGGAAAAGGGGCGGTGGGTGACGCTTGGCACGCGTGCGGGGCCCGTTGCGTCAGCGGTCCGGTCGCAACCGGCGAATTTGCTGATCGCAAATGGCGCCAATATCTTGGTAGATGTGGGTGACGGCACGGCAGGCCGGTTGGCGGCATTGGGCAACCCGACGGCGAAAATCGATGCGGTTTTCTTAAGCCATTTGCATTGGGACCACACCGGCGGCTTGGCGGCCATATTGGGCCTAAGGGCGCAAACCAATGCGCCGCCAAAACTCAGGATCTATGGCCCGCCCGGTACCGCGGCGATGGTGGACGGGTTGCTCGCATCAATGCGGCCCGGCGCGCTCTCCGGCTATGGGGTGCCCGGCGCGCCGACGGTTGATTTGGCGCAACTGACCGAGGTTGTGGAAATCCGCGACAACGCGCAATTCGCCTATCGCGGCATAACCGTTCGCGCCCGCAAGAATACGCATTACAGCTTTCCCGTGGGCAGCGAATTGGACAAAACCTATGAAGCGCTGTCGTTTCGGTTTGATTTGCCCGGCCGCTCAATCGTCTACACCGGTGATACCGGGCCAAGCGACGCCGTTGAGGAACTCGCCGCTGGCGCCGATTTGCTGGTCGTGGAAATGATGGACATCGACGACACGGTGGCCATGGTCCGGCGGGCGAACCCCAATATGCCGGAACCCGCGAGGCTGGCCATGGAACGGCATTTGCGCGACCATCATTTGACTCCGATACAGGTCGGGGAAATGGCGAAGCGCGCAGGTGTGGGCGGTGTCGTGGTGACCCATTTTGCTGGCCGTGAGCGCGGCGACCCGATGCATTTTGACTATCTTAGCCAAATACATCAAAACTATTCCGGCCCCGTGGTCATTGCTAACGATTTGGATGCCTTTTAATTATGAAAAACCTCAACGTTTTGCTCATCGGCGGCGGCATTGGCGGGTTATCGGCGGCGATTGCGCTGGGGCGGCAGGGCTATCGCGTCACGGTTATCGAACGCGACCCCGAATGGTCGGTCTATGGCGTCGGCATTATTCAACAGGCGAATGTCATCCGCGCGATGGAGCAATTGGGCATCCTTGACAGCTTTATCGATGCCGCCTGCGGCTTTGACGCGGTGGAGATTTTCCTGCCCAATGGCATGAAAGTCGCGCGCGTCCCCACCCCGCGGCTGGTGGAGGGCCGCCCCGCGAATGTCGGCATTGGCCGCCGCGAATTGCAACGGGTGCTGGCCGATGGCGCGAAAACCTTGGGCGCGGAAATCCGGTTGGGCCTTACCGTCGATGCGCTGGACGATGACGGCAGCCGCGTGACTGCGACCTTCTCCGACGGCAGCAGCGGCACCTACGATGTCGTTATCGGCGCAGACGGCGTTTATTCGGCGACGCGGCAGATGGTCCTGCCCGATGCCGAAACGCCGGAGTTTACGGGGCAATCGGTATGGCGCTACAACTTGCCGCGCGCCGCCGATATGGACGCTTTGCAAGTGTACAACGGCCCCATTGGCGTCGGCCTTGTGCCCATGAACGAAGCGTTGATGTATATGTTTGTTACGACGCCGGAGCCGGGCAATCCCCGCTATCCCAAGGACGGCATTGCCGCCGCGATGCGCGAGAAAGTCGCCGGTTGCCCCGAAGCGATCCGCGATCTGGCGCAATATATCACCAATGATGACGAAGTCGTCTACCGCCCATTGGAGGCGATGCTGGTCACGGGTCCATGGCATAAGGGGCGCATTGGCCTGATCGGTGATGCCGTCCACGCGACCACGCCGCATCTGGGTCAAGGTGCGGGGATGGCGATTGAGGATGCTTTGGTCATTGCCGAGGAATTGGCGCGGCACGACGATGTCGAAACCGCGCTGACCGCGTTTCACGCCCGCCGGTTTGACCGGTGCGCGTATATTGTCCGCTCAAGTCTGGCGATTTGCTATGGCCAATTGGGCAAGGGGCCGATGATCGACAATCATCAGGCGACCAGCGAAATGTTCGAACGCGTGGCGCAGCCGATCTAACCGTTACGCCTTGATGTCACCGCCCGTCGCGCACCAATCGCGCGCCCGCGCCAAGTCGGCGGCAAATGCCGCCTCGGCCTCCTCCCGAGCCGCGCCGTTAATCCGCAGCATATAGGACGGGTGATAGGTCAGCAGCATGTGCCGCCCATTCGACAGCTCTGTGGTAAGCGGCTTAATCGCTCCGCGCATTTTGGTCACGCTGACCGTGCGGCCGGTAAGCGCGCGCGCCGCGCTGGCCCCCAAGGCGACAATCAGGCGCGGGTTGACGAATTGTATTTCGCGTTCAAGCCACCATCGGCAATGATCAATTTCGCCGGGTGAGGGATTTTTGTGCAGCCGGATTTTCGCGCCGGTGGCCTGGTTGGTGGTGTGTTCAAACTTAAAATGTTTCACCGAACTGGTCATATAGAGCGCATCGGCGTCAAGGCCCGCTTTGGCCAAATGGCGGCGCAATACCTGTCCGGCGGGACCGACAAAGGGCAATCCGCACGCCTCCTCCGAATCGCCCGGTGCCTCGCCGAGCAGCATCAATGGGCTGCCGGTTGGGCCACGCCCCATCACCGCGCGCGTGCCGTTGCAGCCTATCGCACACCGCTTGCACGCGGCAATTCCGGCGGCAACATCCGATAGGCTTTCTGGCTCAGCCACGCCGGCAAAGGCATCGCTGCCGATGGACACCATCGCCGCCTCCCGCGCCTGCGCCCCCGCGATGAGGTCGGGGATCAGCGATGCCTCGGGCAGGTTTTTCCAATATCGGCGCGGCATTTCCTTAACCATCGCCTTTACCTTCAGCCGCGCAGGGTTGAAGATGGAGGCGTAATAGGTGCGCCACAAATCCTCCGCCGGATCATCGGCGGGTGCTTGGCTGAGGTCCGCCGCTGGCCCTTCATGCAGCGCCGCGCCGTCCCAATGGATCGAGCCAATCGGCGTTAAAATCGTCCATTGCATCGAGGCGAAGCGGCCCACGAAGAACTTCGCATTGGCGCGCAGGATCGCGAATTGCGGCTCAAACCACGCGACATAATGCGGCGTATTGTCCGTATCCAGAACCTCACGGAACCGCACAAAGGCGCGCATTTTGTGAATGTCGCGCCCCACCGCTTTCGCCAGCAGATTGGCGCGGCGCACCACCGGATCGCTGGCGTCCGACAGCAATCGCGGCTTGGCCTGCATCCGCCACAATAGGTCATAGAGGATCGCGTGCCGCGCCGGGTCGGTGTGCAGCAAGACCGAGGCGGCAAAGCGCAAGAATTCCTGATTCGCCCGCACCGGCGGCGCATCGGCGCTGTGCTGCG
>JBGSOJ010000364.1:0-27502 GCA_041739175.1 Sphingomonadaceae bacterium
TGGCAGAGATAAAGGGCAGCAATCCTTCCCTGCCCCCGATTTTGGTCGCCTGCCACCTAGACAGTTGGGATTTGGGAACCGGCGCAATTGATGACGCCGCCGGGTGCGGGATTGTGACCGACGCCGCTTTGCGCGCGGCCAAGGGAAAAAAGCCTGTTCGCACGATCCGGGTGCTTTGGGCCGGTGCTGAGGAAGTTGGCGTTTTCGGTGGTGAGGCATATGCGCTTGCCCATGCCAAGGAGCCGCACGGGCTGGTTATGGAATCCGATTTTGGTGCGGGCCGCATCTGGCGTGTAGATTTTAAATTGCCCCCGCAAATGGCTGCGTTGCAAAAACAAATTGGCCTCGCGCTCGCGCCTTTTGGAATCGTTATCGGACGCGATCCGGCAGGTGGCGGCGCAGACGTCGGCCCCATTGCCGCAGCTCAAAATTTGGCAATTATCGATTTGCAGCAGGATGGCACGGACTATTTCGACCTTCACCATACACCCGACGATACACCCGATAAGGTAGACCCGGTTTTGCTGGAGCAAAATGTTAAGGCATGGACCGTCGTTTTGGGCCTGCTTGCGCAAGACGGCGGCGATTGGCGATTTGGTGAATAAATGGCCAGAAACATTCTGCCATTCGCCCTTTGCGGCTTGCTCATCATGCCAGGGTGCAGTGAAGCACGCAGCGATATTGAAAATTTGGACTCCAAAGTTTTGGCAGCGGAAGCTGATTTGCTAACGAAAATGGCGACGCAAACAACCGAAGCAGAAATGCGGAAAATTCAGACAATGGCGGTACCGGCAGCACCCGTCACCGATATCAGCGGTAACGAACCTACGGACAATTAACAATTTTCCGTTCTGCGGGCGGTTTCCTGCCGTGATTAATGTCGCGGCAGCCACGGCCCAAATTGTTGAAATTTTTGGCAGCCCATTTTGCGTTTGCCAACTGCCCGTATTGTTGGCAGCTTGCTGCTTATGACACCGCCGAATCCCTTTTTTGATGAGATGTTTCAATCGCCTGAGACGCCGCGCGCGCCCTATTCTGCCTATGCCGAATGGTTGGGTGCGCAGGATAAGGCCGCCATGTTGCGCAAATCGCGTGAGGCGGAGGCTCTTTTCCGCAAAACCGGCATCACCTTTGCGGTTTATGGTAAAGAGGAAGCGGAGGAGCGTCTTATACCCTTTGACCTTGTCCCGCGCGTCATATCGGCAGCGGAATGGGCAAAACTGTCGCGGGGAATCGAGCAGCGCGTGCGGGCAATCAATGCGTTTTTGCATGATATTTATCATCGGCAAGAGATCATTCGTGCGGGTAAATTGCCAATCGACTTAATCGCTAATAACAGCGCGTTTTTGGATCAGATGATTGGCGTCACGCCGCCGGGCGGCGTCTACACGCACATCGTTGGCGTCGATTTGGTCCGGACAGCCGAAGATCAGTTTTATGTGCTTGAGGACAACGCGCGCACGCCGTCGGGTGTCTCGTATATGCTGGAAAATCGGGAAACGATGATGAGCATGTTTCCCGAACTGTTCAGCAAAATTCGGGTGCGTGAGGTCGCCAGCTATCCGTTAAGTTTGCGCAAATCATTATGCGCGTCGCGGCCTGCGCGCTGTTCTGATACGCCCGTTGTCGCGGTTCTGACCCCGGGAATTTACAACAGCGCCTATTTTGAGCACGCGTTCCTCGCTGACCAAATGGGCGCAGAATTGGTTGAGGGCCACGATTTGCGCGTGATCGATGGCAAAATCGCCATGCGCACTACGCGTGGCTACCGGCCGATCGACATTCTGTATCGGCGCGTCGATGACGACTATTTGGATCCTTTGTCGTTCCGGCCCGACTCTGTGTTGGGCGTGCCAGGAATTATGGATGTCTACCGATCCGGCGGTATCACAATTGCCAATGCGCCTGGAACCGGGATTTCCGATGATAAGGCAATCTATAGTTACATGCCCGACATCATTCATTTTTACACGGGCGAGCAACCCTTGCTGAAAAACGTCCCAACATGGCGATGTTCAGAGGCCGATTCGCTTGCTTATGTTTTGGAGCATTTGCATGAATTGGTGGTGAAAGAAGTGCACGGGTCGGGCGGCTATGGTATGCTAGTCGGCCCCGCCGCGAGCAAACGGGAGATTGCCGACTTCGCCCGAAAGTTGCGCGCAAAGCCCGCCAATTATATTGCCCAGCCTACCTTAGCGCTATCGAGCGTGCCGATCCTGACAAAGGCAGGGTTGGCACCGCGGCACGTCGATTTGCGCCCGTTCGTGCTGGTTTCGCCGAACGCGATTGATATTACGCCGGGAGGGCTCACCCGCGTGGCACTGAAAAAAGGCTCGCTGGTCGTCAACAGCAGCCAGGGCGGCGGCACCAAAGACACTTGGGTATTGGAAGACTGATGCTGGGCAAAACTGCAGGGGGCATATTCTGGCTCTTCCGCCATCTGGAGCGGTCGGAAAACATGGCGCGCTTAATCGAAGCGGGGATGCGCATCGCGCTGACGCGTTCAGGTCAAAGCGCGAATGAATGGCAATCGGTAATCTATACTGTAGGTGCCAAGCCGGGCTACGAAGCCAAGCATAACGATTACAGCGCGCAAGGTGTCGTCAATTATCTTTTGCGCGATCGCGATAATCCGGCGTCGGTGCGGGCCATGCTTGAATCAGCGCGCAATAATGGTCGATTGGCGCGCACCGCAATAACGCGCGAAGTGTGGGAAGCGATTAACGATTGCCATCTGGTCGTCGGTGAGGCGCTCGCTAAACCCATAAAAATGGCGGAATTGCCCAAGTTACTTGGAACCATCCGGCAAAGCAGCGCACTGGTGCGCGGTGCGCTGCATGGAACAATGCTGCGCAACGATGTGTTTAACTTTGCCAGGATCGGCACATTTTTGGAGCGTGCGGACAATACGGCGCGGATCATGGACGTGAAATATTATGTCCTTTTGCCGTCCGTTGCCTATGTCGGCAGCTCGCTTGATAATGTACAATGGGATACAATCTTGCGATCATTATCGGCTCAGCGGGCATATCGCTGGCTGAATCCGGGCGAAACAGTGCCGTTGGACATCGCGCGTTTCCTTGTACTTGACCAACGCTTTCCCCGGTCTTTGGCATTCTGCGTGAAAAAGACGATGGAAAATCTGTCCTATCTGCGCGACGATTATGACATGGAGGTACCCAGCCTGTCGCTTGCCGAAACTCTATATAAAGAAATGCAAGGACTCACGATCGAGGGAATTTTCGATAATGGCCTGCACGAATTCGTTTTGAGCTACCTTGATACTATGCGGCGGCTCGCGGCGCAGATCGAAATCGACTATCGGTTTAGGGGCTAAATAATGCTGATTTCTATCGTGCACGAGACCCATTATCATTTTGACCGGCCGGTTGTGTATGCTTTGCAGCGCGCGCGGCTGCGACCGAAGTCGACGCAAGGGCAAAAGGTGCACGAGTGGGGAATGGAATTGGTCAATGGCCGTTTGGAGGCGAGCTTCGACGACCATCATGCCAATACCACCGACCTGATCACCATTCAGCAGGGCAGTGATGAACTCATCGTTCGTTGCCACGGTGTTATTGAAACCGATGGTAGCAGCCATGGTGTGCTGGGCCGCCACCGCGGATACATTCCGCTTTGGATGTTCAAGCGGCCAACCGTGCTTACGAAAGCGGGGCCAATGGTGAATGCCTTGGTGAGAGAAGCCCGCGAAATGGGCCATGAAAACCCCATTGCGCTTTTGCACGGACTATCAATGATGGTGCTGGCGAAAGTGCCTTACTGCATTGGGGTGACCGATGTCACGACCACCGCAGAGCAAGCTTTGGGCTTCGGCCAAGGCGTGTGCCAGGACCATGCCCATATTTTCATCAGCGCCGCCCGCGCGCTGGGTTTTGGCGCGCGCTATGTCAGCGGTTATTTGCACATGGCCGATCGAACAGAACAAGAGGCTGGTCATGGCTGGGCCGAAGCATGGGTGGACGATATCGGTTGGATCGGCTTCGATATCTCGAATGGCATCAGCCCCGATGAAAATTATGTCAGGGTCGCGACCGGCTTTGATTACAAAGATGCCGCACCAATCACCGCGATATCCTATGGCGCGCGCGACAGAGAGATGGACGTGCGCCTGAAAATCGAGCAAAGAGCGCAGCAGTAGGAAGAGGCAGCTGGGGGGCCGGAATCAAAAATGACCTATTGTGTTGGCCTGCAAATCGACAAGGGCCTGATCTTCATGTCGGATACCCGCACAAATGCGGGTTTGGATAATATCTCCACATTCCGCAAAATGCACAGTTGGGAGGTTCCCGGCGATCGCTGCATAACGATTTTGTCCGCCGGCAATCTTGCCACGACGCAAAGTGTGGTGAGCCAGTTGGAAGAGCGGGCAAAGGTCCCGGTTGAACGCAAGCCATCGATCTTAGAAGCGCCAACCATGTTCCAAATGGCGAGCCTGATTGGCGAGACCTTGCGCCACACGATCGCCAACAAAGCGATGACCGGCGCGAATGCCAGCAGCAATTTCAATGCTACACTGATTCTCGGCGGCCAAATCGCCGGAATGCCGCCGCGTTTGTTCCTAATCTATCCGGAAGGCAATTTTATCGAGGCGTCCACCGACACGCCTTTCTTCCAAATTGGTGAGACGAAATATGGTCGGCCCATCATGGTTCGCGCGTATGACCGTACCATGAGTTTTGAGGATGCGATCAAATTGCTGTGCGTTTCGTTCGATTCGACGATCAAAGCCAATCTGTCGGTCGGCTTGCCGCTGGATTTGCAGCTTATTGAGACCAACGCGTTGAAAATCACCTACAGCCACCGGTTTGAGCGCGACGACCCGTATTATGACGCCGTGTCCCGGCAATGGGGCAATGAATTGCGTAAAGCCTTTGTCGCGTTGCCCGATTATTCTCTGTCCAAATAACCGGGCAATCCCCTTATTTGCCGAGAAGTGGTGCCAGATAATGGCCGGTGTAACTGCCATCAAACGCGGCTACCTTTTCGGGCATCCCCTCCACCAAAACGTCGCCGCCGTTGACGCCGCCTAAGGGGCCCATATCGATGATCCAATCGGCGGTTTTGATGACATCGAGATTATGCTCAATCACGACCACGCTGTTGCCTTGCTCCACCAAGCGGTGCAGCACTTCCAGCAATTTGCGCACATCCTCGAAATGCAGACCGGTGGTGGGTTCGTCGAGAATATAGAGCGTTTTGCCCGTTGACCGGCGCGACAGTTCTTTGGCCAATTTCACCCGCTGCGCCTCGCCGCCGGACAGCGTCGTCGCCTGCTGCCCTACCTTGACATAGCCCAGACCAACTTCGGTCAGCATCGCCATTTTTTCGCGGATGGGCGGAACGGCTTTGAAGAATTCCACCGCATCTTCAACTGTCATGTCGAGGACGTCGGCGATGCTCATCCCCTTGAATTTTACTTCTAAGGTTTCACGGTTGTAGCGTTTGCCGTCGCATTGCTCGCACGTGACATACACATCGGGCAGGAAGTGCATTTCAATCTTGATAAGCCCATCGCCGCTGCATGCCTCACACCGGCCGCCCTTTACATTGAAGCTAAACCGCCCCGGTTTATACCCACGCGCGGCGGATTCGGGCAGGCCCGCGAACCAATCGCGGATTTGTGTGAACGCGCCGGTGTAGGTCGCCGGGTTGCTGCGCGGGGTGCGGCCAATGGGCGATTGGTCGATGTCGATGACCTTGTCGCAATGCTCTAGCCCCGTGACCTTGTCATGCGGGCCGGCGATAATGCGCGCACCATTAAGCGCTCGCGCGGCGGCGGCGTAAAGCGTGTCGATGGTGAAGCTAGACTTGCCCGACCCCGATACGCCTGTGATGCAGGTGAAGGTGCCGAGCGGGATGCTGGCGGTTACACCTTTAAGGTTGTTGGCGCGCGCATTGTGGACGGTCAGTTTCTTGCCATTCCCCTTGCGCCGTTTTGCCGGAACCGCGATTTCGCGGGTGCCGTTGAGGTAGTCGGCCGTCAGGCTGTTCTTCGCCTTTAGCACCTTGGCAAGCGTCCCCTCTGCCACCACTTCGCCGCCACGCACGCCCGCGCCGGGGCCCATGTCGACGACATAATCGGCGGTTCGAATCGCATCCTCGTCATGTTCCACCACGATGACCGTGTTGCCAAGGTCGCGAAGGCGTTTGAGCGTTTCGAGCAGGCGGTCGTTGTCGCGTTGGTGCAGGCCAATGCTGGGCTCGTCGAGCACATAGAGCACACCGGAAAGGCCGCTGCCGATTTGGGAGGCGAGCCGGATCCGCTGCGACTCGCCACCGGATAACGTGCCGCTGGTTCGGTCGAGGTTGAGGTAATCAAGGCCAACGTTGTTGAGGAAGCCCAACCTTTCGTTGATCTCCTTCAAAATCGGCGTCGCGATTTGCGTATGCTGCGTGTTGAGGTGCGGCAACAAATCGCCGAACCATGCCAGCGCATCGGCGACACTCATTTTGGTTGGTGTGGCGATATCCATCCCCACCACTTTGACGCTCAACGCTTCCGGTTTCAGCCGCGCGCCGTGGCACGTTTCGCACGGTTGCGCGGTTTGATATTTGCTGAGTTCTTCGCGCATCCACGCGCTGTCGGTTTGCAGCATTCGGCGCGAGAGGTTGCCAATGACGCCTTCGAATGCCTTCGTCACGGTGTAGCTTTTGCGCCCGTCCTTGAACGTTAATGGCACCGCCATGCCGCCGGTTCCGTGCAGGATAATGAGTTTCACTTCGCCCGGCAAATCACGCCATGGCGTGGTCAGGTTGAAATCGTAAGCGGCGGCAAGGCTACTCAGCACTTGCATGTAATAAGGACTAGGTGGGTTCGATTTCGCCCACGGCACAATCGCGCCCTTCTGCAGCGACAATTCCTCATTGGGCACAACCAATTGCGCGTCAAATTCCAGTTTCTCACCAAGGCCGTCGCAAGCGGGACAAGCGCCCTGCGGCGCGTTAAAGCTGAACAGGCGGGGGTTGATTTCGGCGATGGTGAAGCCGCTGACGGGGCAAGCGAATTTTTCGCTGAACACGATGCGATTGGCGGGGACGCCAGCGCCTTTAAGTTTTTGTTCGGCGCCCTCCCCCTCGCCTTCACGCCCTGGCACGACGCCATCGGCAAGGTCGACGAACGCCAGCCCTTCGGCCAGTTTCAGCGCGGTTTCAAAACTTTCGGCAAGGCGGGTTTCCAATCCCTCCTTCACCGCGAGGCGGTCCACCACGACCTCTATATCATGCTTATATTTCTTATCGAGCGCAGGTGCTTCCTCAATGGCATACATCTCGCCATCGATGCGCACGCGGGTGAAGCCGCTGCGCTGCCACTCGGCAAGTTCTTTACGATATTCCCCTTTGCGACCGCGCACCACGGGGGCGAGGAGGAATATCCGCGTGCCTTCCGGTAATTGCATCACACGGTCGACCATCTGGCTCACCGTTTGTGCGGTAATCGGTAGGCCGGTCGCAGGCGAATAGGGCACCCCAACGCGCGCCCAGAGCAGCCGCATATAATCGTAAATCTCGGTCACGGTGGCAACGGTAGAGCGCGGATTGCGACTGGTCGTTTTTTGCTCAATCGAAATCGCGGGGGAAAGCCCGTCGATATGCTCCACATCGGGCTTATGCATCATCTCGAGGAACTGCCGCGCATAAGCGGACAATGATTCGACATAGCGCCTTTGCCCCTCGGCATAGATGGTGTCGAACGCCAGGCTGGACTTGCCAGACCCCGAAAGGCCTGTGATTACAATCAGCTTATCGCGCGGCAAATCAATGTCTACGCCCTTAAGGTTATGTTCGCGCGCACCGCGCACTTTGATGTGGGTAAGGCTCATGATCGCTCTATGTTCTATTGATGTTCTGCTCGCAAGCGCGAAAATGGCGAACGCTGTGGCAAAGTGTAACGGAAACCTCAATATATGCCGCATTGCGCGGGATGCTAGCGGTATCGACGGTTGACTTGTCACAAAAATGCCGCTAACCGACGCCTCACAAATGGAGGTCGCCGCGCATGGCGGCCCTTTTTATTTCAACAATCTTTGCGGGCGCGCTGCGATTCGCTCTTGTAACAGGAATTTGACATGAAACGCACTTTTCAGCCTAGCAATCTGGTCCGCTCGCGCCGCCATGGCTTCCGCCTGCGTATGGCAACGGCTGCTGGTCGCAAGATTATCCGCGCGCGCCGTGCCCGTGGTCGTGCAAAGCTGTCTGCATAAGCATGGCTTGTCTGGAGTGATGGTCACTCCAAGGCGAGCGGTCCGTTTGCCATGACAATCCTTACTGCTACAAAAATGCCGTTGCCGATGCGCAAGCGGTCAGATTTTATAAACGCGAACCGGGGTCAGCGTCATGCTGCTCCCGGTTTTGTCATTTTGGATTTTGCGCGCGGCGATGACGATCCCACTGTGCGGATTGGCATTACAATCACGAAAAAGGTCGGTAACGCAGTCGTCCGCAATCGGATGCGGCGGCGGTTTCGTGAATTGGCTCGGCCCTTGTTACCAAAATTGGCGCAGGCCGGGCATGATTATGTCTTGATTGGTCGCGACGGGGGAATAGAGCGGGATTTCGCCGTTCTTAGTATGGAATTGGAGCGGGGCCTTTCGCGCTTGGCCAATGGCGATGCCGACCGCCCTCGCACCCCGCGCGCTGGCAAGGGCAAGACGCGCTAATGGCTGATACAGAGCATGGCCCCGACGGTATATCCCGCATTTTGGGGAAGCCTATCATTTGGCTTTCACACGCCTGGCGGTACGGCCCATCGCTGATATTGCCGCCTAGTTGCCGCTTTTCGCCATCATGTTCGGCCTATATGATCGAGGCAGTGACCAAATATGGCCCATTTAAGGGTGGCTGGATGGGCGTTAAGCGGCTATTGCGCTGCCATCCGTGGGGCGGGTGCGGGCATGACCCCGTGCCTTGAGTAAACTAACGCATTGAAATATTTGGGATTAATACCTTGAACGAGCAACCTGCAAGCGACCAACGTAATATGATTTTGGCCGTGGTTCTGGCCGCGCTGATCCTCTTTGGGTGGCCCGTCGTTCAGGACTATTTTTTCCCTACGCCTAAACCGACGGCTGCCGAATTGGCGCAGGCGGAGAAAGCACCTACCGCTTCCGCCCCCAAATCCGGCACTCCGGCGATTTCGGGCGGAGCGGAGGCGATAGTCCCATTAAAGGCCGCGCTCGCGGGCGACAATCGTGTGCTTATTGAGACACCCAAGGTAAAAGGGTCGCTGACGCTGGTAGGCGCGCGGATTGACGATTTGGTTTTGACCCAGCATCGCGTGTCGCTGGCCAAGGACAGTCCGCCTGTCCGCCTGCTTAGCCCATCGGGTACCAAAGAATCGCATTTTGCGGAGCTCGGATGGATGGGCGATGGTGTTGCGGTTCCTAATAAGGACACCGTTTGGACTGCGAGTGCGGGCAAGCTGTCGCCGACAACGCCCGTTACGCTGACCTGGGATAACGGCGCCGGCCAAGTGTTTGAAATCGCATTGACGATTGATAAGGACTACATGATTTCCGCCAAGCAACGCGTGACCAATCGCGGTGCGGCAGCGGTATCGGTGACGCCCTTCGCTGCGGTGAGCCGCGTTGGTATTTCCAAAGACCCCAGCACATGGAACATCCATGTTGGCCCCATGGGCGTATTTGATGGTTTGGCAAATTACGACTGGGATTTCAGCGAAGTCGCCGAGACGGAAAATGGCCGCGTCGCCTTCACCAACACCAACTGGATCGGGTTTACTGACTTATACTGGCTGACCGCTTTGGTCCCCGTGAATGCGCCGGATACGCGTGGATATTTCCTGCATAGCAAATTGGGCGATGTTTATAACATTCGCTTGCAATCTGAGGATGCCAAGTCGGTCGCTCCGGGCAAAGTCATCACGACCGAAACCCGCGTATTCGCTGGTGCCAAAGAAGTCCGTGTTTTGGAAGGCTATGCTGAAACGCTGAACATTACCTTGTTCGACCGCGCCATTGATTGGGGATGGTTCTGGTGGATTATCAAGCCCCTGTTCGTTGTGTTGGATTATCTGTTCAAACTGTTTGGCAATTTTGGCCTGGCGATCATTGGATTGACCTTTGTGGTGCGGTTGGCGTTGTTCCCAATCGCGCAAAAAGGTTTTGCCTCGATGGCCGCCATGCGGGCCATTCAGCCTAAGCAAAAGGAAATCCAGGAACGGTTCAAGGATGATAAGCCCCGCCAACAGCAAGAAATAATGAAGCTGTACAAGGAGGAAAAGGTCAATCCGTTGTCAGGATGCCTGCCCCTTTTCCTGCAAATCCCGATCTTCTTCGCGCTGTACAAATTGCTGATGCTGTCGATTGATATGCGGCATCAACCGTTCGCTTTGTGGATTAAAGATTTGTCCGCGCCCGATCCCTTGACGCCGGTCAATTTGTTTGGCTTGTTGCCATTCGATCCGCCCAGCTTTCTGGCCATCGGCGTCCTACCTATTTTGGTGGGCATTACCATGTGGTTGCAGCAAAAGCTCAATCCTGCGCCGACGGATCCGGTTCAGCAACAAGTGTTTGCGATCATGCCATGGATGTTGATGTTTGTTATGGCGCCTTTCGCTGCGGGTCTGCAATTGTATTGGGCGACGGGCAATATCCTGACCATTGCGCAGCAAAAGTGGCTCTACTCGCGCCATCCGCAGCTGAAAGAAGCAGCGCGTAAGGAAGCCGAAGAACGCGCCGCCAAAAAGGCGCAGTCGTGAAGGATTTAACTCCCAACCAAATTTTCTCCGGCCCAATTAGCTTTTTGAAATCGGCGCCAGAGCTCAAATTTCTGCCTGACCCGACCTACCCCGAAATTGCGTTTGCGGGTCGGTCGAATGTCGGCAAAAGCTCGCTGATTAATGCGCTTACCAATCGAACCAGCTTGGCACGCGCATCGGTGACACCCGGGCGGACGCAAGAGTTGAATTTTTTCGATGTTGGCGAAAAGCCCGTGCATTTTCGGCTCGTCGATATGCCGGGCTATGGCTATGCAAAGGCACCTTTGGCAACCGTGCAGAAATGGCGTTACCTGATTAACGATTATTTGCGCGGTAGGGTCGTCTTAAAGAGGGCGTTTCTGCTGATTGATAGCCGTCACGGGATAAAGGACGTTGATAGCGAGGTTATGAAAATGCTTGACGAAGCAGCTGTTAGCTACTTCGTTGTCCTAACCAAGACCGATAAGATTAAGGCAAGTGACCTCGCCGCTGTGACGGAAGCGACGCAATTGCAACTGCGCAAACACGTGGCGGCTTTCCCCGATATATTGAGCACATCGGCGGAAAAGGGTGGCGGAATCGATCAATTGCGCCTTGCCGTGATGCAGGCGGTGCTGGATTAATTGCGGGGCGCGTCGTGACATTGAGACTGATCATTGGGAATAAGACGTACAGCAGCTGGTCGCTCCGTGGCTGGCTGGCGGTTAAACAATCGGGACTGCCGTTCGAAGAGCTTACGATTCCTATGTTTGATGACGATTGGGGCAATCGCAAGCGCCAACCAGATATGGTTCCTTCCAATGGCAAAGTTCCGATTTTGTGGGACGGCGACACCGTGATTTGGGATTCGTTGGCGATCCTAGAGTATCTGGCCGACAAGACATCCCGTGATAGGTTCTGGCCTAAGGACGACACGGCGCGCGGCATGGCGCGCGCGATGGTCGCCGAAATGCACAGCGCCTTTGCTGCTCTGCGCGCGGAATGTCCGATGAACTTGCGCAAATCTGTTTCAGATAGGCCGATCAGCGATGAAGTCCGCTCTGACGCGGTCCGCATTCTGCAATTGTGGGCTGAGGCGCGTAGCCGGTTTGGTTCTGGCGGCCCCTATCTGTTCGGCACTTTTTGCGCAGCGGACATTATGTACGCTCCGATTGTTGCTCGATTTGGCAGTTACGGGTTTGCTTTGCCTGGCTTCGCGGAAAGCTATTGCGAAGCGATACGGGATCATGAATGGATGCGCCAGTGGACGGCGGCAGCCCAAGCCGAGCCGTGGTCAATTGCGGGCTACGAAGAGGCCTAGTCGTTCAGGCTGGGATGGGCGCATCCAACTTTGGTCCAAAACGGACATAACATACGTATGCGTCAAGCAAAATATATTTCGATGTGCCATTGGTCACAAAATCGTCAAGAAGTTTCCATTGGTTACCAATCAATTTGGTTGAGCCTTTGGGTCGCATGAGGGCTGGACAGAGTCGCAATAGACGTGTTCAGCCCTCTTTTGCATTCATTTCGTTGTTTTTTTCAACAGCACTTCAGTCACTTTGGCCATAAAGGGCTTCATCGAAATTGGCTTGCTTACATAGCCTGTGGCACCTGCACTTAAAATGCGTTCTTCGTCGCCGGTTCCTGCATAGGCGGTGACTGCCAAAATGGGCGTGGCGGCAAAACGGCCATCGCGGCGCAGCGACTCGATCAATTCAAGTCCGCTGATTTCAGGCAATTGGATATCCATGATAATCAAATCTGGCCCAAATGCCGCGGCCTTAAGCATCACGTCGCGCCCATCGCTCAACGGTTCCACAATGAAATTGTGCGCGCGTAACAAGTCGGTGAACAGTCGCAGGTTTAAGGCGTTATCTTCCACAATCAGCACCTTTTGTGCCATGCCACCACCTCTTTCGTTGATTTCGCGCTTTGCGAAACCGCCAATTTCGCTTACTCGATAAGCATGGATAGCACAAACCGCAAGCCGGCTGCCGCAATGGGCAAAGACGACGCAGAGGCGTTGGCTTTGCAGGCATTGTTGTGGTTGTTAAGCGACGAAACCCGCGCCGATCGGTTGTTGGAACTGACCGGTCTGACACCTGATGCCTTGCGCGCAGGTCTTAGCGATTCGGCGATATTGTCGGCGTTGCTGGGCTATTTGACCAATTACGAACCCGATTTGGTCGATTTTGCCCGTGCACACAACACACCGCCGGAAAATATTGCCAAGGCCTATTATGCCCTTAGCGGCGATCATTGGGAAAATTAGACTCCAAATGCCCTCACTCACCACTTCCCGCCCGTTAATCATAAGCGATTGTGACGAAGTCCTGCTGCATATGGTTGCGCCGTTTCGCGATTGGCTCGATTGCGAACGCCATATCCACTTCGATTTCTCCACGGGCGATTTTGCGGAAGCATTGCGGCATAAGTTGGACGGGACCGTCGTACTGCAGCCCCAAGTCTGGGAATTGCTCAACGATTTTTTCGACAGCGAAATGGACCGACAGGAGCCTATCGCTGGGGCGGTTGAAGCTATCAACGCGTTGCAAGACTATGCCGATATCGTCATCCTCACAAACTTGCTTGACCATCGCGCCGATGCGCGATCGGCACAATTGCGCGCGGTCGGGATCCATGCGCCTGTCTACACAAATCAGGGCGGAAAAGGACGAAAGATCGCCGAAATCATCGCTGAATATGCGCCGTCGATGGTCGTCTTTATCGACGATCTGGCCAATCATCATGAGTCGGCGGCGCACCATACAACGGGCGTTTGGCGCGTTCATTTTATCGGCGAGCCGATGTTATCGGAAAAGCTGCCCCCTGCCCCCTTTGCTCATGCCCGTTTTGACGCTTGGGCGGACGCTTTGCCGTGGATAATGGCAAAGGTAAATAACGGCGCGTCCGCGCCAAAGTTAGATGTGGAGAATGACCAATGCACGACGCCGCCGCAATTGACGCCAAACTCGCCAGCCTCGGCCTGACGCTGCCCGAACCCGCTGCGCCAGTCGCCAGCTATGTGCCCGCGGTCGTATCGCATGGGATGCTCTACATAAGCGGGCAATTGCCATTCATCGACGGCGCGTTGGTGACCGGAGCGTTGGGGCCTGCGGTGTCGTTAGAACAGGGACATGCGGCGGCTCAGGCGTGCGGCCTAATGCTTATTGCGCAAATGAAAAAGGCATTGGGCGGCGATCTCGGCCGGGTGAAGCGGATCGTTAAACTGGGCGTGTTCGTTACCTCGACGGATGATTTTACGGATCAGCCAAAGGTGGCCAATGGCGCTTCCGACTTGATGGAGGCGGTTTTTGGCGACGCGGGCAAACATGCGCGCAGTGCAGTGGGAGTGCCCGCCCTGCCCCTTAACGCCGCAGTAGAAATTGACGCGATTGTGGAGATTACGGAGCGGGCGGCGCTTTAAATCCCTGCGTACCATTCATATCCGGCAATATCCTCCCACAGGCCACCATTGCCGCCGTAGATGCCATCAAGTGAGGCAACCGCCTCAACCCGCATGACATATTTTGCGTGCTTGTAGCCCAATTGCCGTTCCACGCGCAGGCGGATGGGTGCGCCATGGCCGACCGAAAGCGTCTCTCCGTTCATGCCCCATGCCAAAAGGGTTTGCGGGTGAAAAGCATCGACCAGATCGATCGATTCGTAATAGGGCTTACCGCTCAAAATATCGGCGCAGTGAAACACAATGTATTTCGCGTCATCGCGCAAACCAGCGAGTTTTAGAATGGGGCCGAGCCGCGGCCCTGTCCATTGGCCAATCGCGCTCCACCCCTCAACACAGTCATGCCGCGTGATCTGCGTCCGTGCGGGCATGGATCGAACGTCCGGCAAGCTAAGCGATAATGGCTTGGTGACCAGCCCATCAACGACCAATCGCCAGTTGGCGAAATTCTCCTTCACATGCCGCACATATTCCGGCGTTTGTGGATTTGTGCTGCCGTTTTGTTTGAACTTCGGCGACATTTGGTCTGCGCGGTATTCCACGGCCAGCGCATTGGGAGCAACAAGCGCGCGTTGCAGGCGATAATGCATGCCATCGCCGCTAAACAAAATTTTGCGCGCAGATGGATTCTGTCCGACGACATCGCATCCTGCCAACGCGGAAGCAGCACCAGCACCCATGCCGATTAGAGCGCTGCGGCGGGTTAGTAGCTTGCTCAATTCTCATCCTCCGCAATGCGCCAATAGCCGGTAATCATGGACCGAATTTGATTGCTCAACCCCGACAACAGCACCAAAGCGAGATGAACAGCGATAAAGCCCACCAGCGACCAAAGCCCAATAAAGTGTAATGACCGAGCTGACTGCCGGCCGCCCAACAGATCCAGCAGCCAAGGCATCGCAGCGTTCATCCCCGGTGACATGGCTAAGCCGGTAAAAATCATGAGCGGCAGGATTCCGAACAAAACCGACGCATAGGCGATACGCTGAAGCAAATTGAAGCCCGCGGGGTTGTCGGCATCGTGGAAATGCCCGGAAAGGTGCGACCGAATATCCGTCCACAGCCGCCGTGGATGCAGATCGGTCAACCGCAGTCGCAAATCTCCGGAAAAATGGCGATTTATGATGCTGGAAATCATAAACACCAAAAGTCCGAAGCCAAAGATTAGCGAAAAGAACAAATGCCACCGGCGCGCCATAGCCAAATCATATGTTGACGGTATCGTCATCCAACCGGGAAATCGCGGCAGGCTAAGCCATGGGGTATCGAGATTGGAGCCATATTGCCCCCAATATAGGTGCGGGTGCGCATTGAAGATCATCAAGCCCGAGCCGATTAGAATAAATATCGCGATGACATTGACCCAATGCCAAATTCGCGTGGCTAGGGCATGTTTATACACAAAGCTGAAGTTCGGCTTGGCAATTGCACCGCTGTTGTCTGTCGCACCCAATTCCGTCATCGCCCACCTCCAACTCCACCGATCAGATGGTAACGGAAAGTCAGGTTGGGCGTAAAGGCTAAAGCGGCAACGCCTCGATTACAACAAAGGCCTGCGCCCAGGGATGATCATCGGTTAGGGTTAGATGGACAACGGCGCGCATTCCAGGCGGCGTGATATGCAGCAGACGGGCCGCCGCACCACCACTAAGCGCGAGCCCGGGTGCCCCCGATGGCGCGCTGACAACACCAATATCGCGCATAAAAACGCCGCGTTTGAAGCCGGTGCCGACGGCTTTGCTAAACGCTTCTTTGGCAGCGAATCGTTTCGCTAAAGTCCCTGCCTTGGTGAACGGACGGCTGTTCGCCTTCGCCCGCTCAATTTCGGTAAACACCCGCTTCTCGAATCGCTCACCAAACCGGTCAAGCGATGCCTGAATTCGTTCGATGTTACACAAGTCTGAACCCAGCCCGATGATCATGCGGCGCGGACCAGGATTGCGATCAGCATGACCATCATCAACCAGTGAATGGCAATCTGGCTTGCCAAGATGGGCTGCGATGGGTCAATCCCGTATCGCTTCACAATAACGCCATAACCGATCAGTTGCATTATCACCCAACCGATGGCGAAAGCGATCGCTTTTCCGCCTAAAATGGCGCCCACCAAAATGAGCAGTGCAAAACCGAAAGGGATAGACATGGCAATGCGCAATGCCATGGCTTTTTGACTTGGGCTCATGCGCGTGCCTCATCCATTAACGCGCGCATTCGGCGTACAGCGGACTCCAAGCCCCCAAAAATCGCCTCGCCAATTAAGTAATGGCCGATGTTTAACTCGGCCAGTTGCAAAATTGCAGCAATTGGTTGCACATTTTCGAACGTCAGCCCGTGTCCAGCGTGGGGCTCAATCCCGTTTTTGGTTGCAAGCGCAGCGGCATCGGACAGTCTATGAAGTTCAGCCGCGATGCCATCGGCATTTCCCGCCAGCCAATGTTCGGCGTAGGCCCCAGTATGAAATTCAACCACAGGCGCCCCTAATTGCATAGCGGCCTCTAATTGGCGTACGTCAGGCTCGATAAACAGGCTTACGCGAATGCCCGCATCGGTCAATTGCGAGACGATCGGCGCCAATTGATTGTGGAGACCCGCGGCATCAAGCCCGCCCTCTGTCGTGCGTTCCGCGCGTTTTTCGGGCACGATACACGCAGCGTGCGGTTTATGCCGCAGCGCGATTGCCAACATCTCCTCCGTCGCCGCCATTTCCAGATTTAGCGGCAAGTCCGTCGCCGCCATTATCCGCGCCAGGTCATCATCGCGGATATGCCGTCGATCCTCGCGAAGATGCGCGGTTATGCCATCGCCGCCACATTCCGCGACCAGTATCGCGGCGCGCACGGGATCAGGATGATCGCCACCGCGTGCGTTGCGTATGGTGGCGACATGGTCGATGTTCACGCCAAGGCGAAGGGGAGAAATCATGAATTGCCTTTGCACACTGCGGCGGAAATCAGGTCATGCGGCAGGCCTTTTTGCTGCCAAATTTCGCCAAATTGCGCATCGGCCTCTGCGCGGTTTGACATGATAATAATGACGACATTATGGTCGGGGAGGATAATATTACGCAGTACCACACCGCCGATGAAACCGCGCCGCTCGACGATCTTAACTGGCGCATCGCATCCTGTGATCCCGGAATCAAAGACCCATTGGCCAAACGCCGCATAGCCATATTGCGGCTTACCATCCCACATGATTTGTCGGCTCGCGTTGCTTAAAAGCTCGCCGGACATCAATGCCATATCAAAGGCCAGCATATCGCGCATCGAGCCATAAACCGCACCAGCGGCGCCGAAATTTTCCAAACGAAAACTGGTTGGCTCTGGTTTTCCATCAATAAAGCCCGGCATCGTTGACTGTGCGTTCGGGAAAACGCCAAGGGTTTTCAGGCCAAGCGGCGAGGCGATGCGTTCGTCCAGCAATTCGGCAAAGGATTTTTGTGTAACGGCTTCCAATACCGCACCCAAAACGACATAGTCACAATCGCCGTATCGAAAGTCGGCAGGGAGCTGTTTGGTGGGTCCTGACAAGCACCATTGCGCGCCCGTTTCAGGGCTGTTGACGGGTACTGTATAAAATAGCGACCAACCATCGTCGCCGACTGTGCCGTCCTCGGTTGCGCGGATACCTGACACGTGCTGCAAAGCCATGCGCACCGTCACATTTTGGGCCGTCACACCATCAACAGCAGGCAAATAGCTTGCAATCGACGCGTCCAAATCAATGCGCCCGGCATCAACTTCTTGCATCACCAACGTTGCGGTTATTTGCTTGGTAACCGATGCCCAGCGCCAAATTTGTCCTAGCGCATGGGGATTTTTCAATTCCGGATCAACAAAGCCGAAGGCTTCTTCAAACTCCACCGCGCCATCGCGCGCAACCAAGACTGTGCCGTGCAGATCCGCCGCCTGAGCTAACTGCGCATACCCGCGATCCGTAGTCGCCTCCGCAGGCCCCGTCATCGCGGCAAATATTGCAATGAGCGCAGAAACCCTCTGCATTTTAAACATATTTAAGCTCCTAGATGGCTCGGCTGCCTGGTTTCACCGCGGGAAGAGCGGCCAACGATTCGGGGATTTCATCGGGCGCATATGTGGGGAAGTTTAATTCGATCAAAGGGTAAAAGGGAACACCCAATTCTGCGCTTCCTCCAGAGCGATCGACCAGTGCCGCCTCCGCAATGACGGTTCCACCGGCGAGAGCGACAGCTGCGATTGCTTCGCGGCTTGATAGGCCAGTGGTAACGACATCCTCGACCATTAAGACCTTCGCGCCTTCGGGCAGGTCGAAACCGCGCCGAAAGTGAAAAACCCCCTCTGGCCGTTCCAAAAACATCGCGTCGAGACCCAGCGCGCGTCCCATTTCATGGCCAAAAATCAGGCCTCCGATGGCTGGGGAGACGACATGCGTCAATTCGGCCTTCAACTCGCGCGGCATCTTCGCCGCAAGCGATAGTGCCAAACGACCGGCACGCTCGGGATTCATGAGCACCCGCGCGCATTGCAGATAATTGGCGCTGTGCCGGCCTGACGACAGCAGGAAATGTCCCTCTAATAGAGCATGTGCCGAACGGAATTCGGACAAAATTTCTTCTTCGTTTATCATGTAAAAGTCATCCTGGTTCGATTGGGCGTTAAAGCCCATGTGGGGTGCCCGACGGGACTTAGTCAACCAATGGGTCACTTACCACAAAAACTAAGTGTTTCTGCGGGGCGGATAACACAAAAAAAGTGGTAAAACTAATCTTGTCGTAGCCGGATGCCATGCCTATGAGTCCGATGAGTCCACCCCGCTTTGCCGATCGATCGAACGGACAATGGGGTGTTTTAAAAGCGGCACTACCGACCGCGCCTTGCATTTCCGCATCGGCTTTATCCGAGTTTGGAACGGCAGATTATAAAACTGGGTTGAAAAATGAAGCTATTCAAAACCTTTTTGATCGTGGCAGGTGCCGCGTTGTTGCCGTTAGGTGCGACAAGCTATGCGAATGTCCCCGTGGAGAATGCGGCCGCCGTTGCGGATTCAGCAACACCGGCAACGGCCACACCAGCGGCTGCTGCTCCGGCTACAAGTGCTGCTGCGGATGTTCCTGCAGGCGATGCGAGCTACACGCCGATGAAACCGACCGAGGGCGTTGGTATGCCGCGTTCAGCAGAGATTGACCTTCAGGATCAATACAGCCCGACTGGCAAAGACGCAAAATGGATCAACGATACGTTCCTTAACCCCATGACATTCTTGATCTCGCTGTTTGTCCTTGGCCTTTTGCTGTGGGTGATGATCCGCTTTAACAAGCGGGCAAATCCCACCCCTTCCAAAACCTCGCACAATACGACAATTGAGATTATCTGGACCTTGGTACCGGTGATCATTCTTGTTGTTATCGCGGTGCCGTCAATCCGCCTCATTGCCGCGCAATATGAGCCCGCGCCGGAAAACGCCGTTACGGTGAAAGTGACAGGCTACCAGTGGAATTGGGGTTACACTTACCCCGACCACGGCGGCTTCGAGGTTATTTCGAACATGCTGTCCGACGAGGAAGCGGTAAAGCGTGGCGAGCCCAAATTGCTGGCCGTCGACAATCGCATGGTCGTTCCTGCGGGCGTTCCTATTCGCATTCAAACGACAGCGGCCGATGTGATCCATAGCTTTGCCGTTCCGTCGCTTTGGTTCAAATTGGACTCGGTCCCCGGTCGTTTGAATGAGAAGCAATTGATCATCGAAAAGCCCGGCGTGTATTATGGCCAGTGTTCAGAACTGTGTGGTGCACGCCACGCCTTTATGCCGATTGCGGTTGAGGCCCTGCCACAGGCGCAGTTTGAGGCATGGGTGCGCAAGCAGGGTGGTACGGTACCAACCGATGCGCCTGCTGCTCCCGCCGCTGCTGCTGCAACGCCAGCTGTGCCCGCAACCACTCCCGCTCCTGCAGCGCCAGCCGCACAATAATTCGCAAGTCGTAAGGATAAAAGCATTATGACAACAATAGCCGCCAATCCAGCCGATCTTCGTGATGACCATCATCATGACGCTGATCACAAGCCAGCATTTTTTGCCCGCTGGTTTTTGTCCACCAACCATAAAGATATTGGCACGCTCTATCTGATTTTCGCGATTTTCGCTGGGATCATCGGTGGCGCTATTTCGGGCCTAATGCGGGTGGAACTCGCCGAGCCCGGTATACAATATTTGCAAACCTGGGCCAGCATGATGAAGGGTTCGGGCGCTTCGCTTGATGAATCCTATCACATGTGGAATGTGTTGATCACGTCTCACGGCCTCATCATGGTATTTTTCATGGTTATGCCTGCTATGATCGGCGGCTTCGGAAACTGGTTTGTGCCCATCATGATCGGTGCGCCCGATATGGCGTTCCCGCGCATGAACAACATCAGCTTCTGGCTTACGTTTGTTGCGTTCATCATGCTGCTTGGCTCTTGCTTTATGCCGGGCGGTACTGGCCTAGGCGCGGGCACCGGTTGGACCGTCTACGCGCCGCTTTCGACCAGCGGATCCCCCGGGCCAGCAGTCGATATGGCGATTTTCTCGCTCCATTTGGCAGGCGCAGCCTCCATTCTCGGCGCAGTGAACTTCATCGCGACCATCTTGAACATGCGCGCACCGGGGATGACCCTGCACAAAATGCCCTTGTTTGTATGGTCGGTGCTGGTGACCGCATTCCTGCTGTTGCTCGCTTTGCCGGTGTTGGCTGCTGCAATCACCATGTTGTTGGTTGACCGTAACTTCGGCGGGGCGTTTTTCGATGCCGCTGCTGGCGGTGACCCTGTGCTTTATCAGCATTTGTTCTGGTTCTTCGGTCACCCCGAAGTGTACATTATGATTTTGCCAGGTTTCGGTATTGTTAGCCACATTATCTCAACCTTTAGCCGGAAGCCTGTGTTTGGTTACCTCGGCATGGCCTATGCTATGGTTGCAATTGGCGCAGTCGGGTTCATCGTCTGGGCGCACCACATGTACACCTCAGGCATGAGCGTGAATGTAAAGATGTACTTTACCGCCGCGACCATGGTCATCGCCGTGCCGACGGGCATTAAGATTTTTAGCTGGATTGCAACGATGTGGGGCGGGTCGATTTCGTTCCGCGTTCCCATGGTTTGGGCCATCGGCTTTATCTTTATGTTCACCGTGGGCGGCGTAACGGGCGTGGTGCTGGCCAACGGCGGCATTGATGATGTGCTTCACGACACCTATTATGTCGTTGCGCACTTCCATTATGTGCTGTCGCTCGGCGCAGTGTTCGGCCTTTTCGCAGGGTTCTATTATTGGTTCCCGAAAATGTCGGGCAAACACATGAACGAGTTGCTCGGCCATCTGCATTTCTGGATATTCTTCATCGGCGTGAATGTGTTGTTCTTCCCCATGCATTTCTTGGGCAACAGCGGCATGCCGCGTCGGTATCCTGATTATCCTGAGGCCTATGCCTATTGGAACGCAATCGCGAGCCAAGGGTATAACATCATGGCCGTTGGCGTGTTGATCTTCTTCGTGAATGTTATCTGGTCATTGGCCGCTGGTCGTCGGGCCGAGGACAATCCATGGGGCGAAGGCGCAACGACGCTGGAATGGACATTGTCCAGCCCACCGCCGTTCCACCAGTTTGAGACTTTGCCGACGATTAAGTAAGGCACACTCTAGCTGGGGTAAAAATTGGGGGGGTGGCGCGCTGCACATGGGCGGCGTATCACCTCCCCTTCGACGTGACTGGGCAGCATTTGCTGCGTGCGACAGCCGACAGGAAATAGCGATTGTGACGATACAAGGTACCCCCACGAAATTGGCGAATGCGGCAACGCCTGCGCCAGCTTTACCGGCAGAATGGCGTGACTTTTACGCTTTGACTAAGCCGCGCGTCATGACCCTTGTGGTGTTCACGGCGCTGTGCGGTTTGCTTGCGGCTCCGGTCGCGATCCACCCTATTTTGGCATTTACCGCGATTTTGTGTATCGCTATCGGCGCGGGTGCGTCAGGCGCGTTAAATCAATATTTTGAATCCGACATCGATGCCATGATGAAGCGGACCAAAAGCCGCCCCCTGCCCGCTGGTCGCATGGAGCGTCCAGCGGCATTGCAATTCGGCATTGGTCTGTCGGGCTTTTCGGTCGTTACCTTGGGTTTGGCGACCAATTGGCTGGCGGCCGCGATCCTTGCCTTTTCGATTTTTTTCTACGCTGTGGTTTACACCATCTGGCTAAAGCGCGCGACACCGCAGAATATCGTTATCGGCGGAGCAGCGGGCGCATTCCCGCCGATTATCGGATGGGCAGCGGTAACGGGGGATGTAACCTTGTTACCGATCTTGATGTTCCTCATCATCTTCCTTTGGACGCCGCCACACTTCTGGGCGTTGGCGTTGTTTGTCGAGACCGACTACGCCAATGCCGGCGTGCCCATGATGCCCGTAGTACGGGGCAAACGTGCAACGCGCGTGCAGATTTTCTGGTATAGCATAGTAATGACGGTCAGCGCTGTGGTGCCTTGGGCGCTTGGCCTCACCGGTCCGCTTTACGGCCTCACCGCGAGTGTTTTAAGCGCCATTTTCGTGGGGCTTTCGCTGCGCGTGTTGTACAATAGCAGCGAGGACACCACATTGATGAAGCCGGAAAAGCAACTTTTCCGCTTCTCCATTCTCTACCTCTTTATATTGTTTGGCGCGTTAGCCACGGACAGGATTGTAATGCCATGAGCGACCAAAACGAAGCCACCTCCCTTGGTCAGTCAGAAACCGAGCATCGTCTTGACCCCGCGCCGCGCGATATGTTTGCGCAGCACGAGGGGCAATTAGACGGCTTTCTGTCGGCTGAGGCAAGCACAGCCATGCGCGCACGGCAAAAATCGCGCGCGCAAGTGATGGGTGTTTTGTTGGGTGCGGCGGCACTGCTATTCTTCGCCATTACAATCGTAAAAACAGGTGGGATGTAGCGGATGAGCGACGTAATTTCTGTGAATGATGCTGCCCGGCGGCGGCGCGCAACGGTTCGTACCGGAATTATGGCGGGCGTCTTGGCGGCGTCTATGGTCGGCCTCGGCTTCGCGGCGGTTCCGCTGTATCGGATATTTTGCCAAGTCACCGGCTTTGGCGGTACCACGATGCAGGTTGATGCGGCGCAAGCAGCGTCGATTGTTCCGACAAACGATATCATCACCATCCGCTTCGACGCCAATTCGCGCGGTTTGCCGTGGGAGTTTGGCCCTGAACAGGTCACCGATAAAGTCGCAATTGGCGCGCGTGATCTGGCGATTTATATTGCAAAAAACGAGGGCCAATCAGACACCATTGGTACGGCGAGTTACAATGTCACCCCTGAGCTTGCGGGCAAATATTTCAATAAGATACAATGTTTTTGCTTCACGGAACAGGCACTGAAACCGGGGGAGCGAGTTCGGATGCCCGTCCTATATTATATCGACCCTGCGATACGCGACGACCCTGAAACGAAAAACATCAAGGAAATTACGCTGAGCTATACCTTCTTCCCTGTGGACCCGGCGAAATAGCGGCGCTAAGGGAAACAAGAATCATTTCATTTCGATACGGAGAATTTGACCGATGGCCGGCGTAAAAAACCATGATTATCATATTCTACCGCCAAGCGCATGGCCGATCGTGGGCAGCTTTTCGGCGCTGATCATGTTTTTCGGACTGGTGATGTGGATGCACAAAATGCCATATGGCGGGCTGACTTGGGGCCTCGGCACAATTGGCGTTTTGTATACCATGTACGCCTGGTGGAGCGATGTGATCAAAGAGGCACATGCTGGTGACCATACACCGGTGGTGCAACTTCACCTGCGGTACGGCATGATCTTGTTCATTGCGTCTGAGGTGATGTTCTTTGTCGGTTGGTTTTGGGCATGGTTTGATTTTTCTTTGTTCCCCGTGCCGCTGGAACTGACTGTGGACGCGACCACCCATGCGATTTCGGCCACCAACAAAATTGGTGAGGCTGGCGCAGAAGCGCTTGCGGTTTGGCCGCCCAAGGGTCTCGAAGTACTCGACGCATGGCAGTTGCCGTTGCTCAACACACTGATTTTATTGTGTTCGGGGACCACCGTTACCTGGGCCCACCATGCGCTTATCCATGGCGATCGTTCGGGACTGAAGCAGGGCCTTTGGGCGACCATCATTCTGGGCCTCGTCTTTTCGGCTCTGCAAGCTGTTGAATATGCCGAGGCACCATTCGGTTTTGCGGGGTTGAACTACAGCAGCGCATTTTTCATGGCGACCGGTTTTCACGGCTTCCATGTGATAATCGGTACTATCTTCCTGATTATTTGTTTGATCCGTGCCTATGCGGGTCATTTCACGCCGAAGCAGCATTTCGGTTTTGAAGCGGCGGCATGGTATTGGCATTTTGTCGATGTCGTCTGGCTGTTCCTGTTCGTCGTTATTTATGTGTGGGGCGGTTGGGGCGCGCCGGTTCACGGTTGAGTGGGCGCGCGTGACTGACAACAATCGAAACGTTAAAAAAGGGCAGCAGGGGCTTATTCCGGCTGCCCTTTTTGGCGCTTGCCCCAAATGTGGTGCGCGCACGATGTTTGACGGCGTCATCCAATTCGCGCCGCGATGTACCGCGTGCGGATTAGACTATAGCCGATATAATGTTGGTGACGGGCCTGCCGCCTTTCTCACGCTGATCATTGGCGCATTGATCGTGATTATGGCGCTTATTGTTGAATTTCAGTTCGAACCGCCGTTGTGGGTTCATGCGCTCTTGTGGGTGCCGGTTACGGCCGGCCTCACGATTATTTCATTACGCGCGGCAAAAGCGGCGTTGCTAATAATCGAACATAACCGCGAAGCGCATGAGGGGCAGATCGATCCGCCCGGTCAGGACGCAGAATGATGACGCGCCGCGTACCGATCTTCGCGACCCTTATTGTGGCGCTGGCTGTTGCCACGATGATTGGCCTTGGTGTCTGGCAACTTGGCCGCAAAGGCGAGAAGGAGGCGCAATTGGCGCAGCTCGCGACCAATCGTGGCTTGCCCGCAATCGCCTACCCCGTGTTGGGACCAGTCGATGATGCTTTGCTGTTCCGGCGGAGCAGCGTGACCTGTCTGTCGGTTGCGGATTGGACGGTGGAGGCCGGAAAAGCCGACGACGGCAAAACAGGGTTTCGCTACATCGCTCAATGCGCAACGGGCGCAGAGGGACCCGGCGCACGAGTAGCGATCGGCGTCGGACAAAGGCCCGATTTGAAACCCAATTGGACCGGTGGCGTGGTTGACGGTTGGATCGTCCGCGAAAGGGAGGAAAGTGGCTTTATCGCGCGGTTGCTTGGACAGTCTGTCCCCGCGGGTATCCATTTGGTCGCCGACAAAGGGCAGGCCGGGCTCAAAACGCCCGCCGTTCCCTCGATTGACAGCGTTCCGAACAATCACCTCGCGTATGCAGGGCAATGGTTTCTGTTTGCCGCTGCGGCTGCTATTATTTACATCTTGGCCTTACGGCGGCGTTGGCGATACCGAACAAAACCGTGATTATTATCCGGCGTTTGCAGAGCGACGATGTGACGCTTATGCGCGCCGCCAATGCCTTGTACGGCCGCGCTTTCGATGATGACGCCAGCTATAGCGACGCACCGCCATCGGATAGATATTTGTGCGACCTGCTGGCTTCGTCGCATTTCATTCAATTGGTGGCGCTTGTCGCCGACCATGTGGTTGGCGCGTTATCCGCCTATGTCCTCCCGAAATTTGAGCAAGCCCGTGCGGAAATCTATATCTATGATCTCGCTGTCGCCGAGACGCATCGCCGCCAAGGTATTGCAACGCAAATGATCAACGCTTTGCGCCCTATTGCACAGCAAGTTGGTGCGTGGGTAATTTATGTGCAAGCCGATCCGGCCGATACGCCTGCCGTGGCTCTTTACGAGAAGATCGGCGAGCGGGAGGCTGTGCTGCACTTTGACATTCCGGTTACGTTTCGACCTTGACTGGTGTGTTCGGCGCCAAGGCGCGCAAAACCCTTGCCCATGCGGCGAGGTCCCGCTAATCGGCGGGCCATGAAATATCAAAGCACACGCGGACAGGCGGCAACGCTTGATTTTGAGGGCGTTACGCTCACGGGGCTGGCGTCGGATGGAGGGTTGTATGTGCCCGAAAGCTGGCCAACCTTCACCCATGCCGAAATTGACGCCATGCGCGGATTGCCTTATGCCGCATTGGCAACGCGGATCATGGCTCCTTTTGTCGCGGGCAGCATGACTGAGGCGGAGCTTGCCGAATTGTGCCAAGCCGCTTATGGCCGCTTTTCCCACGCCGCCGTCACGCCATTGGCGCAATTGGATCAGCAGCATCATCTGCTGGAGTTATTCCACGGGCCGACATTGGCGTTTAAGGATGTGGCGCTTCAATTACTTGGCCTGTTGTTCGAGCGGTTCCTGACCAAATCGGAACGCAACATCACGATCGTCGGTGCGACCAGCGGCGATACCGGCAGTGCGGCGATAGACGCCGTCGCGGGCCGCGAGCGCGTCGAAATTTTCATGCTCCACCCGCATCAGCGCGTATCGGATGTACAACGGCGGCAAATGACCACGGTGCTTGCCCCCAATGTTCATAACATCGCCATCGAAGGCAGCTTCGATGACGCGCAGGCGCATGTGAAGCGGATGTTCAACGACCCCGTGGTGACTGAGCGTTTTCAGCTTTCGGCAGTGAACTCCATTAACTGGGCGCGTTTGATGGCGCAGGTGGTGTATTATTTCGCCGCCGCACTGCAACTTGGCGGTCCTGAACGCAAAGTCGCGTTTAGCGTGCCGACGGGCAATTTCGGCGATGTATTCGCGGGCTATGTCGCCTCGCGCATGGGCCTGCCGATTGAGCGGTTGATCGTTGCCACCAACATCAACGACATATTGCATCGCGCCTTGTCGGAAGGCGATTATTCGGTCGGCCAAGTCACCCCCACCGCCGCGCCATCGATGGATATTCAGGTGTCGAGCAATTTTGAACGATTGTTGTTCGATCTAGAAGGGCGCGATGGCCGCTTAACGGCGCAGCGCATGGCGGAATTTGAAAGCACGCGGCGCATGGGTCTAACCGATGCAATGCGGAATGAGGCGGCGCTGTTCATGTCCTGTCGCGTTGATCCGGGGCAAATGAACGCCGTTATGACATGGGCGCATGATGAATGCGGGCAAGTGCTGGACCCGCACACGGCCATAGGCCTCCATGCGGCGCGTGTATCCGGCCTGCCCGCCACTTTGCCAGTGGTAACTCTCGCGACGGCGCACCCCGCCAAGTTCCGCGATGCAGTCGAGCGCGCCACCGGCGTGCGCCCTGCCCTGCCTGCGCG
>JBGSOJ010000366.1:0-2958 GCA_041739175.1 Sphingomonadaceae bacterium
GCGGCGCCCACAAACGCAGAGGCCACCACCGATAGCACCGTGACCGAGGTCTATGAGGGCACAATCGCTTTCAATCCTGCCGACGCCGCCGTCCCGGCCGCTAACACCGGATTGGTGGCGGCGGGCAATGGCGTGAAATTGTCCGCCGACGGCACCCGTTTGGAGGCCGTCTTGCTGCCCGAGCCGGAACTCGTCAACCCGGGCGCGATCCAAAACGGTGAGGATTTGCGCTTCCAAATCGGCCGCAGCGCGCCGGGCACAGCGGCCTATCGCGTCGAAATCTCGACAGACGCCAGCTTTGTTGATCAATTGTACGATGACCGAACGGTCGATCCGGCGATTGTCGCGCCTGCGCCTGCCGATGGTCGTTATTTTCTGCGCCTGTCGGCGATTGATGCCAATGGCTTTGTCGGCCTGCCCGTCACATACGCCTTTCGCCGCATCCGCAGCGGCGCAAGCAGTTCGGCAAGCGTCGATGCCGATGGCTATCTGTTCCAATGGCAAACATTCGGCGAACGCACACCCGATGTGCGCTTCCGGCTGTACCGCGACAGCGTGGAAACGGTGCCTTTGATTGATGAACCCGCCTTGCCCGGCACGCAATTGCGATTGTCGGAGCTGCCGCCAGGGACCTATTTCTGGCACATTGGCACACGCCTGATTGATGAGGGCGATGTGATCGAAAATTGGGGCCGACCGGAAAAACTGATCGTTGCGCCATGAGGCATCAGCATGCGGGCCAGCATGCGGATGAGCAAGGCGCGGCCGATGGGCGAATACCGGCTGACCGCGCGCCGGTGGCGTCAGTGTTATCAGCCGAGGGTATTGCCGGACGCGTGCGCCGCCGACTGTGGGTGCAATGGGCAACCATCGCCGCCGTCGCTGCGGCATTGATTGTCGGCCTTAGCGTAACGAACAGCACCAGCCGCCTCGACAATTTGCTCTATGATCAGATGTTGGCGCTGTCGCCTGCTGATCCGCCGCAGGATATTGTGCTGGTCACGCTGGACGAGGCCAGCCTTGCCGAGCTTGGCCGCTGGCCGTGGAGCCGCGCGCAACAGGCCGCATTGGTTGACCAGATCGCGGCGGGGCGACCCGCGCATTTGGGCTATGATATTATCCTGAGCGATGCGGGTGTTGCGGCGGAGGATGAGGCGTTGCGCACCGCCTTTGCCGCGCTATTGAGCCCGCCGGTGCTGGCGATGCACACGCAGGTTCCCGGCAATGATGGGGCGGCGTTCGATTTTGTGCCGCCCGATGCTGTTTTCCTTGGGCGCGCAGAAACGGGTCATGTCGTCATCACCCCCGATGCAGATGGCGTCGTGCGCGGGTTTCAGCCGTGCTTGCGTGCAGGGGAAGGCGCAGAAACAGGCGCGGCTGGACAGGCGCATATGGCGCTGGTGCTGGCGCGGCTGCGCGGCGGCCTTGATTCCACCAAAGCCGATTTTGCCCGCCCCTGTGACGCCACCTATGCCTTCCATTTGCCGCCGGTGGGCAGCATCGCCCAAATTGGCGCGGCGGAAGTCATCACGGGCCGCGTTGATCCCGCCTTTTTCGCGGGCAAGACCGTGTTGGTCGGGGCCAGTGCAATGGGGCTGGGCGATCTGCATCTCGCCGCCGGTACCGGAGGTGAGGCTATTCCCGGCGTGGAATTGATCGCGGGGCTGATCAACGCCATTGAGCATGATTGGATCATCACCCAAATCGGCGGGTGGAGCCACGCCTTGCTCTCGCTCTTTCCCACGGCGGTGTTTTTGGTGTTGGTGTGGTGGTTGGACCCACGCGCGTTGTTGTGGGCGGCGGGCGGACTAACGCTGGCGGTGCTGGCCATTTGCGTGGTGGCATTGCGGCAATCGGTGTGGATTGCGCCGGGACCAGCGTTGGCGGGGTTGCTTTTGGTCTATCCCTTGTGGGGCTGGCGGCGACTGGCGGCGATTAGTGATGACATCACCGCTGAACTCGCCCGCTTTGCCAGCGACAGTCAACTCACCATTGTTGACCCGCCGCCTTTGGCCGTCGACTCGATTGCCCTGCAAAGCGCCGCCCTTCACCGGATGCTAATGCGGCAGGACAATTTGCGCCGGTTTTTGGATGACACCATGCAAAACCTGCCCGACCCGATGTTCGCCACCGATGAGCATGGCGCGGTTGCGTTGATGAGCCGCCGGGCCGAGGCCGAACTGGGGCAGGCGGGCAGCCGATTGACCCGCGAGGAGACGCTGCTGCTGCTGGTGCATCCCGAAGATTTGCAGGACATGCGCGCCTTTCTGGCCGAGCCGATCGACGCCGATGCCACCATCCGGTTCCGCAATAAGCAGGGCCGGTCCAGCTATCTGCTGCGCCGCGCGCCAATGGTTGATGCCGGCGGGGATATACGCGCGCATATCCATTACCTCACCGACATCACCCCGCTGGAGGAGGCACGGCGTGCCCGCGATGAGGCGCTATCGCTGATCAGCCACGATTTACGTGCACCGCAAGCGGCGATTTTGGCCGCGCTCGACAAGCCTTTGGACGACACGGCGAAGGCCTTCATCACGCGGCAGGCGCAACGCACCATGCGGCTGGCCGAGAGTTTCGTCGATCTCGCCCGGATGCGCGAACGCCCCTTCGTTGGGGAGGAATTTTTGTTCAGCGAACTGATCGCCGAAGTCGTTGATGATTTTCATCCCCTGGCCGAGGCAAAGCGCGTGCGGCTGGTTCAGCATAACGCCGCGATGGAAAGTTTCGTCATCCTGGAAATGGACAGCATGATCCGGGCGCTCGCCAATATCGTCGATAACGCGATAAAATTTAGCCCCGATGGCGGCATCGTCGATCTCCATTTGGTTGCGACACGCCACGACGATGGCCGCAACGGATTTCAACTGACGGTGCGCGATCATGGCAACGGCATTGACCCTGCGCTGCTGCCACGCCTGTTTCAACGGTTTCAGCGCGCCGCCGCCGATCCCGCCG
>JBGSOJ010000064.1:0-21616 GCA_041739175.1 Sphingomonadaceae bacterium
ACGGTCGCCCCCGCCGCACGCGCGGCTTGCGCAAACGATGGGTCGGGATCGTAGCCCTCCGGTATACCCATACGCACATTGAACTTGAACAATCCGGCGGCCTCGACAATCGAATGCAGCACATTGTTGCCATCGCCCAGCCACGCGACTTCCAGCCCCGGCAGCGCCTTCCCGTGCTCCGCGAGCGTCAGCAAATCCGCGACAATCTGACAGGGGTGCGACAGGTCGGTCAGGCCGTTGATGACGGGAACCGTCGCATAACGCGCCATGTCCTCAATCTTCGCATGGTCATCGGTGCGTATCATGATCGCGTCGACCATCCGGCTGAGCACGCGCGCGGTGTCGGCGATACTCTCCCCGCGCCCAAGCTGGCTCGTGCCGCCGTCAAGGATCAGACTGGTCCCGCCCAATTGCCGGATCGCCATGTCGAAACTGACGCGCGTTCGGGTTGAGTTTTTCTCAAAAATCATGCCCAAAGTATGGCCCGCCAATGGCGCATCGGAGTCCACTTTACCCTTGGGCCAGCCCGCCCGCGCCGCCTTCCGGTCCAAAGCATCGGCGAGCATCGCAGCGACGCCGTCGGCGCCCGCGTCGCTTAAGTTAATGAAATGCCGTGTCATTTGGCAAAGCTCCCTGCGCCTGCGCTCAATCGTTCGATGCATTCATCGACATGGCTTTGGTCAATAATCAGCGGCGGCAAAATCCGGACCGTGTTGTCGCCTGCCGCCACGGTCAGCAGCCCGTGATGGTCGCGCAAATGCGCCACAAACTCGCGCGGTTCCTTACCCTCGGCCAGCTTGATGCCCAACATCAACCCCATGCCGCGCACTTCAGCGAACAATTCGGGATAGTTGCCGATAAACTGCTCCAACGCCCCGCGCAATTTCGCGCCGATGTTGCGCACATGCGCGAGGAATTCATCGTTCGCGACCACATCCCAAACCGCCTGCCCTGCCGCCATGGCCAGCGGATTGCCGCCGTAGGTGCTGCCATGCGTGCCCGCGACCATGCCGCGCGCCGCCTTTTCCGTGGCGAGACACGCGCCCATGGGGAAGCCGCCGCCGATGCCTTTCGCAGTAGCCACCACATCGGGGATGATGTCATATTGCTCATAGGCATAGAGCGTGCCGGTGCGCGCAACGCCGCACTGCACTTCGTCGAGCAGGAGGAGCGCATCATGCTCATCGGCCAATTTGCGCAAACCTTGCAGGAACTCCTTGTCCGCCGGGCGCACGCCGCCTTCGCCCTGCACAGGTTCGACCAGAAACGCCGCCGTGCTGGCATCCATTGCCGCCTCTGCCGCCGCGAGGTCACCGAACGGCACATATTTGAAGCCGGGCAATAGGGGCAGGAAATTGTGGTGCATCTTTTCCTGATTGCTCGCCGAAATCGTCGCCATCGTGCGCCCGTGAAAGGCGTTGTTGAAGGTGATAATCTCAAACCGGCCCGAATGGCCCGCCGATTGGTGATAGGCGCGCGCGGTTTTCATCGCGCATTCAACGGCCTCGGCACCGCTGTTGGTAAAGAATACCGTATCGGCGAAGGTCGTATCCACAATCCGCTGCGCAAAGGCCTCGCCTTGCGGTGAACCGTAGAGGTTGGACACGTGCATCAATGTCGCGGCTTGATCGGCAATCGCTTTGGTCAAATGCGGGTGGCCATGGCCCAGCAAATTGACGGCAATGCCGCTGGCGAAATCGAGATATTTTTCGCCATTCTCACCATATAAATACGCGCCCTCTCCGCGCACAGGTCGCACGCCGCACCGGGGGTAAACGGGCATGAGCGGGGTAATCGACATAGCAGCCTCCTGTGGCGTGCCTTTCAGCGGAAAGCGAAAAGACGGTGGTAAAAACAAAAAGGGCGGCCTTGAACGGGCCGCCATCTATGTGTCCTTTATATCGCCGCCCATTTCGCATGGCAAGCGAGTTCGGATTAGGTCAGATCCTCAAAAAAATCTTTGATCTTGGCAAAGAACCCTTCCGATTGCGGGCATTCTTTTCCGGTCTCGGTTTCCTGAAATTCGCACAACAGTTCGCGTTGACGCGCGGTCAGGCGCGTAGGCGTTTCAACATCGATCTGGACCACCAAATCGCCGCGTCCCCGCCCTTGCAGCACGGGCATTCCTGCGCCGCGATGGCGGATTTGCTTGCCCGATTGGATGCCTTCGGGGACTTTCAGCGTCAGTTTCTCGCCATCCATACCAGGCAATTCGATGTTCCCGCCAAGCGCCGCTTTGGTGAAGCTGATCGGCACGCGAGTAAACAGGTTCGTTCCTTCGCGCGTGAAAATCGCGTGTTCTTTGACGTGAATGAATATGTAAAGGTCGCCTGCGGGAGCACCATGTGCGCCGGCCTCACCCTTCCCCGACAGCCGAATGCGGGTGCCATTGTCGACGCCGGGTGGAACATTGACGGCCAATTCAACGCGCTTGTCGTGCCGCCCCTCACCATGGCAATGGCGGCATGGGTTAGAGATAACCTGTCCGCGACCGTGGCAGGTTGGGCAGGGCCGCTCGACGACGAAAAAGCCCTGCTGTGCGCGCACCTTGCCGTGGCCACGACAGGTGGCGCAGGCCTTAACTTCGCTGCCATCGCCCGCGCCGCTGCCATCGCAACTGTCGCAGCGGACGGAGACATCGACGGTAATGTCGGTTTCTTTGCCATGGAAGGCCTCATCCAGCGTGATTTCCATGTCGTATCGCAAATCCGCGCCGCGTTGCGGCCCGCGTTGCCGCGCACCGCCTTGGAAAGCATCCCCAAAAAAGCTCTCAAAGATGTCGGCGAAATCGCCGAACCCTTGCGCACCACCCTGCGCGCCGCCACCGCCGTTTTGAAACGCCGCCTTACCGAACCGGTCGTAGGCCGCGCGCTTTTGCGCGTCCTTTAGGCAATCATAGGCCTCGTTAATGGCCTTGAACCGCGCTTCCGCTTCGGCATCGCCGGGATTGCGATCGGGATGATATCGCATGGCAAGCCGCCGATAGGATGCCTTCAGCACCTTATCGTCGGCGGTCCGATCACATTCCAGCAATTCGTAATAATCAATGTCGAGACTCAACGCCCTACCCCTGCTGTCCCATAGAGTCGCCGCTCAGTTCAGCGGCGACTCGTTTGGAGTTCATCAGTTTTTCGCGTCTTCTTCGACTTCGGAAAACTCGGCATCGACAACATCGTCATCCGCCTTAGGCGCTTCGGCGGCATCAGGCGATGCAGCAGCTGCCTGCTCCTTCTCGTAAATCGCCTGCCCCATTTTCATGGCGACTTGGGTCAGGGCGTCGGTTTTCGCCTTCATGGCATCAGCATCGCCGCTTTCGATCGCAGTTTTAGCCTCGGCAATCGCGGCCTCAATCTCGCCTTTCAAAGCGGGGTCGATCGCATCGCCATGTTCGATGATCTGCTTTTCGGTCGAGTGGACAAGGCTTTCGGCGTTGTTCTTGGCCTCGGCCGATTCGCGGCGCTTCTTGTCTTCCTCGGCGAAGCGTTCCGCATCTTGCACCATTTGGTCAATGTCAGCATCGGACAGGCCGCCGGAGGCTTGGATACGGATTTGCTGCTCCTTGCCGGTGCCCTTATCCTTCGCCGACACGTTCACGATGCCGTTAGCGTCGATGTCGAACGTCACCTCGATTTGCGGCACGCCGCGCGGTGCGGGTGGCAAGCCGACGAGGTCAAATTGGCCGAGGATTTTGTTATCCGCCGCCATTTCCCGCTCGCCTTGGAACACACGAATGGTCACCGCATTTTGATTGTCTTCAGCGGTCGAATAGACTTGGCTCTTCTTCGTTGGGATCGTCGTGTTGCGGTCAATCATGCGCGTGAACACGCCGCCCAAAGTTTCAATGCCCAGCGACAACGGCGTCACGTCGAGCAGGAGCACATCCTTCACATCACCCTGCAACACGCCTGCCTGAATGGCTGCGCCCATGGCGACGACTTCATCAGGGTTGACGCCAGTGTGCGGTTCCTTGCCGAAGAAGTCTTGCACCACTTGGCGCACCTTTGGCATACGGGTCATGCCGCCGACGAGCACGACTTCATCAATGCCGCCTTTTTCGACGCCAGCATCCTTCAACGCTTTTTTGCATGGCTCAAGGGTACGCTGAATCAAATCTTCGACCAGCTTCTCCAGATCGGTGCGGCTGATGGGTTTCACCAAATGCTTGGGACCATTTTGGTCAGCAGTGATGAACGGCAAGTTGACCTCAGTCGTCTGCGCGCTCGACAGTTCAATCTTCGCCTTTTCTGCGGCCTCTTTCAGGCGTTGCAGGGCGAGCTTGTCCTTGGTGAGGTCAATACCCTCGGCCTTCATGAAGTCCGCCGCCAAGAATTCGACGAGCTTACTGTCGAAATCTTCGCCGCCAAGGAAGGTGTCGCCGTTGGTCGATTTAACTTCGAACACGCCGTCGCCAACTTCTAGGATCGATATGTCGAACGTGCCGCCCCCAAGGTCATAGACCGCGATGGTTTTGTTCTCATCCTTGTCGAGACCATAGGCCAGCGCCGCCGCCGTCGGCTCGTTGATGATGCGAAGAACTTCGAGGCCAGCGATTTGGCCTGCGTCTTTGGTCGCTTGGCGTTGCGCGTCGTTGAAATATGCGGGCACGGTGATGACGGCCTGCGTCACCTTTTCGCCCAGATACGCCTCTGCGGTTTCCTTCATCTTTTGCAAAGTGAAGGCGGAGATTTGGCTGGGCGAATATTTCTCGCCGCCGGCCTCAACCCACGCATCGCCGTTCGAACCCTTTACGATTGTATAGGGGACCAATTCCATGTCCTTCTTGGTCATGGGGTCGTCGAACCGGCGGCCGATAAGGCGCTTCACCGCGGAAATTGTGTTGTCGGGGTTGGTTACCGCCTGCCTTTTGGCAGGTTGACCGATAAGCCGTTCGCCATCCTTGGCGAAGGCCACAATCGACGGCGTTGTGCGCGCGCCTTCTGCGTTTTCAATTACTTTCGGTTTGCCGCCGTCCATCACTGCAACGCAGCTGTTGGTGGTGCCCAGATCGATACCGATTACTTTTGCCATAGTCTTACTAACCTCATATTCATGACAGTTGGGACGGAATGAAACCCCCAAGCGCCCCGTCGGGTGCGCCAAAGCGAGGCATTCCATTCCTGTGACTGCGCCGATATAAGCCTCAAATCGGCTTGCACAAGTGAGGCAAATGCCTAGATCGTTACATAATAGGACCTGCCTCGTATTTCATGGCCGCGCATAAACGCTGTCGAAAGAGGTGAATAATGGCAAGGTGCTTTTAAAAAGAACGGAAAATCAAATGTTTGTGCAAAAATTTCGGAACACCCCTGCGTTCAGTTCGATTGCCGCCGCAAGTGCTTTTGTCTCCCTGATGAGCGGATGCGGTGTGGATAAACGCGCGCTTGGTGTCGTCGATATTGAGGTGACAGCTGGCCAAAAACTGCTAGAACCATCGCTCGCGTCGTTCACAATAGAGGGCGGCGCGAGTGATGTGCGGTTGATGAGCGTGTCCTCTCCGTCTGCGATCACCACCCGCATATTAGACGCCAAAGGAGAGGTCATTACGATTGACCAGGGCGTAGCAATTCCCGCTGGCAAAAAGGTGCGCTTTGGCCCCGGGGAGAATTATGGGGTGGAATTGGACCGCGTCAATCGCATCCCACGCGGCACCAAAGAGATTGAAATGATCTTTGTATTCTCCAACGGCGACCGGCAATTTGCCACCGCACCCTATCGCGTTCCCGAAGGCGCAGAGGAAATATAGGAGGCCGTTATGTTCGCGCGACAATCGGGACGGCTGCTAACCAGCAATGAGGAAAAGCTGACGCGGTCGGTGTTTGGTAGCGCGATTGACTATGGCAAAGTGCGGATTCACGCGCGCAAATTTTGGCCGCTGCAACCGCGCCGGATCACAATGGCCCCCGATGGCCATATGTGGTTCCATCCGCAGGGCGGCCTGTTCTGTTCCGATTTTTGCGAGACCAGCCTGGCGATGCAAGGCCATTTTTTGCATGAAATGACGCATGTTTGGCAATTCCAAAAGGGCATTTTCTTACCCCTGCGCCGATTGCCATTCGCGCGATATCATTACGCGATCAAGCCGGGCTGGCCGCTTGAGAAATATGGATTGGAGCAGCAGGCGGAAATCGTCCGCCACCTGTTCCTGTTGCGTAACGGGAAAAGCGTGATTGGCGCGCCGACCTTATCCGTTTACGAATCGATCATGCCAGCGGCGTTTCGCACCTAGCATCACGCCATCAATCGCACTTTGCCGCCCGCGCCGCGTTCGAGTGTTCCGGCAAGCTCCATTTCCAGCAATATCAATTGCACCGCAGCGGCAGGGGCCGCCGATTGGCGCAGGATTTCGTCAATCTCAACGAAATTGTAGGACAATAAATCGCGCACCACGGCTCTGTCGCTATCGTCTGGATCAGTGATCGCGGGACAGGTGTCGACGGGCGGCCCGCTCCATTCAGCGGCCTTATTGTCCAACAGCGTTGCCGCACTGCGCGCGTGGCCGGTGAACCCATTTAACATTTCGGCGATGTCATCAACGCTCTGCACCAATGTCGCACCCTGACGGATTAAATCATTGCACCCTTGTGAGCGGGGATCCATTGGCGATCCGGGGATAGCCATAACCTCCCGTCCCGCTTCTGCGGCCAGTCGTGCGGTGATCAGCGACCCCGATTTCGGCGCAGCCTCAACGATCACTGTCCCCGCCGCAAGGCCTGCGATAATACGGTTGCGATGCGGAAAATGCCGCGCGCGGGGCTCTGTGCCAAAGGGCATTTCGGCAATCAACAACCCCTGCTCGGCAATATCGGATTGCAGCGCGGCATTCTCGGGCGGATAGGCAAAGTCAATGCCGCCCGCGACCACCGCTATTGTACCGCCGGATAACGCACCGCGATGCGCCGCGGTATCGATCCCGCGCGCCAATCCCGACACGACGGCAATGTCGCGCTCGGCCAAACCTTGCGCCAAAAAACTCGCCATTTTACAAGCCGAAGCCGAGGCATTGCGCGCGCCAACAATGGCGCAGGCCGTCCGGTTCATTAGGTCCGCATTGCCCTTAATCGCCATCACCACCGGTGCGCCCGGCATTTGACGCAGCAGCGCGGGAAATTCAGCGTCGTCTTCAAAAAGGAACCGCGCACCGAATGCGTGCACAGCCGCAATTTCACGCCGGACAGCGTCAACAGGGGCGGGCGCCGTGTGCTGTGCACCACCTTTGATCAACAAATTTGGGAGGGCATCCAGCGCGGCTTCTGCGCATCCGAAACGCTGAATCAACTGCCGATAGCTTACCGGCCCCACCCGCGCGGTGCGAATCAGGCGGAGCTTGTGGAAAATTTTGTCATTGGCGGAACCCATAAGGGCTACTTCCCCGCGCCGATGCGCGGCTCAGTCCCGGCGCGCAAACGATCGATATTGGCCGAATGTTTCAAGACCACCAAGCCGCTAATCATAAGCAACAGCAGCGCCCAATCGCCGCGCTGCATAGCCAACGCCGCAATCGGCATGGCCGCTGCGGCGGCTAAACCGCCAAGCGAACTGATCCGCGAAAGCAGCAAGGTGCCAATCCAAATCGCGGCATAAATCCCGCCCAAAATTGGCGACAGGCCAAAAACCACACCCGCATAGGTCGCAACCCCCTTACCGCCAGAAAACTTGAGGAATAGGGAAAATATATGGCCCAACACCGCGCCCAATGCAGCCGCCAAACCGACATATTGCGCCATATCCTCGCCCGCAAAAAACCAAGTGGCAAACATTACCGCAGCCGTGCCCTTTAGGAGGTCGAGCAAAAGCGTTAGCGCGGCCAAACCCTTTTTTCCCGTCCGCAACACGTTGGTCGCGCCGATGTTGCCCGACCCCATCGTGCGCAAATCGCCTCCACCCGCCAAACGCGTAAGCAGGAGGCCAAACGGGATTGAACCCAACAAATACGCGGCAATCAGAGCAAAAGCGATATTGTGCACGACTTTACCTTCTTTATGTAACGGGCCAAATCCACATGGCCATCGAAGCCACTGAATATAAACGGATATCCTGCGGTTTAGCGCCTTATTAATCAATATCGGTTATACAAAATTCGAATGTAACGGGGTAAGGGTTGAGCAGCATGTTTGGACGGCGCGAAGCAAAAACGCAAGATTCCTCCACCATCGTTGGATTGGGAGTGACCGAAAAATTGTCGGTCAATCGAAACAGCCGCGCAAACAGCGAGCTTTTGGTTGGTGCCACCCTAATCGCCACCGCAATCATATTTGTATCCAATGGCAGCAAAGCGTTGGATTTTGTCTTTAATGACTTGGGGCAATTTAGCGCGGGCGACAGCCGCATTATCACGACCACGGTTATCCTGAATGTTGCGCTGTTGTTGTTTGGATGGCGGCGGTATCGCGATTTGCAGCTTGAAATGCATGATCGCATTAACGCCGAACAGCGGGCACAAAAATTGGCGATAACCGACCCCCTCACTGGCTTTTACAATCGCCGCGCGATTGCGCAAATCGCGGGTGATTTGTGTTCCGTGGCCGATGTCAAGGGCCAGGCGGTGGCGTATATGATGCTGGATTTGGACAATTTTAAACGCATCAACGACATGAACGGTCATGCCGCTGGCGATTATCTGCTGACGCAGTTTGCCGAGCGAATGCAAAAAATCGCCCCTTCACGCGCATTTTTGGCGCGGATTGGCGGCGATGAATTTGCCTTTGTATTTTCCTTCAACCCCGACATCCCTGAAGAAGTCACGCGCTTTGCCGAAGCCATTATTGAGGAGACCGAGCGTCCGTTTATCCATGACAATCTGGTGCTCGACACCACAGTCTCGATTGGCATTGCGCGGCACGACCTCGATCAAAGCACCGTCGATAAATTGATGCAGCGGGCGGACATTGCAATGTACAATGCCAAACGCAATGGCAAGAATGACAAATGCTGGTTTAATGAAGATATGGAGGCCGAACTGCGCGCGCGGATCGATATTGAGGCCGCGATTCGGCTCGGCATTCCGCGCGGTGAGTTTGTGCCCTATTTTGAACAGCAGGTGGATATCCGTACGGGTCGTCTCACAGGGTTTGAGATGCTTGCGCGATGGGACACCCCCGCACACCGCAATCTGCCCGTCGAAAGTTTCATCAACGTGGCGCAAGAGGCTGGGCTGATTGGCGATCTGTCGATCTCCATCATGGAGCAAGCGTTTCTTGAAGCCAAAAATTGGGACCCGTCGTTGACTTTGGCCGTCAATATTTCTCCTGTGCAGTTGCTCGATGAACGGCTCGCGCAACGCATTTTGAAACTGCTCGTCGAAACCGGCTTTCCGCCGCAACGGCTGGAGGTCGAAATCACCGAAGGCGCCATTTTTGAAAATGTCGAATTGGCGCAAACGATTATCCATAGCCTCAAAAACCAAGGCATCCGCGTTGCTTATGATGACTTCGGCACTGGCTATAGCTCATTGACCCATTTGCGCGAATTGCCGTTTGACCGCATAAAAATCGATCGGAGCTTCATTAGCTCCGTCGCCCGCGATAAAGACAGCGCCGATATGGTTCGCGGCATTACCAGCCTGTGCCGCTCGCTTGGCCTGCCAATCACGGCGGAAGGTATTGAAGACGAATTGGTTCAGCGGTTTGTCGCCGACCTTGGCGATTTTACTGCACAGGGTTGGTTTTACGGCCGCCCCTTGTCGATCGTTGGCGCGCGCAAATTGTTGGCCGAGCGCAACCTCCTGCCCGCGCGGCGACCGGATCAGCCCTCGCCATTTGCGCCTGACGAAGGGGTCGATGCCCCTTACGCTTCGCCTTTTGACAAGTCGCGCCAAGCGCACGGCTAACCCGCGACCATTTGGAATGCGGTCATCGACACTTGGCCATGCGCTAGACAGTTCGTGTTCGACGCCCTAAATGGGCAACACCATGACACGCGTTCAATTCGACAAAATGCACGGGCTAGGCAATGATTTTGTCATTATCGACGCACGCGCGCAGAATGTGGCATTGGACGCAGCGCAGATTCGCGCCGTATGCGATCGGCACACCGGCATTGGTTGCGACCAATTGATCATGTTAGAAGCCAGCACACAGGCCGATCTCAAAATGCGCATATTCAATCCTGATGCATCCGAGGTTGAGGCATGCGGCAACGCCACCCGCTGCGTTGTTACCCGCGAACGGCGCAATGTTACGATCGAGACGAAAGGCGGGCTGCTGACCGGCGAATTGGAAAATGCACACGTGCGTGTTGACATGGGCGAACCACGCTTTGGGTGGCAGGATATTCCGCTTTCCTACCCCATGGACGCGCAGAATTTGCCGCTGGGCTGGGATACTTTGTCGGACGGATTTTGCGTCAATGTCGGCAATCCGCATGTGGTTTTCTTTCTTGACGACGGCGAGCAACCGGATTTTGGGGCGCTTGGCCCGATGATCGAAACGGACACTGTTTTCCCGGACCGCATCAACGTCAATTTCGCGCGCGTCGTTGCGAATGGCATAGACCTTGTGGTGTGGGAACGCGGCGCGGGATTGACTCAGGCATGCGGTACAGGTGCCTGCGCAACGGCCGTTGCAGCAATTCAGCAAAAACGGGTCAGCAGTCCGGTTACGGTTCATTTGCCCGGAGGCGCTTTAACAATCGCATGGCAAGCGGGCGGACGCATCCAAATGTCCGGTCCCGCAACGCATGTGTATAGCGGCGCCTTCAACCCCGCCGACATGGCATGAGCAAGGTCGAGACCATCACCTTAGGCTGCCGATTAAATTCGGCGGAAAGTGATGCGCTTGCTTCCGCAATGGCAGCCGCACCGAATGGTGGACGCGCGACAGTCATCATCAACAGTTGCGCCGTGACCAATGAAGCCGTTCGGCAAACGCGGCAAGCGATCCGCCGCGCGCATCGCGACCATCCCGACGCCAATGTGGTCGTCACTGGCTGCGCAGCGCAAGTTGACCCTGATATGTTTCATGCCATGGCCGAAGTCACGGCGGTTATTGGCAATGCCGAAAAGGCCAACATCGCCAATTTTCTGGGCCTCGACCGGCTAAATGACCGCGTGCGCGTGTCCGATATTATGGCCGTGCAAGAGGCCGCCCCGCATCTCGTCGCCAGCTTTGCCGAACGCACCCGTGCCTTTGTTGAGGTGCAAAACGGCTGTGACCACCGTTGCACCTTTTGCATTATCCCATTCGGGCGCGGGCCAAGCCGGTCGCTGCCTGCTGGCCCCGTCATTGAGAAAATCAAGGCGTTGGTGGATGAGGGGTTTCAGGAAATCGTCCTGACCGGTGTCGATGTGACCAGCTATGGCCCCGACCTTCCCGGCGACGACAATTTGGGTTTGTTGGTCGAGCGGATATTGCGCGCCGTCCCCGCCCTGCCCCGATTGCGGCTGTCATCAGTCGACGGGGTGGAAATTGACGACCGCTTGTTCGATTTGCTTACGGGGCATGAGCGGATGATGCCGCATGTGCATTTGTCTTTGCAATCAGGCGATAACCTGATCCTGAAACGCATGAAGCGGCGGCATAGCCGCGAACACGCCGTTGAGTTGGTCCAACGGTTGCAGGATAAGCGGCCCACAATTGCCATCGGCGCAGACATCATCGCGGGATTTCCAACCGAAGATGACGCCGCCTTTGCCAACTCGGTGGCGATGGTGGCGCAAGCGAACATCGTGCATGGCCATATCTTCACCTATTCCGCCAAAACCGGCACGCCGGCCGCGCGGATGCCGCAGGTTCCGCCGGACATCCGCAAAGCACGCACCAAAATGTTGCGCAGCGCAATCGATAAACAACGCACAGCATGGCACCAATCGCTCATCGGCAGCACGCAACACGTGCTCGTCGAGAGCAGCGGTCGCAGCGGCCATGCCGAGAATTTCGCCACTGTCACGCTTGAAACCCAAACCAGGGGGCGACAGATTGTTCCGGTTCAGATAGTGGCGTGCACCAACGGACAGCTTATCGGGCGCAGTATAGAGGCTTCACAGCATGGATGACAAAACGGGTAGCTGGTCCGCGCGCCTTTTTGGTGGCCTTCGCAAAACATCGGGCAAATTGACCGAGAATCTAACGGGCCTGCTGACGCAATCGAAGCTGGACGCCGACGCGCTGGATTCGATTGAGGAGGCGTTGATTATATCCGACCTCGGCCCGGCGACGGCGGCGCAAATTCGGACGAAATTGGCGTCGATGCGTTTTGATAAAGGGATAGATGACACGGCTTTGAAACTGGCCGTTGCCGACGAACTCGCCGCGATTTTGCGCCCTGTGGCCAAGCCCTTGGAAATCGAAGCGTTTCCGCGACCACAAGTTATCTTGGTCATTGGCGTCAATGGATCGGGGAAGACCACCACGATTGCCAAGCTCGCGCATCTGTTTTTGGAGCAGGATTACGGCGTGATGCTGGCCGCAGGCGACACCTTTCGCGCCGCCGCTATCGGGCAACTGAAAATCTGGGCGGAACGTCTCGGCGTGCCGATTGTGTTCGGCAAAGAGGGCGGCGATGCAGCAGGCATTGTGTTCGATGCCGTGAAGCAGGCGACCGCGACGGGCATAGATGTGCTGATTGTTGACACCGCCGGACGGTTGCAGAACAAAACCGAATTGATGGAGGAACTGGCCAAAGTCCGCCGCGTTCTTGGGCGGTTGAACCCCGCCGCGCCGCATGATGTGGTGTTGGTGCTTGACGCCACCACTGGCCAAAACGCGCTGAGCCAAATTGAAACCTTCCGCGATATGGCGGGTGTCACGGGCCTTGTTATGACCAAGCTGGACGGCACCGCGCGCGGCGGCGTATTGGTCGCGGCGGCAAAGGAATTTGGCATGCCCATCCACGCCATTGGTGTTGGTGAGCAAATGGAAGATTTGCGCCCCTTCGACGCCGACGAACTGGCGCGGGCGATAGTGGGAGTTTAAGCGCATGAGCGATATGAAAACCGAACCATCGGCAACAACACCGCCGAAAAAGCCGCATGGCCTGTTGAACTTTTTACTCGATTTCGGGCCGTTGTTGGCGTTCTTTATTGCTTACAAATTGGCAAGCGACGGCAAGGATGCGCTAGCAACCTTGGACGCAACGATCATTTCCACCGGCACCTTCATGGTTGCCATCACCATTGCGTTGATTGTGTCGCAATGGAAATTGGGCAAAGTCAGCCCAATGATGTGGATGTCGGCAATATTGGTGCTTGGCTTTGGTACCATTACCATCATCTCGGGCAGCTTTGCATTTATTCAGCATAAGCCGACGTTCCTCTATGTCCTGTTTGCGATCATCCTGTTCTTAGGCGTGTGGCAGGGAAAATCGCCGCTGAAATATCTCCTCGAATACGCATTTGAGGGATTGTCAGACGAAGGCTGGCTGAAACTGTCGCGCAATTGGGGCGTTTTCTTCGTCGGCATGGCGGTTTTGAACGAGGTGATGATTGCCACTTTAAGCGAAGAAATGTGGCTGACCCTGAAAGTTTGGGGCGTGACGGGGCTGACATTCCTCTTTGGAATGGCGAACATACCGATGCTGTTGCGCCATGGCCTAAAACTGGCGGATAGCGACGACACCGACAAAGGGTCCGCATGATAAGAATCAAAAAACCCCGCATCGCTGCGGGGTTTTTCGTTTGTCATGTGCGCGAAAATTAGCCGGCCTGATCGGCGCGGGCGGCACCTTCGCCGTCCAGATTCTGCGCGACGAAGTCCCAATCAATGGCATTCTTCAAAATCGCATCAGCATAAGCAGGCCGCGCGTTGCGGTAGTCGACATAATAGGCGTGCTCCCACACATCGAGGATCAGCAACGGCGTGTCGCCATGCGCAATCGGGCAATCGGCATCATGGTAGCTTTTCACGACCAATTTGCCGTCGTTCAGCACCAGGGCGGCCCAACCGCTGCCGAAATGGCCAACGGCCTCTGCTTTCAATTTCTCAATGAGGTCATCGGTTGAACCAAATTCTGCGTTGATCCTATCGGCGAGTTCGCCAGTGGGCTCTTTCTTCTCTGGCGAGAGGCAAAGCCAATAAAAGCTGTGGTTCCAGATTTGGCCGACTTGGTTGAACAATCCGCCCTTCGACGTTTTGATCAATTCGACCAGTGATTTGCCCTGCAGGCTTTCATCAGCGGCGACCAATTCGTTGGCTTTGGTGACATAAGCGTTGTGGTGCTTGCCATGGTGATAATCGAATGTTTCGGCGGACATAAGGTCGCCAAAGGCATCCTTGGCGTAGGGCAATTCGGGAAGGGTGAAGGCCATCGTTCGTCTCCTGTTAGCGAAAATGCGCTGTCATAATACCAATGATTGCCTAGCGCTGTTCGTTCCAGCGTGACAACAAATTTTGTCGCGGGCGGTGATTTAGTCCGCCAATAACCACGCCACGCCCGCTTTCGCGTGCAGGTCCGTGCTGTCGTAAATCGGCAGGACATTGGCCCTTGTGTTCACGATCAACGACAACTCGGTGCAACCCAAAACGACGGCATCCGCACCATCCTGATCCATGTCGGTCAGGATAGTTTTCATTGCGCGTTCCGAATCGCGCGTTGCTTTGCCGAGCATCACCTCATCATAGATAATCCGATCAATCGTATCGACCTCGCGCATGTCGGCGGGAAGCAGCGACACACCGTGTTTGACCAAGCGTTGGCGATACCATGGCTCGCTCATCACATTGCGGGTGCCGATAAGTGCGGCAGTTTTGATGTTATCGGCGGCCATGGCTTTGCCCACTTCATCGGCGATATGGACGATGGGAATGGAGACAGCGGCGGCAATGTCGTCGTACACTTTGTGCATCGAATTGGCGCAAATCAGCAGAGCACCTGCCCCCGTTGCTTCCAATCGGCGCGCGCTTTCGATGAGTATTGCGGCGGTGCACGACCAATCGTCGGGCTCACATTTGCGGTCCATGCCGGCGAAATTGAGGCTTTCAATTAAGAGGGGCGCGCTGTGCATGCCGCCGCGTTCCTTCGCGAAAGCAAGGTTGATGGTGCGGTAATATATCTCGGTCGAGATCCAACTCATCCCGCCGATCAGGCCCAATTTGCGCATAGGTACATCCTCATTCTTAGCCAAACGAAAGGCCCGCCAGTTTTGAACCGCCGGGCCTTTGTGATTTTTCCGTGCCGCAAAAGCCGCCCTTTAGTGCGCCATAGCCTTCACAATTTCCTCGCACATTTTCTTCGCATCGGCGAGAAGCATCATCGTGTTGTCCATGTAGAACACTTCGTTATCGACACCCGCATAGCCAACGCCACCCATCGAGCGTTTGATGAACAGCACCGTTTTCGCCTTTTCAACATCGAGCACCGGCATCCCATATATCGGCGATGACTTGTCGGTTTTTGCCGCCGGGTTGGTGACATCGTTCGCGCCGATGACAAAGGCAACATCGCATTGCGAGAAGTCGCTGTTGATGTCTTCGAGCTCAAACACATCATCATAAGGCACATTCGCCTCGGCAAGCAGGACATTCATGTGGCCCGGCATCCGGCCCGCGACGGGATGGATGGCGAATTTTACCGAAACGCCCTCTGCCTTCAGCACATCGGTCATTTCGCGCAAGGCGTGCTGCGCCTGTGCGACCGCCATGCCGTAGCCGGGGACGATGATGACGCTCTCGGCCTGCTTCATCAGGAACGCCGCGTCGTCCGCGCTGCCGCGTTTCCAGGGGCGGTCGATTTTCTCACCGCCACCGGATGCTCCGCCGGCCTCTGCACCGAAGCCGCCCGCAATCACGCTGATGAAGCTGCGGTTCATTGCCTTGCACATGATGTAAGACAGGATCGCGCCCGATGAACCCACCAACGCGCCGGTGATAATCATTGCCGTGTTGCCCAACGTGAAACCCATGGCGGCGGCCGCCCAGCCCGAATAGCTGTTCAACATCGACACCACCACAGGCATATCTGCGCCGCCGATGGGGATGATGAGTAGGAACCCGATAAGAAAGCTAAGCGCGGTGATGGTCCAAAACACCCAAGGACTCTGGTCGGTCAGGAAATATCCGATCAGGCCCAAAATCCCGGCGAGCGTCGCGAGATTGATAATATGTCGAGCTGGCAACAAAATCGGGCTTCCCGACATATTGCCGTTGAGTTTCAGGAAGGCAATAACCGAGCCGCTGAACGTAATTGCCCCAATGGCCACGCCAAGGCCAAGCTCAATCGCACTCGCCATTGCGATGGGCGACCCGTTCGGTGCCAGAATCCCTGTGTTTGCCGCATCAACAATCCCGAACGCTTCGGGGTTCAGATACGCTGCCGCGCCTACTAATACAGCGGCCAAACCAACAAGGCTGTGAAAGGCTGCCACCAGTTGTGGCATATCGGTCATGGCGATCTTACGCGCGGTAACAATGCCAATGATAGCGCCGATAGCAATTGCGACCAAAATCTCAGGAAGCGCCGCAATCTCATGCGTGACCAAAGTGGTGACAACGGCGATCAGCATCCCGGCCATGCCGAAACGGTTGCCGGACCGACTGCTTGCGGGGCTTGATAGACCGCGCAGGGCAAGGATGAAAAACACCCCTGCGACCAGATAGGCGAGGCCCACCCATGGGTTTACGGGCTCGCCCGAAGCCGCAAAGGCTGGCGTTGCGGCCAACAACATCGGCGCGGTTAACGCCGCGCGTGTTAAGAAGGAGCGCATTATTTCTTCTCCTTCTTCTTATACATGGCAAGCATGCGTTCGGTCACGGCAAAGCCGCCGAAGATATTGACGCTGGCAAAGACGACAGCGATCAGGCCGAGCCATTTCGCCGCAGGAACCGCCGCCGCCGCGCTGGCGACCAGTGCGCCGACGATGATGACCGACGAAATCGCGTTCGTCACCGCCATCAACGGCGTGTGCAAAGCCGGTGTCACCGACCAAACGACGTAATAGCCCACAAAACAGGCCATCGCAAAAATGCTTAGGATGGAAATGAAGTCCATTTGCCCCTCCCCCTTTATGTTATGCGCCAAGCAGGCGTTCGTTTACGACCTTACCGCCCTGTGTCAGGCGGATGGCATTGCCGATTTCATCGTCCAGAGTGACGGTATTCGTCTCCTTGTCCCAGAAGGCGGACAGGAAGTTGAACAGGTTCCGACTGAACAACGCGCTGGCATCCGCCGCCATGGTGGAGGGCAGATTGTTCGCGCCGATGATTTTGACGCCGTGTTTGACCACGACTTCGCCCGCGACGCAGCCCTCAACATTGCCACCTTGTTCAGCGGCCAAGTCAACGATGACCGAACCCGCGCGCATTGTGGCGATTTGCGCATCGCTAATCAAACGCGGCGCGGCACGGCCGGGGATCAAAGCGGTGGTGATGACGATGTCTTGCTTGGCAATGTGGCTGGATACCAATTCGGCCTGCGCCTTTTGATATTCCTCGCTCATTTCGGTGGCATAGCCGCCCGACCCTTCGCCCTCAATCCCCGCGACGTTCTCCACGAAGATCGGTTTTGCGCCCAAAGATTGGATTTGTTCCTTGGTCGCGCTGCGCACATCGGTGGCGGAAACTTGTGCACCCAAACGGCGGGCAGTCGCAATGGCTTGCAGGCCGGCAACGCCGACGCCCATGACGAAACAGCGTGCAGCGGACACTGTGCCCGCCGCCGTCATCATCATCGGATAGACGCGGCCATAATGATACGCTGCCTCAATCACGGCCTTATAGCCCGACAAGTTCGACTGCGATGACAATATGTCCATCGATTGCGCCCGCGTGATGCGCGGCATGAATTCCATGGCCAGCGCCTCAACGCCCAACGCCGCATATTCATCCACGCGCGCGCGTTGTCCGAAAGGATTCAATGAGGCGGCAATCCACGCGCCGGATTTTATACCGGTCAGGCTATCGGGTGCGGGACCCTGCACGCCCAGCACGATATCGGCTTCGGCAAGCACAGCGGCGCGGTCGGCGACACTGGCCCCGGCGGCCTCATAATCGGTATCCGCGATAGAGGCGGTTTCGCCAGCCCCATTCTCAACGGCCATCGTGGCGCCTAAGGCGATGAACTTCTTAACCGTTTCCGGCGTGGCGGCGACGCGGTGTTCACCGGCGGCGTGCTCTTTTAAGACGGCGATTTTCATGTCCCAGACGCGCCGATCAACCGGCGATCAACAGGATAACGATCGCGACGATGACAACCGTAACAACCGTCCCCCATTTCATCATGGCCATGAAGCCCGAAAAGGTTTGCTCTGCGGCTTTCATATTCTGATCGTCGGTCACAATCGTTCCTCCATTTAATACGTTTTGCCCTGCCTAGCCGCACCGCCGCCAATGGGCAAGAGGGCGGCACGATAGAAATTGTGGGGTTAGCTTAATCGCCTCTTTACCCCTTCTCGTTATGCGGTGTTTTCCACCTGCGTAATTGAGGCGAAACCATTGGCAGATCAAGCCAGCCGCTTATTGATGTTAGTCGACGACGAACCGGCGCAATGCCGGTTGGTGTCGGCGATTGCATCGCGCGCCGGTTGGCGCACCATTGTCGCGCGCGACGCGGAAACCGCCATTGCGATGCTGGGCACGCAAGAAGGTATGATGCTCGACGCCATATTGCTTGACCAATGGGTGCCGGGCGGGGACGCGCCATCGTTGATCGCAGAATTGAAATCGCGCCGCCCTGCCCTGCCCATTTTGCTTTTGACCTCCATCGGATCATCCGACGCCGCCATTCAGGCGATGCGCGCAGGCGCAACGGACTATTTGCTGAAGCCCGTTCCATCGGAGCGATTAATCGCCGCGCTGGCCTTGGCCGCCGACCGCGCCAAGGATTTTGGCGAATTGCAACCGCTTACCGAAAAAATCGCACAACCCTTGGCATTTGAAGAAATCATCGGTTCCTCCACTGCCTTCCGCGCCGCATTGGCGATTGCCGCGAAGGCCGCGCGCAGCCGCGTGCCGGTGTTGCTCGACGGCGAAAATGGCGTTGGCAAAGAAGTGTTCGCTGACGCTATTCAGGCCGCCAGTCCCCGCGCAAAGCTACCTTTCCTTAAGGTGGATTGCGGCGCGATTGCAGAAAATCTTCTCAATTCGATTCTGTTCGGGCACGAGAAAAACGCCTTTACCGGTGCGTTTGATAAACAGGTTGGATTGCTGCAACAGGCCGATGGCGGCACGCTCTTCATCGACGAAATCGACCGCCTTCCCGCTGACACACAATTACGATTGGTGCGGTTTTTAACCCGCGGCGAGATACAGCCAATTGGTTGCCCACACAGTTACCGCGTTGATGTACGCCTAATTACCGCGACCAACAACGGTATTGAGGGATTGGTACGCGAAGGGACAATCCGCGAGGATCTGTATTACCGCCTCAATGTCGTTCAACTGACCATCCCCCCTTTGCGCGAACGCGGGCAGGATCTGGCGGCACTTGCACGACATTTCCTTGCGCGCTTGGGGTCGCAACCGGGATTGCGGTCATTGACGCTTACCGACGAGTCGGCGGCCCTGTTGCGTGCCTATGACTGGCCGGGCAATGTGCGGCAATTGCAATCCGTGCTGTTCCGCGCCGCCGTTATGTGTGAGCGCGACGCGCTAACACCGGAAGATTTTCCGCAGATCGCCGCCGCGGTGGCGGAGATGGGCGAGCAAAAAGCCGAATCGAACACGAATGATGGCATCGGCATTGCGCTGTATCAGGATGACGGCAACTTACGCCCGCTGGAGGACATTGAGGCCGACGTTATTCGGCTTGCCATTGGGCACTATCGCGGCCGTATGACCGAGGTCGCGCGGCGTTTGGGCATAGGGCGGTCAACACTGTACCGCAAACTCGCCGATTTGGGGATTGAAAGCGCGGCTTAACGGCGTGTTGCGCATTCTTTCAGCGGGGCGATAAGCGGCCCTTTAAAATCGTGATAGCTGATGATTTTGTTATCAAACATGATCACCAAATGCGTTTTGCCCTCAAATTTGTCGATTTCCATACCCGGCAAATTGATCACATAGCCCAATGTGCCGTCGCCCAAGTCAAAGACAAGTGCTGCCTCGTCCCGCAAACTCGGCGTGACATCGACAAGGCCGGTGGCATCGCCGCCACCCAATTTGATTTGCACGGCAAGCGCTTCGCCATCCCGCCCCATTGGCGTTTTATTGGGTGTAAGCACCAACATCGCCTTATTGACCGGCCTGCCGCCCTCCATTGTGGTGTATTGCAGCGCAAAACTTGCATCATCGGCGAAGGCGCTACAGGAGCGAGGCTGCGCCTTAAAGGTGAATCCCGCCGTCGCGGGCGATGCAACGACCCCAAAGGTGAGAGCAGTCATTCCGATCAACAATTTACGCATGATGCGTCTCCTTTGGCCTATTCGTTCGGTTTCCATTGCTTCAAATCCTCCGACACGCGCAACACTTCGTAAGCCGCCTGCCCGGCTGCAAAGCGTTTCGCTGCGTCGGCATCATCGGGTTTGACATCGGGGTGGCATTCTTTCGCCAGTGCGCGCCATGCCTTTTTGGCATCCTCCAGATTGCTGTCAGGGTCGAGGCCAAGGATTTCCAGCGCGCGCATTTCATCCTGCGTCCGGCTGCCATCCCCTGACCCTGCCCAACCATAGTGTGCGGATTCGCGATAGCCCGACGCATCGCGCCGCTCGGTCCGCTCGCGTTCGGCGGCGTCGTCTTTTGATAGGCCTTCAAAATAGTCCCAGCCGCGATTGTATTCCGCCGCGTGCGCCTCACAGAACATCCAGCGTTCGGGGCTATTGGGAGCCTTTGGCGCGGGGCATTTGCCCGCTTCATTGCATCCATGCCGATCGCACAAACGCACCGGCTGTGCCTCACGCGCGCTGCCATAGCCGCGCCAGCGGGGGAAACCCCAATCGGTTGTGCGCCCTGACTTGCTCATTATGCCTCCCTAAGGCTTTGCGGCGCGCTAATCCAGATTGTTTGTTGGCCGATAGCGAGGAAAATTTTTGTGCGCTCACGAAGCGCTAGACTTTGCAAAGGGGTAAGCGTATTTATTTCGTGGGGGTAACGAAAATATATCTAACAAGGTCGCCATGCACCCTGCCTTTTAAACCCAATTTCGAGGAAGGATTTTATTATGGCTGAAAAATTTTCTGCAAATGACCTGCTTAGCTTTGAAAAATTAATTGCGCCATCGATTATCAAACTTGTCTATTTCATTGGCCTTGGATTGATTGCAATTTCTGTTGTTTTGACGGTAATTTCTGGATTGGCAATGATGACCTATTCTCCTGCGCTTGGGTTGGGGTATATTTTTGGAGCCTTGATTTTGGCTGCATTGGGGACACTGCTGTGGCGGATCACCATGGAATTATATATGGCATTTTTCGGCCTCTACGACCGGATGGGCGAAGTACGCGACCGCTTGCCGCCCAAATAAAATGCCAGAGGGTCTATAAGCCGGGTTCTGTCCACCCCGGTTAAGGGGTTGTGCGACCATTCATCTGTGGCGGCGATTGCTCGCCAACCTATAGCAACCAACCCGGACGACTGCCCCGGACAAGGGTTGAGCCGAAACTCGTGTCGTCCCTATTCGGTTTTGCTCCCGGTGGGGTTTACCTTGCCGCCGCCCGTTGCCGGGGACGCGGTGCGCTTTTACCGCACCCTTTCAATATTGCTGGGCCGAAGCCGTAGCAACCTGCTTTCTGTTGCACTGTCCCTGGGGTCGCCCC